>JAZFYA010000313.1:0-21774 GCA_036443315.1 Pseudomonadales bacterium
TGTGCGGTATCCGGGTACCACTGGAGTAGCTGTTCGCAATGCAAGGCCCGCCTAAAGGGCGTGGGGTTCCAATCGATAATGGGCGATAGTGAGCCTTGCATTGCGAACAGCGGGTTCAAAGCGCCTCAGTTATAGCCTTAAGTCAGTGCCATTCCCCACCAACCCCATTGGATGCAGGCTGTCCACTAAAGAATTTTTAATATTTCCTGCTGAATAAAATCCACATCGGGAATAGCCGCTTTTTCACCGCTTACCAAAACTCTTGACAGCTCTGCTGCCCCCGCTTTTACTTCATCATCGGTCGCCACTTCATCAGGCATAATTCGCATCAATCGTGGTACACCTTCGATAACAAATCCGCAAAAAGGTAATCGCTGACTATCGACCAAACCATTCAATACCGCTATACGACAACCTTGGCTTCGACTCACAAAAGGTTCTTCATTAATCGCTTCAAAAGAGACTAGAGGCACCTCCGTATTACGCCAAGAGAATGACCCTAAATACCAATTAGGCACATCGTCTTTTGCTTGTGGCTCAACATAGAGAATAATTTCAGCCACGGTAACATTGGGCAATACCAACTGTTTACCGTTAACCGGTATTAACAATGTTGCCAATTCGTTAACTGCAATTGCTGATTGTAATTCTCCACTCATTGATGGCCTCTCATTATCTTAGTTTATCGGCTAGGCTTTCTTGTAGGTATTGTTGTATCACTACTGCTTTGTAGGCTCACAAATACCCAGAAGTTGTGACAGTGATTGTGCTAACTCCTCTGGCGTTCCTTGATGAGTGACACAGCCGGTACTAATTGCCGCATTTGGCATATCCGGACTAAGACAGCTTTCTGGCGTTTGCACCCAGATCGTACTGCCACACGCTTTGGCAACCCGGCAACCAATTTCACCGTCATTGCATAGTCCACTAAAAACAATGACACCCAAATTGTGTCTATACACCCAGGCTAATTCAGCAATTACCTGATCAAGCGCCGGTTGATAGGCACCTGCCCAGGGTTTTCGTGTTTCTACAACCCGGCCACGTGATAAAAACCGCAGTTGATGATCAACGGGCACTACCGCAATTTCACCTGCTGTTAAAATCTGCTGCCTCTTTACCAGCCGCATGGGATAGTCCTGCTGACTCCCTACCGCACTGGCTAACAGCCCATCATAATTTGTTTCTATATGTTGACCGTAGACCATGGCCAAAGGTAAGCCCACGGGCAAAGCACACAGAAAACGCTTTACCGCTTCAGGCCCACCCAAGGACGCCACCAACACCCAAACTTTTTCCGCCCATTGTTGGCCGTTTCCGTCCATCTCACTATCGGCAATCCTATCAGCGCCTACCTTCGCCTTAGGTTCATCGGACTCAGTGCAATGTCTGATGGCAACCACTTCAAGCTTTTCTAACAAGCGACGTTGCCAAACCTCATGGTCTGCCACGTTCTGAGGCAGTGGTATTTCGTCATTGACTAACAGGGGCAGCTCGCTTTTCTCTATCAGCAAATCCAGTGCGTGCTGAATATCGTTGCCATCCATATCAACCAACCAAGCATCCAGCTCAGAGTTTGTCGATTTTGAATCACCGTCACGGGACTTAAAATAGGCAGGTAATTTAGTGGTATCCAGGGACACCGCTAACTTATATCCGCCTTCAGCCAACACGCTCTGTAGTATGTGGCGGTTGAGATCAGAATCAGTCACTAGACCAATTCGCGGCTCTCTAAGTTCCGCCATGTTGTATTACTCTGTAGTGATACCCATCAATGAGTTAATGGTTTTCAGTAATTCTGCTTCCTGGAAAGGTTTACCCATATATTTATTAACACCTAATGACAGTGCCCGCTCGCGGTGCTTTTCACCCGTTCGAGAGGTGATCATAATAATAGGAATGTCTTGCAGTCGGCTGTTGTGGCGAACCCGGCTGGCCACCTCGAAGCCATCCATTCTCGGCATTTCGATATCCAACAACATCACATCGGGAATGCGTTCGATTTCCTGCAGCTGAGTGATTGCATCAACACCATCTTTGGCCAATATTACCTCCATACCCTGCCGCTCAAGGAAGCGGGAGGTAACCTTACGTACCGTTACCGAATCATCGACTACCAGTACCGTAACGCTACGATTTTCATCTTCAGCTTCAGCTTCGTCCTTAGTAAGAATAAAGTCGCGATGTATTTGCGAAGCATCAGCGCGAATCAGTGCCAACAGATCTAGAATAACGACTACTCTACCGTCACCCAACACCGTTGCACCAGACAAGCCCTGCACCATACTAAATTGCGGCCCCAGTGGTTTTACCACTATCTCTCGGGAACCCATCAAGCTATCAACCTGTAACGCCACCGAATGCTCAGCACCACGTACCAGTACTACCGGCAATGGCAGGGACTGACCTTCCAGATTGGGCTGCGAGCCCCGGTGCAACAATGCGCCCATATAACGTAATAGATAAGGTTGACCTGCGTATTCAAACATCGGTGCGTCAGGTTGATAATAGGCCTCCAGTTCAAAGGGGCTAACCCGTACAATACCTCCTATTGTATTCAGTGGTATCGCATAGCTATCACCACCAACATGGACCATCAATGCGCGGTTTATCGATACCGTAAAGGGCAGACGCACCGTAAAACGCGACCCCTGACCCGGCACGGAATCAATATCCATGGAACCGCCCAGCTGTTTAATTTCGCTGTGCACCACATCCATACCGACACCACGACCAGAAATTTGCGTCACTTCTGCCGCCGTACTGAAACCGGGCTGTAAAATAAATTGAAGAATGTCGTGCTCGCTTAAATCAGTATTGGGTTCCATCAAACCGCGCTCGATGGCCTTACGTTTTACCGCATCCAGATCAATACCGGCGCCATCATCGGTCAGGGTTATCACTATTTCACCCCCCTTACGAGACAGGTCTAAGGAGACATTACCTCTTCTTGCCTTACCTACGGCTTCACGCTGTTCGGCAGATTCTATGCCGTGGTCCACGGCATTACGCAGCATGTGCTCCAGCGGTGCGATCATCCGTTCTAATACGGTGCGATCCAATTCACCTTCGACATTTTCCAGATGAAAATCGACTTTTTTATTTAACTCACCACTGACTTGACGAATAATCCGGCGCAGTCTCGGCACCATCCTTGAGAACGGTACCATGCGAGAACGCATCAGTCCTTCCTGCAATTCTGTATTGATTCGCGACTGCTGGACTAACAGGGTTTCCATATCGCGAGATTTATCTGCCAAGGTACTCTTGATATCGATTAAATCGGAGGAAGACTCCAGTAGCGAACGGGACAATTGTTGCAACTGCGAGTAGCGGTCCATCTCCAGCGGGTCAAATTCTTCAAGACCTTCGCTTGCTACCTGTTCCTGACGAAAGAGAATTTGCTGCTCAGTTTCCATATCCAAGCGACGAACTTGTTCCTGCAGACGGTCCACCGTTATCTGCATTTCATCCAGAGAGAATACCAGCTCAGAAATCTGTTCTTCCGCACGACCGCGGGAAATCGAAGTCTCACCAGCAAGGTTAACCAAATCTTCCAATAACTGTGCCGATACCTTCACCACTTCCTGCGGACCTTTTTTCATCGTAGGATCTACTATCGCAGGCGATAGCACTGGGTCCGGTGAAACGTGTCTAGGCTGCCGCCTGGCAGTAAACGGCACAACCTCGGCAGGCTTTTTAGCCACAGGCTCGATCGCAGCGGTTTCTGGCTCTTCATCCTGCGCCGAAACAAAGTCAGCAACATTGGCAGCGTCTTCAACAACTTCAACGTCCAACGCTTCAATGTCGAAACTTTCATCAAAGGACTCTTCGCTGGCAGCTTCAACCGTAACCTTTGCTGTAATATCCTCTTCAACACTAACCAGCGGCGCTTCGATTTCATCGACGTCAGCAACAGCCTCACCCGCCTTAATCGCCGCCAGCTGAGCGATCAATTGATCCTGATAAGAGTGGATGTCGTTTAATGTATCGTCATCTACCTCAGCGTCCTGGCCTTCTAAACCAATCAGCAACGTTTCAAAATTATGGCTTAGATTACCCAGCGGGGTGAGCCCAGCCAACCGTGCACCGCCCTTCAAGGTATGCAGTATCCGCAACAGGTCATGCAGATAAGTACGACTGCCACGGTCATCACTCCAACCATGAATGGATTCGTCAATAGCTTCTATCAGATCATCCGCTTCCTCCAGGAAGATTTCGAGAATTTCTGCATCAATATCTGCATCGGCAGCTTCGCCTGTAGAGGCAACGGGTTCTGGTTCTGGTTCTGGTTGGATAGCATCCTGCTGATCTGCCGATTCAGCAATAGCGTCTACCAAATCAGCCATTGCCGCTATAATGTCTGCATCATCGACCGTTTCAACGGTTTCTTCTTCAACAACTGTCGCCTGTGTCCCCGTATCAATAAAGGCATCCAAATCAAGCTCAACAACATCGGCATCAACCAGTAGCTCTTCATCTTCCAACAGAATATCGACCAGATTATTATCGATATCGTCATCGGAAATTGCCTCCATCTGCAGAGTATTATCACCGTCGTCGGTACCCTCAAGGGCATTGCTACTAAGCTCGATCTCACTCGTGCCAAGCTGCTCTATTGCAGGTAAGGGGTCAAATTCAAAATCCTGAATATCACTCACTAGCTGCTGAGAGAAACAAGGGTTTTGATGGCCTGCAATCTGATCTAACATATCAATCAAGGTATCATTACCTCTACCCGCCAAAGTAAAGAAATCATCCCCTAACAGCCCACCACCTGCTGAGGCAGCTCGACGATAAAGCACCTGCATAGCCTGTCCCAATTCAACAGGTGCCAGCATATTGACCGATTCTGCTTGATCGATAAATTGGTCGGTCAATTGCTCAAGGCTAGCCATTTCAAGGGCGTTCAGTTCGCCTTGTTGCCAGCGAGCCAATTGCTCAGAAATAGTCATGATACGGTCGAGACTGTCGGTCAGGAACAGGTTAAGTGCTTCGGAGGGAATACCGCCATCCTCTTCGCCCTGATCAGCAGCCAGTGCCATGCGCTCTTTAAGCAACGTGGTTAACTGTTGTATATATTCTTCTGTACCAGGCAAGGTCTGTAGTGGCGTAGTGCCTAACTGCTCGACACCGGCCTTAATAAACAAGGAGCCACGTTCAAGCATATCGATGACTGACTGGTCGGCTTTTAACTGGCTGGCTCGCAATTCTTTAACCAAGCGTTCAATAGGTGTAACAATCACTGCAACCGGTGTAATAGCGGCCATATTGGCACTACCCTTTAACGTGTGCAATGCACGCTGCAGTTTATCGGTCAATGCAGCGGGGCCTGCCAGCTGTCTGCTGTGGGCAATAAATTCTTCCAGTACCTGGCCATGGGTGCCAGTTTCTGCGGCAAAAATTTCTAGCAGTTCAGTATCGATTTCTTCATCTTCTGGTGCTGGTGCTTCCGTAACCGCATCCTCCAACACAGGTAAATCGTCACTAACAGTTTCAGACTCTGGTTCAGCGAATTCAACGGCTAGGGATTCTTTAAACACTGGATTTTGCTCTTTGCCCAATGCATTTGCCTGCTCTATCAACGCTTCTATTAGGCTTTTGTCTACGGGTTTTCTATGCTTAAATGCATCGACCAGCTCCGACACATAATTTTTCGTTTCGGACACTAAATCAAAGCGGGCCTGGTCCATATCGACACTTCCATCCAACACCCGATTCAACATACCTTCTACCGACCAGGCCAATTCGCTGATATCCACAGCACCAACCATACGACCACTGCCTTTTAAGGTGTGGAAAGCCCGACGAATAGTGGAGCTCGCTTCTTCATCGCTGATATTAGCTATCCATTGCGGTAGAAATTCGTCAATGACTTCAAGAACTTCACCCGCTTCCTCAATAAAAATTTCAACGATTTCTGGATCAAAGTCCTCAGCGTCTTCTTCCACAGCAGCATCAACAGTTTGTTCAACTTCCGGCTCTATTTCCTCTTCATCTACCGGTTTCTCTGTCAACACAGGAATATCGCCTTCTGAGGGAGACTGAAACGGAACTACCTCTGCCAGAATCGGAACGTCTGCTGATGCTTGAGTTTCTTGATCATCCAAAACAGGTGGCTCTGCTTCTAATAACGGAGGCTCTTTTGTGCCTTCTGCTACTGGATGTTGTTTAGTACTAGTTCCCGTTGATGGTATAGCAACGGGATAACCCAACTCGGCAACACTTTCAGCCGCCACTTCTAAAATGGCGCTGCCATCCGCATCGGCATCATCAGCCAAGCGCTCAAGGTAATAATCAATGGAGGTTATAGCATCGGCCAGTGTGTCTAGCATTTGCCACTCAGGTACCGTTTTATCCGCTAATAGCACTTGGGCAATATAATCTTCGCATGCCTGGAGAATATCTGCAGCAGCTGTTAGCGGCACCATATTTAAACTACCACGGATCTCAGTCAACAAGCCGGGTACATCGCTAAGGCAGCTGTGATTCCACTGGGTAGCAACAAACTCAATAATCGCCTCTTTTGTCTGCTCAAGACCATTTCGCGATTCACATACTACTGAATCAAAAGCATTATCCAGTTGTTGTTGTGCCTCCTCACTATCATTAAATAACGCTTGGTCACCACCGGACTTAATCATATCCGATGAATTTAGTGCTGCCTCAGCCGCCGAGATTTGTCTGCTAATTTCATCCATCTCTGCGACTACAATGACATTTTGTGTGGCGAGATTTTTTGCCAATCTTGAATAGGGTTCCTGAACCTGCTTCAAAGTACTGCCCATACCCAATATCGCCATGGTGTCGCAAACGCGACGAAATAAGGGAAGCACTTCTGTTAATGTAGCAGAATCAGTACCTGCTTCGACAAGCGCAACGTTAATATCCTTTAATTCCTGCCCCAATGCCTCAACCACCGATTGCATCGCAGAGCTATCGGGTGTGGCAAGCGTTTCATCTTCCAATTCACCTTCACCTAAAAGAGAAGCATCAAGGTTGTACTCGATTTTAATCTCTTTGATAAAACGGGAGTTAGCTTTACTTCGAGCAACGTAGTAGAGAAGGTTTTTCAATAGATTTTCTGGGGGAGGCTGTTGCAGTGCAGCTTCACCATGATCAATAATCTGCTTTATCTGGCGATCAACCTGGCGCAAAAGAATTTTCACAGCAACACTCGCGTCTATGGAGCCATTCAGCAAACCCTCCAAGACAGCAATACACACACGCCATAATGCCTGGGAAGGACATCCCGTTGTTAGTTTTACTAATCGGGCACAAACTTTGGCGAGATAATTAACATTTTTCCGAACATCATTACCGCGGATTAAACCGAGCAGAGCTATCTGAAACATCTGTCGCAGCTTGTGAACAACTTCTGCTAATTCACCGCCTTCAAGTTGACCCTCTTTAAACTGAGTGTCGGCAGGCGCTTCTGTAGCTGTTAGCCCGCTCATATCGGGAGCAAATAATACTGTTTCTGATAGCAGGCTCTCACCGCGAACCGCACGCAAATCGTTCAAGACAGGAAGTAATGTTGCAGGCAAACCGTGGCGCGATTCTTTCACCCTTTCCAGATAAAGGGGTAATTGCGCAATAGCATTTTTCAGTACCAACAGGGCGTCATCGATATGACTATCGTGAATCTTTCCCTGTGTCAGTGCGTGAGCCAAGCCTTCCATTTCTTCAGCCAGCAAGGCAGCACCGAAAAACTCCACCATTTGCAATGTGCCATGCACCTGATGAATATATGTCAGGCAAAAACGTAACTTGGTAGCATCATCACGATTTGCGATATACGCTTCCAATGTTTGGGCGGCCTGTTTGAGGGTTTCCCCAATTTCTTCAGCCACCCAATCTAGCGCTATATAATCCTGGCGCTCACCCATATTATTCTGACCTTCTTTAGTTTTCTACCGTTGCAAGGGAGCTTACGAAAAATGCTAAAGCTTTAGCTTATAATTACTAGTTAGAAATATATTGCTTAACATATGCCTGTACTAAGTCATCCGACGTCCGCTCTATATTCGGATGCTGCCAGCCGATGGCTTCACCGGGGCCAAGCATTAGCATACCACCCGGCTTTAGGTGTTCTACCAAACTGTCCAACACCTGCCGCTTCCTATCGCGCCGGAAATACACCAACACGTTTTGGCAATAAATAACATCCATTGCCATTCTTGGTGCTTCGCCCAAACTCAATAGATTGCCCTGCACAAAACACAAACGTTGCCGGAGGCTGGGTACAATTTCATATTCCTGCTCACTGAGCGGTACAAAATACTTGTGCTTTAGCGCCAAAGGCAAATCCGCTAACTTTCGAGCCACATAACAACCACGACGAGCAATCGTTAAAGCGGACGAGCTAATATCTGTTGCTATTACCCCTAGAAAAATGTTGGCCGCCACAAAATCAATCAGATCGCTGGCACACATCGCCAGAGAATAAGCTTCTTCTCCTGTAGAGCAACCAACACTCCATATATCAAGAGTGTAGTCTTGAGTCCTAACATTCACATTCAAGCGCTTAAGCAAAAAATTTTTAATGACATCAAAAGAGAGGGGATCGCGAAAAAAACTGGTTTCCTTTACTGAAATACGATCTACCAGTTGTGCCCACTCAACAACACCCCCCGGAACAGCACTCACCTGTTTAAAGTACCGCTCGTAATCTTTAATTCCCACCTCACGCATGCGCTGACTGAGGCCTTTGTGCAAAATTGACTTATGCTGTAAAAAACAAATGCCCGTGCGTTCCTCTAGCAGAGTCTGCCAACGAGCATATTGTTTATCACTAAGTTCTGGCGGTGTCTGATAAGACCACGAAGACATCGCCTGTTAATCTCCATATAGTTAATAATCACTGAGGTGTCAGTTCCAGCCGTTCCAAGGTACTCACAGCCACAGCGTTCGCAAGTTCACCCCTTCGGGGCCTACAGACGGGCTCAGGCTCCGCCGTTATATTGTTTTAGAACGACGTGCAACCAGCATGCTTTCTTGTTTGAAGGGGCAGCTGAATAGGCCAAAGACGCTTTAGACTTGTTCAGCGGCTCCCTATAAATCACCTTGCCAACATCATTCTACCGCTACCAAAGCCACTTCAGGTGGTGCATCAGACGCCTCATCAAAAACACCTTCACCTTCACCTTCAACAGCAACTACAATCTCCTCTTCTTCCGGCAACTTGAAGCCCGCTACCGACTCACGCAATTCGTTAGCCATGTCAGCGAGGTTACCGATTGATTCCGCCGTTGCTGTGGTACCTGAAGAAGTTTGCGAGGTAATTTCCTGAATAACATTCATCGTATTGGAAATGTGGCCCGCTGATGACGCCTGTTGGCGTGCAGCATTAGATATGTTCTGGATCAATTCCGCCAATTCCTGGGATACCTTCTCAATTTCTTCCAGTGCCGTCCCTGCATCTTGCGCCAAGCGAGCGCCACGCACCACCTCAGTAGTAGTTTGTTCCATTGAGATTACCGCTTCGTTGGTATCTGATTGGATTGTCTTAACCAGCGCCTCAATTTGCTTAGTAGCCGCAGAAGAGCGTTCCGCAAGGCGCTGCACCTCATCCGCTACCACCGCAAAACCTCGACCCGCGTCACCGGCCATAGATGCCTGGATCGCAGCATTCAATGCGAGGATATTGGTTTGGTCAGCGATGTCATTGATCAACGATACGATATCCCCGATCTCCTGTGACGATTCACCTAATCGCTTAATACGTTTTGATGTCTCTTGAATCTGTTCACGGATATTATCCATGCCATTGATGGTGTTCTGTACCACTTCCGCTCCAGTGTTGGCGATTGCCACCGAGCGCTCCGCAACCCCTGCTGATTCGGCAGCGTTAGAAGATACCTGATCGATGGTCACCGCCATCTCGTTTACCGCCGCAGATGCCCCGGCAATTTCCTGGGCCTGATGCTCGGAAGCTTCAGCCAAGTGTAGTGCAGTCGATTGGGTTTCCTGTGCCGCCGCAGATACTCTTACCGCCGTATCATTAATCTGCGATACCAGGATTCGGAGTTGATCAATTGTAAAGTTAATAGAGTCTGCAATCGCACCGGTGAAATCCTCGGTTACGGTTGCGGTGGTGGTCAAATCGCCGTCCGCGAGATCTGCCAGCTCATCAAGTAAACGCAGAATCGCGTTTTGGTTTCGTTCGTTCGTCTCACCCGTTTCACGCAAACGGAATTGGGTGTTGCGGAATGTCTGGATCCCGATCATCGCTAACGAAAAAAGTGTTAAGCCCACAAAGATCAGGGCCGTGGTAGCGGTAACTGTACGCTTGCTTTCCAGGGTACTGATCTGTTCAGCCAACTTGCTAGTAGCTTCCATCACCTGCGGCGAATCAACCACAATGGCTTCCGCCGCCTGACGAGCCTTCAACAGATCCGGAGAAGCCTGAAAAATCTCATCAACCGACTCACTCACAAATCCAAACAGATCGTTAATTTCTTCGAGTGATGTGCGTGCCTCTTTATCGGTTACCCGGGAAATTCGCATCGCTTTGTTACCCTGCAACATACCGTTCAGTACCGAACCAAATAAACTCGCATCTAGGTTAAACTGGTCCGCTGCATCTTTCGCGGCCTCTTCACCTTGCAGCATCTTGTCGACGTTACGGGCGATACGCTCCGCCCACCAGGATTGTCTTTGCGCTACCGCCACCTGATCCGATGGTGCCTTTTTTTCTAAAAGAATTTCCACAACGTTGTTATATTCCGCCTGTAATTCCGGAATCGACTCGTTCAGGGTTTTCGCTACTTCGTGCAAAAATACAATACGTTCACGGTTATCCACGATAGTCGATGATGCGTTATTTACTTTTTTCCACAAAGAACCCAGATCTGCCAGCTCAGCACTCAGCAGATTTGCGGCGGGGGGCAAGTTGGTTGTGCCATTCTGCAAAATACCGATAGCTTTGTTAAATTTGCCTCGCGACTTCGCTAGCTGATCAAAGGCAGCGATGTCACCCGCCGTCGCCTGACGAGAGCTGGTGGAGATCTGCTGCGATAGTACCCGCAGCTCACCAGTCAGCCCCAGGTAACGGGCATCGTAGCCAGCATCACGCACTACAATATAGGCGTTAATACCCGCACCGATAAAACCGGCGATCATCAAAATCAGGAAAAAGCTTATCGCTCTGTTTGTGGGCAGCTTGGCTGCTGCACCTTGTGTTTTAGCATTCATCCCCGGGACTCTCCGCTGCTTACGGTTAACAATAATTGTTTAGGCACTAATTTTTCAGCTACAAGGTTTTCAAGTATTGAATTTTCAAGTTCTAGGTTTTACTGCGTTTGATCTGAAAACAGCGACAAAGCTTAGCCTGCCGCCGCATTACAAAACTCTGCATTTTGTGCCAGCCGGTAAGGGCTAAACACAGTCCAGGTAACATCATTATGCTGGTAGGAACCTGCTAGAAATGGCTTTAAGGCGTCCAGCGGCTCCGGCACTTCATCACTAAAACAATCAACCGGAATATGCTGCATACCAAATACTTCACTAACGATCAGGCCGGTATAAAGTTCACCCAGTTCCAACGCCAACACCCGACGAAGCTTGCGGCTACCCAGCGCACCGCCAAAAAAACGTTCCAAATCGATTAATGGCAACAAGCGACCACGGACATTGGATACACCTCGCACCCAGGTTTGTACACCGGGCAAACGAGTCGCGGGCGGCTGGGCCATAATTTCTGCCACTTCTCCCATAGGGGCAACAAAACGATATCCTGCCAGCATAAAGCCTATACCGGACCAATGGGGTTTAATGTCGACCTGCGCCGGTAAACCTTGAGCATTGCTGACACTGCGCTCAGCGATATCCAGTAATGCAGCAAAAGGTTCGACCTGGCTATTCATATTCGATCCTATCATTGCGGATAGTCGTTGCAAATGAGTTGCGCACCATTACCTCAACACTTCGGCAATGGCATTTATTAAGGTTGCATCTTCCACTGGCTTGGTCAGATAACCCTTGGCCCCCTGGCGCTGCCCCCATAAACGATCCGTCTCTTGGTCCTTGGTAGTGACAATAATGACCGGAATATGGCTGGTGCTCGCATGCTTACTCAACTGGCGGGTAGCCTGGAAACCATTCAGGCCAGGCATAACAATATCCATAAGCACTACATCTGGCAGAGTCTCTTTAGCTTTAGCGACACCCTCTTCACCACTCTCAGCAGTGATCACTTCATGCCCATGTCTATCCAGAATAGTGGTCATTTTATGGGTTTCGGTCGGCGAATCATCAACAATTAACACTTTAGCCATAATTCCTCCACAGTTACGGCGCGCTATTCACGCCTATTATTCTTATCCAGACATGGTAGGACAATTGAGTCCCATACACCATACATCTTTTTTCCACACTACAGCTGCAACGTTCCGATACCGACAGTTTGCTGCGTTGCGCCTACGTGAGCCTGAATCGCGCCGATTAACTCATTCTTGCTAAAAGGCTTGGTCAGATATTCATCCGAACCAACAATTCTACCCTTGGCTTTATCGAACAAACCATCCTTGCTGGACAGCATAATCACAGGGGTTTCTTTAAACTCACTGTTGTTTTTGATCAATGCGCAGGTCTGGTAGCCATCCAGACGTGGCATCATAATATCGACGAAAATAATATCGGGCCTGGTGTCTGCAATTTTGGCCAACGCGTCAAAACCATCGGTAGCAGTGACCACATTACAACCCACCTTTTTCAGCAACGTTTCCGCTGTGCGGCGAATCGTTTTACTGTCATCGATCACCATTACTTTTAAATCTTCTAAATTACCTTCCATACTTTCGGCCTTATTACTCAAAACTTAACTTCATCACATGGCTAAAGACGCCTGAGCCGTCACTGAACGATTCTTTAATACTAAACACAGATTCAAGGTTTTATCCATAAACTACAGATAAATATAGTAAAATCTTCTCAAGCGAGGCCTACATTGAACCTTGCTTTGTGCACTTGGGCAACGTAACGTATCGTGAAACTGCCTATTTCTCCCAGCCACCGATTTATTAGTGTCTGCACAGCAAGTATAGAAGCCGATCTCAAAATCGCCCACCCTGATAAGTGAGAAACCGCCAACAATGTTTAAAAAGTAACTATGAGTAAAATGATGACTATTCGCCTTGGTGTGGTGATGGACCCTATCGAGTCCATCAACATCAACAAAGACACTACTCTGGCCATGCTTTGGGCCGCTAGCGATCGGGGCTGGCAACTGAACTATATGCAGCAGCAAGACCTGTATCAGACAGGTAGCGAACCCAGAGCCAAGATAAGACAACTAAAGGTGTTCAGGGATAGTGATGACTATTATACACTGCATGACGTAGAGGATATTGCTCTCGGCGAACTGGATGTGGTGTTGATGCGCAAAGACCCCCCCTTCGACAATGAATTTGTCTATAGCACCTATATTCTCGAAGCTGCTGAACGACTGGGCACGTTGATCGTCAATAAGCCTCAGAGCCTCAGGGACTGTAACGAGAAGATGTTCGCCACCCAATTTCCCCAATGTTGTCCTCCACTGATGGTCAGCCGGGATCAAGAACGGCTACGGGCTTTTCATCAGGAACACGGGGATGTGATCTATAAGCCACTGGACGGCATGGGTGGCACATCCATCTTCCGAGTGAAGCAAGATGACCCCAATCTAGGGGTCATTCTGGAAACGCTAACCCGCTTCGGCCGCGATACCATCATGGCCCAGTGCTACCTACCAGAGATCGTCAATGGCGATAAACGTATTCTGCTAATTGATGGCAAACCGGTGGATTACTGTCTGGCCCGAATTCCGGCCAAGGGTGAAACCCGAGGCAATTTAGCCGCAGGTGGTACTGGCCGAGCCCAGCCATTAACTGATCGAGATCGTTGGATTGCGAACCAGGTTGGGCCCGTTGCTAGTGAAAAGGGGTTGCTATTTGTAGGGCTGGATGTAATCGGTGATTATCTTACCGAGATCAATGTCACCAGCCCCACCTGTATGCGGGAAATCGACAGGCAGTTCAATATGGATATCGCAGCTATGCTAATGGATTGTATAGAAAACAAGCTGAACAATAGCGGCTAAACTAGACTAAATATTTCAACTTGCTATACAAATATCGCCGCAACATAATGCCTGATGTTTTAACGTGTAGGGTAATGGATCTGGATCCACCCTACTGATAGACACTGATCGCGGAAACCAGCAATAGAAGCTATGGCAGCGGTAGCTAATATTTACCAACAAATGGCCTATAACCAGCTCAGTCATAATCGACTGGGCTTTGCCTTTTGCCTGGCACTTGCCCTGCATGCAGCATTTATCCTCGGCGTCAGTTTTAATCGTGAAGAACGATCCCCCGCCCCTCCAAAGCTAGAAATCACCCTCGCCCAACACCACAGTAACAAAGCCCCCGAAGAGGCGGAATTCCTGGCCCAAAGTAACCAGCAAGGTAGTGGCACCTTGACCGAAAAAGCGATGCTCACCACTCACGAACTGGCCGACTTTCAAGATAACACGATTCACGAGGTCACCCCGCCACAACAGCTTAGCCACAACCAGGCACAAGTAGCCCCAGCGCTGGTGCTGACCACCACCGCAAGTAGCCAAGATAAAGCTACACGGCAACAGCAACGGGAAAAAACCACCGAAACAAATCAACAGCAGACCGATGGTATGACCATCATCCAGCGCAGCCATGAAATTGCCAGCCTGGAAGCTAAGCTCGATATTCAGCGCCAAGCCTACGCCAAACGCCCTCGAATTCGCCGACTTACCTCAGTGGCCACCAAACAGTCGGACGACGCTCTTTATCTCCATAATTGGCGCACTAAAATCGAGTCCATAGGCAACCAACATTACCCCAGCATAGCCAAACAACAGCAACTCTATGGCAGCTTGCGCCTAATGGTTTCGCTACTGCCCAATGGCGATGTGCACCGAATAAAAATCCTGGAGTCTTCAGGCCATAAAGTTCTTGACCAGGCGGCAATCAAAATTGTCCATCTTGCAGCCCCCTACGCCCTCTTCCCCCTTAAAATGCAACGAGAGGTAGATGTACTGGAAATTATCCGTACCTGGCGCTTCCATAAAGACCGGCTTACATCCAGTACTTAAACCTAGACATCATGTATTAACTTGCCAACGTTTTGTTAATCCCAATATATCGCTCTGTTGGCAAGTTAATACATAATGACTAGGTTCAAAATACCCAATGGGCCACACTGAACACTACGCGAGGTGGGTTTTACTGCTGTCGACCAAAATTTACAAAAAAGCTCTGCCTCCAGCACCTTGGCGCCCTCGCTACGATAGGCCTGCCCCGTGAGTACAACGAGTGCTTTAAGTATCAACTGATTTATTTAGGTTAAAGCGCCCTTTTGCTATAACTAATTTATTCCAACAAGCGGCTTTTCTCGCCTTTTTTACCTTATCTAAAGTTTTGACCTTGTCATATTCGTGCTTCGCCCCAATAATGGGCTTATGGATAAGCCAAATTCCGCTACCAGCTTTAAAAACCATTTCCTGATTGCCATGCCGACAATCAATGACGGTATATTCGCCAACAGCATTACCTATATTTGCGAACACAGCGAAGCAGGGGCAATGGGGATTGTCATCAATCATCCACTGGATTTAAGTCTGGATGAGATTTTTCATCACCTGGAAATTGCAGATATTCACCACCACCATGACGATCATATTCTTGCGGGTGGTCCAGTGCATATGGACCGGGGATTTGTTTTACATCGCAATACTAACAACCACTGGGATTCAACCATTCGCGTGTCCGAGCAAATCGCACTGACGACCTCACAGGATATTCTCACTTCCATCGCACACGACAAAGGACCTGAGGATAGTCTAGTAGCACTTGGGTATGCAGGTTGGGGTGCTGGCCAACTGGAACTGGAACTAGCAGAAAACGCCTGGTTAACAACTCCAGCTGATAGCGACATTATTTTTAATACCCCTGTCGAACAACGCGCCAAAGCAGCAGCAGCCAAACTCGGCATTGACCTGGCCTTGATTGCACCTCAGGCGGGTCACGCTTAAAAAATGTCAGACGCTGGACCTCGACCCTTAGACGCACAAACCATTCTTTGTTTTGATTACGGCACCAAAACTATTGGTGTCGCTGTGGGCCAATCCATTACCAACACTGCGACTCCCCTCTCTGACTTAAAAACCAAAGACGGCATTCCTGACTGGGATGATATTAAATACATCATTGACGAATGGCAGCCAGACTTACTAATTGTCGGTTTACCACTCAATATGGATGGCAGCTGTTCGGAAATAAGCCAGCGGGCAAAAAAGTTTGGCGATCGTTTACAGGGTCGTTTTGGCTTACCCATAGAAATGGCCGATGAGCGTTTGAGTAGTTTTGAGGCCAAGGGTGAAATAATTAACCAAACTGGCTCTAGAAATTTCAAAGAGAAAAATGTCGACAGCCTGGCAGCAAGAATAATCCTTGAGAGCTGGTTGGTGATGAAGAGCCAAGGGGGGAAATAAAAACGCTTACTTTCAACCTGCTACACCTCATCCTCGTAGGTATAGCATAAGAAGGTGTAGCAACAATCAAACTCACCTCTCGTTTCTCACCTCTATCTTACAAACGTTTTCCCAGGATTCTGGTCACTCTCATCTTCCATACTTAAATCACCGGCAATGGCATCCAGCTGTTCACCGACATTTTCATCGCCCAGCTTGATCATCAAACGTAGATCATTGGCAGAATCTGCATAGACCAAAGCATCTTCGTAAGTGATTTCTCCTGCTTTATATAGTTCATATAAGGCCTGATCAAAGGTCTGCATACCTTGTTCGTTAGACTTGGTCATCAAATCTTTTAACTGATGGACTTTACCTTTGCGCATTAAGTCCTGCGCCAATGGTGTATTAATCATAATTTCTACACAGGCGCGACGACCTTTACCGTCAGGGGTCGGTATCAACTGCTGTGCAATCATAGCTTTTAAATTGAGTGATAAATCCATCCATAATTGGGAGTGCCGATCAGCGGGAAAAAAGTGCAAAATACGATCCAGCGCCTGATTAGCATTGTTTGCGTGCAAGGTACACAAACACAGATGGCCAGTTTCCGCAAAGGTGATTGCATGCTCCATCGTTTCACGGGTACGTACTTCACCGATCATGATGACGTCCGGCGCTTGCCGCAGCATATTTTTCAAGCCCACTTCAAAGCTCTCGGTATCGATGCCCACTTCCCGCTGGGTGATAATACAACCTTCATGCTGGTGGATATATTCAATAGGGTCTTCCACGGAAATAATATGTCCCTTGGAATTGCGATTGCGGTGACCAATCATCGCCGCCAGCGACGTCGACTTACCGGCACCGGTAGCACCGACGAAAATCACCAGGCCACGCTTGGTCATTGACAAATCTTTTACCACATCGGGAAGACCTAAATCTTCAATCCGGGGAATGGTCGTTTCAATTCGGCGCAACACCATACCCGCCAGGTTGCGCTGGTAAAAAGCACTGACACGGAAACGCCCAATACCCCGCGCACTGATGGCAAAGTTACATTCCTTATCACGTACAAAATCCCGGCGCTGTGATTCATTCATAACACCCAGCACAGTCTCACGGGTTTTCTCCGGACTTAACGGGCTGGTAGTGACCGGCAGCACCCGACCGTGCACTTTAATCGAAGGCGGCACACCAGCGGTAATAAATAAATCCGAGGCACCTTTCTCCACCATGATTTGTAATAACTTATCAATATCCACAACTTACTCCTGGGCCCGTTATATTTTTTAAACATTTTCTAAGAGAGAATCCCTTAGAACTTCCAAGGAAGAATCCTTAAAAATTTTCCGGGAAGCGGGCTTTTTCACGTGCAGACTCGCGAGCAATTAAACGCTTATCGATTAACTCGGTCAGGCATTGATCCATGGTCTGCATGCCCACAGAGCCACCGGTTTGTATTGCCGAGTACATCTGCGCAACTTTGCCTTCACGAATCAGGTTACGAATCGCCGAGGTACCAATCATAATTTCATGGGCTGCCAATCGGCCTTTCCCCACTTTTTTCAACAAGGTTTGCGCGATAACGGCCTGCAGCGACTCCGACAACATCGACCGTACCATAGATTTTTCTTCCGCCGGGAATACATCGATAATCCGGTCAATAGTTTTCGCCGCTGAGGTAGTGTGTAGCGTACCAAACACCAGGTGACCGGTTTCTGCGGCGGTCATCGCCAAACGAATGGTCTCCAAATCCCGTAATTCACCCACCAGAATAATATCCGGGTCTTCACGCAGGGCGGAGCGCAGCGCTTCGTTAAAACCATGCGTGTCGCGGTGAACTTCTCGCTGGTTGATCAGGCATTTTTTTGATTCGTGCACAAATTCGATCGGGTCTTCAATGGTCAATATATGTTCGTATTTGTTGTCATTGATATAGTCAACCATCGCCGCTAACGTGGTGGATTTACCAGAGCCGGTTGGCCCGGTAACCAGTACCAGTCCGCGGGGCACCATGGAGACATCGCGAAACACCTGCCCCATACCCAGCTCTTCCATCGACAATACTTTGGACGGGATGGTACGAAATACCGCACCGGCACCACGGTTCTGGTTAAAAGCATTAACCCGAAAACGCGCCACTCCGGGTACTTCGAAAGAAAAGTCAGTCTCAAGAAACTCTTCAAAGTCCTTGCGCTGCTTGTCGTTCATAATTTCATAGATCAAGTTGTGAACCTGCTTGTGCTCCATCGGTGGCAGATTGATTCGCCGCACATCACCGTCAACCCGGATCATTGGTGGTAAACCCGCCGACAGGTGTAAGTCAGATGCGCCCTGTTTGGCACTAAACGCTAGCAACTCGGTAATATCCATGGAGATCCTTAATTGTTAATCATTTATAAAGAGGCTTATAGGCGTTTTCAGTATAATGAAGCATTTCACTTAAGCGCCGAATCATCGAGGCCGTGCTAAACAACGGTGAACACCTCACCGTTGTTTAGCACGGCTAATCTAACCTGACCACTCGTATTAAAATCGACCCAATGTCGCAATCAGTAGAGTTCAATATAGCAAAGGTCCAGCAGCGCATCCGGGATGCTGAAGAAAAATATCAGCGAAGTCACCATTCTGTGCAATTAATCGCCGTCAGCAAGACTCACCCGGCGGCATTGATTCGTCAGGCCGCAGCGGCGGGAATTACTGAAATTGGTGAAAACTATGTGCAGGAAGCGCTGAAAAAACAAGCTGAGTTGGTGGATTTACCGTTGCATTGGCATTTTATCGGCCCAATCCAATCCAACAAAACCCGCCTTATCGCCGAGCATTTTGCTTGGGTCCATAGCGTTGATCGATTAAACATTGCCCAGCGTCTCAGCAAACAACGGCCCAGCCACCTGCCCGCGCTGAATATTTGCCTGCAAATCAATATTAGCGATGAAGACAGTAAATCCGGCATTCGCCTTGAACAGCTTGATGAACTTGCCGAACAGGTCATTCTATTACCGAATCTGTGTCTGCGAGGCTTAATGGCCATACCCAAGGCTAGCGATAGTGAGTCAGAGCAGCGAGCTGCCTTTGCCCTGCTGACAGCTGCTGCCGCAACACTGCAACACAAGCATAGTCGCATCGACACTTACAGCGGCCTAGATACCCTCTCCATGGGAATGTCGGGGGATATGGAAGCCGCCATCGCCGAAGGGGCTACGATGGTACGAATCGGTACCGATATCTTCGGGCCCAGGAAACGAGAGGCAAGTAACGAGAAGCGAGAGTAAAGGTTTATTCTCGTTATGCGCCTCTCGTTTCTCGTCTCTACTCTTCCTGCTATACTCGCGCAAAATTTATAACTTAAGGAACCAGCCTTGTCCAAGCCAACCTTATCCAAGCCAACCTTATCCAAGCCAAGCATTGCATTTATTGGCGCCGGCAATATGGCCAACAGCATTATTGGTGGTTTGGTGGCCAAGGGCTTCGCGGCTGGCTCGATTATCGCTAGCGATCCCTATCCGGAATCACTGGCCACGTTGCGCAAAGTCGCCCAGGTTCGCACCACAGACAATAACCACGATGCTATTGCCGATGCCGATGTGGTAGTACTGGCCGTAAAACCACAAGTGATGAAATCTATTCTGGAAGACCTCGCTCCCGCCGCACAGCACCATAAACCGTTGTTTATCTCCATCGCCGCGGGTATTGAAAGCCGCAGCCTGGATAAATGGCTAGGGGGCAAGATGGCCATCGTGCGCTGTATGCCCAATACTCCAGCCCTGGTGCAAACCAGTGCCACCGCCCTGTTTGCGAATTCACTGGTGAGTAAACAGCAGCGACAACTGGCGGATCAGATTTTACACGCGGTGGGTATTGCCCTGTGGGTGAGCGATGAAAAGCAGCTGGATGCAGTCACTGCGGTTTCTGGCAGTGGGCCAGCCTATTTCTTTTTAGTAATGGAGGCGATGCAAGCCGCTGGAGAACAGCTGGGCTTAAGCGCTGATGTGGCAAAACAGCTAACCCTGCAAACCGCACTGGGCGCAGCTCAAATGGCCATTGCCAGCGATGTGGATACCGCCGAGTTACGCCGTCGTGTTACCTCACCTGGCGGCACCACCGAAGAGGCGATTAAAGTATTTGAACAGGAGGGTCTGCAGGAACTCTTTAATAAGGCCTTAACCGCTTGCCGCGACCGCTCTGAAGAGTTGGCTAAATTAATGGACGAGGAATAGACTGGAAATTCTGTATGTTAAACCCCATCTATAAACCTTAACAACATTAACCAGTGCGGAGTGATTATATGGGCGCAATGCAAGATATTGGCAACTTACTGATCCAGAGCTTGTTCCAGCTTTATCTATTAGCCCTACTGCTACGGCTAATTCTGCAATTGTCCCGGGCGGACTTCTACAACCCTATTTCACAATTCCTAGTGAAGGTCACCTCTCCCTTGCTCAAACCTCTGCGTCGTGTGATTCCTGGAATCGGCGGCATTGATATGGCATCGGTGCTGCTTATACTACTGATCCAGATGGTGGCCACCTCACTACTGGTATTGATTCAGGGTTATAGCATCCCCAATCCTCTCTTCCTGCTGATCTGGGCAACCCTGGGATCCATCAGCTTGGTCATCAATATCTATTTCGTTGCCATCCTTGTATCGATTATTTTGAGCTGGGTGGCCCCTGGTAGCTATAACCCCATCGTCATTCTGTTACATCAAATCACCGAACCTGTGTTGAGGCCCTTCCGCAAGCTGATCCCGTCGATGGGTGGTTTGGACCTATCACCGATTTTTGTGTTCCTAGGCATCAATGTGCTACAGATTCTCCTTGGCCATCTAGCAGCATCTGTCAGCCTGCCTACCGCCTATGTCATTGGTATTTAATGGGCAAATTTTACCGCTGGCAAGAGGACACGCTATTATTATTTTGCCACCTGCAACCCAAGGCCAGTCGTGATGAATTTGCCGGTAACCACAATGGTCGCCTGAAAATTCGTATCACTGCACCACCTGTGGACGGCAAAGCCAATCAACACTTAGTCAAATTCATTGCCAAGCAGTTTGGTGTTGCGAAATCCTCTGTCACGATTAGCAACGGTGAACTGGGGCGACAAAAAACTGTACTTATCCTGCGACCCACAGCATTTCCCGACTTACTGGACTCGACGGACTGGATATAGAAAACCCTTAGCCCATTAACCTTATTACCTATTAACCTAGAGTTTAGAGTTTCAGCAAGGAAATTATAACAAAAATTTCAGCGTGAGCACTCCGGGCCTGCAGGACAATT
>JAZFYA010000314.1:0-14891 GCA_036443315.1 Pseudomonadales bacterium
CCACCCTCGGTAGTCTAACCCCTCACCAGGGCGTGGGGTTCCAACCGAGTGAGGGGTTAGACTACCGAGGGTGGCGGCGGGATACTACGGTCGCAAGCCGTTAACAGCGCTGCCTTTAAGTAAGTGCCATTCGTCACTAAGATTAATAAGTCAATAAACGGCAAATCACTTCAGTTGAATAATGTCTGGTCAATGTTAGGCAGTATAGGTCAGGAATGTTGATAAGCCAGAGTTGATGACGAGCAACTGTGTGCTGAAAATAATGACGAGGTGAAAATGTAGAAGCTGGTGAAAGGTGAAAGGTGAAAGACAGTATTACCTCGGTGATGCCTAAGTCCTAGTGGGTTAATGGCTGTTTCTACCACCGCTATTTACCGTAAACAAATCGTCTTAAACTGCTTAGTGCTTAGCGTTATTTCATCTCAATAACACGCCCCTTAAAGGGTATAAACCTGTAGTTGCTTATCGCTGACAAAATCCCCTAACTGCGCAAAGCGGGACGGGCTGGTAATAACCGCGATGCTGGCCAGTTCTGGTTTTAAATAGGTTGCAGTGACCCGTTGCAAGTCTGCTAGTGACACTTGCAAGATGCGCTTGCGGAATAAACGCCGCTGGTCATGACTGCGGCCAAACAAACGGTTATGGAAGGCCTGTTTAGCTTCACCGGCGGGAGAGCCGGGTTTATCCAAACTACTAATGACACCCAATATGGCTTGTTCCAGTTGCTCTGCATTGTGGTCTGTTTCCAGTAGCCACTGGATTGCCTTGTCGAAGTCATCTAGCGTTTCTTCTAGCCGTGGATCGCGATAGGAATAAAAGCGAAAAGCGGCAATATTAGAGTCCTGGTTGGCTCCGCCACCATAGGCACCCCCCTGTTCACGTATAGCGCGATGTAAATAGCCATTGCGCAGGAATCCTCCCAGCACTGTTAGCACAGCGGCATCGGGATGATTAACGGCAACGGTGGGGTAGGCCTTGGCGCAGAAGTTAACCTGGGTATTGGCCACCCAACAGTGTTTAACAGTCTGGCGCACAGTGTCGAGAGTGAATGGGTTTGTCTGCTGGGGGGTGGCTTCAGACCATAGTTCGGCAATGCTCTGTTGGCATGCAGCGAGTTTATCCGCTTCAGCGATGACGACGACTTGCTTAGAGGCTTGCATGATGTGTTGGTGAAGAGATTGCAGTTGCTCAGCATAGGCCTGTAGCCCTGCATCGCTTTGCAGGCTTTCGTCCAGTTTTTTAATGGCCTGGATACCACCCAGCCCACTAACATTATGACTAAATTTTGCGGTAGGGCTCATGCCGCTGCAAGCTGCCCCCATAGCCAGACTATGGCCATTATTGGTAACCGATTGTTCTCGGCTAGCGCGTTGTTGCCCCAGTAATTCACGCAGCCGGGGCAATTCATCAAAGCGTACCGCCTGCAGTGTTTGCTGCATCAGTTCGGCCAGTTGTTGTTGATTACGTGTGAGGGCCTTCGCTGACAACATTAAATAACTTTTGATCAATTGCTCACTATCGATATCGCTACGTATCGTCGTGAAGGCATTGATGGCACCGCAGACAGTGGCTTGCCAGGCTTGGGTGGATAAATAATCACTATCGCCAACGCCCACCTCAGTCAAGCAGTTGGTATAGTAGGGGAGCAGGGCGATCAGTTGCGGTGATAATGGCGGTAGTTCAATCAGTATTTGTTGATACACCAGGCCATTGGTGCCCTGGGCATAACTATGGGCGGGTAAACTTCCCAGTGTGCCACTGTCGCCTTCAATAATACGGATATCCGGTGGTACATCTTCCAGCCCTACTTTAGGCAGAATCGATTCATCATCCTGTTGACACTGCCGCTGATTTAGCGCGTTAGCCAGTTCAACAACCTGCTGCTTGTCCTGCTCGGACATGCCTGTCTTGATGGCGGCTAATTTTTCCGCTTCAGCAGCATCTTTGCGGGAGGATAGTTCGGTATCAGGTGCCATGGTTAGGGTGACGCGATGAGGGTTGTCCACCAGTAACTTGCGAGCAAGATTTTTAATAAAATCTGCATCTTTAATATCTTCGTGCAACTGTTCCAGTACCGGATCGAGATTAAGCACTGCGATGGGGTCACCACGATGGGTGGCACAGCCCATGGCGGCGAGAATCAACTGCAGGCCGTAAGGGTAGCCGTCGCCACCGACTTCCCGCTGGTGTAATTCCAATTGATGTAGAACGGCTTCCACCTGTTCCTGGGGGACACCGTTAGCAGCGACATCGTTTATGGTGTCGAGAATCATTTTTTCTATGGCGGCGGTGTTTGCACTGTTCGCACCCTCAACGCCACAAACGAAAGTCAGTTCGCGCATGGAGTCTTCCAGTCCGCACAGGGGCGAAGGGGAGTTGGCGAGGTCAGTGGTCTCTAGCACGCGTTGTAACGGCGATCCACTGTTGTCGAGCAATACGCTGGATAATAGTTGTCCCTGCAATAAATCCTGCAGGTTGGCACTTTGGCCCCACAACCAGCCCATCACCACATGGCTTTTATTATCGCTGCTGCCTTCTTCATTAAAGGCGTAACGTTCCTGGGCTTGGATCGGTGCACTGTAACGTTGTTCTTCGGGAACATGAATATGGATATCCAGCTTGTCGAAGCGGGATAGGGCGCGCGCTTCAAAACATGCCTGGTGTTCGCAGGCATTGATGTCGCCATAGGTGAGGAAGATGGCGTTGCTAGGGTGATAGTGACTCTTGTAAAAATCCTTTAATTGCCGATAGGTCAGGTCGGGTATAGCCTCCGGGTCGCCACCGCTGTTGTAGTGGTAGGTCGTTGTCGGGTAGAGGTATTGACAGAGGGTTTGCCAGAGGGTGCTGGACACTGAACTCATGGCGCCTTTCATCTCATTAAACACCACGCCTTTATAGACTAAATCACTCTCTGGATTGTCTGCCTCGGCAAATTCAATGCGGTGACCTTCCTGTGCAAAGTCCATCTCGTCCAGGCGGGCAAAAAACACCGCATCCAGATAGACGTCCAGTAGGTTGTTAAAATCCTTGCGATTTTGACTGGCGAAGGGGTAAGCGGTCCAGTCGGAACTAGTAAAGGCATTCATAAATGTATTCAGCGAGCGACGGATCATCATAAAGAAGGGATCTCGCACCGGGTAGCGCTCACTGCCGCAAAGAGCAGTATGTTCCAGAATATGCGCGACGCCCCTTGAATCCATCGGCACGGTACGCAGTGCTACCAGAAACACATTTTCATCATTTTCTGCCGCCAGATGAAAATGCACTGCCCCGGTTTTCTTATGGCGGTATTCTTCAACAGTAATATTCAGGGAATCTATGGCTTGGCTGCGAATCCATTCAAAGGCTGGATGGAGGGTGGCGGGTGCTGATTGAGGGCTGGTTGAATGCATTAGCTATCCATTGGTTGTAATAATGAGTGGTAATGATGGAGAGTGATTAAGCTGGCCATTGTAACCGCTAATGAAGCTGGGTGCTAAGGTTCCGAATGAAGCCGCTGGACCCATTCGAATCGGGCACAGCAAAGGTAAAAAAATCCACGGCTGTTAATTGCCGGCGACCTCTGACATAGATAAAGGGGACGGAGGGATTAAAAAACAACCAGTAGACATTGTAGTGGTAGACCTAGACGCGCAGGAGATGGTTGATCAAAAGATAATCCCTCCGTCCCCTTTTTCGCTGCAGCGAGAGCGGGATTGAATAAAATGCATGGACTTCGACACCACTACGCCCAACAGCGCTATCAAACCCTCACCGGCTGGCCATGTCCTGCCTGTGGTGGGCCAACACGTCAACAGTTATCAGAAGAGCAACGTGAGCAGGATAATAGAGCGCGGGAAAAAATCTCAGATGAATTAGGCCATGTTCGCGCCCAGATCGTCAGTATTTATTGCGGTTCGTAAAAGCACCTAATGGATTCAATTTAATCAAATAGTTTATTGAAACCGTAAACAAAAATTTTTACCAATGACAAAAAAATAACGAACGCCGAAGGCGCGAAAATTAACATATTGGCGCACTGCAAACTGTTATGTCAACTGGCGAAAGCTGCTGAAATATCCGCGTAACTAATTCCCTTGACCTTCAGCACTCATCAACGAATACCGATTATTAAACAAGTTAGCTTGGCTTCCTCCCTTCTAATAGGTACCCTTTACCCCTTTGAATTTAAGGGTATCCAATGAACACCGAAAAAGTCATTAGCCCCATTGACCTGTTGGCCAATCCACCACCAGGAGTTGATCTTACCTTGGTAGGTGGACAGGCAATGATTTATTGGACTTTGATTTACTATGATAAATACCCCCAGTTGTTCCCCGAAAATGCTGTTGGCTCTACCTATGATGTAGATTTTATTGTGCAAATGCGTGAGTCCTGTGAAAAATGCAAGGATCATTGGGGAGGAACTCTCTATACGCCTGCACCTGATAATTCAACACCCGAATTAGGTGTGATTATTTTTAATGAAGGGACAGACGCGGAAATACAGGTTGATTTGCTCGGGAGTTTAATTCGCCTGGATCGCCAGCAAATTGAGAAAATGCGTAGCCCCATTGATCCTGATAATCCACTCTACAGTTCAATGTATGTCTTAACAGAATGGGCAGTGCTACTGAATCGCGTATATAACACAGTGTTGTTATCCCGTTATCAGCAGGAAGAGGCATTTGTGCAGGTTCGCAATGCCACTGCTATTCATCACGCTTATATTCTGTGGCTGTTGGATCGGGATGAGCGATCACTGGCGCAGTCGCAGTGCCATCGGCTATTGGAGCTAGCTAAATCATCTCAGTTTGGTATGCCTTTGTATTTAAAATTTAATCTGGATTTGCTGAATGCCATGCCTATTGAAGACAACCGGTTTGCTGAATCATTTTGCAGTAAAGCACTGAAACCGATGATTGATGAGATTCAGCAGAAACGGCAAAGACTTAAAGAAGATAGAGTACGCCGAGCCAAGGAGAAAGCCCGCAAAACTTTTCAGAAGCCCCAATGATCGCTATAATGGACAATAACTAACCACAGTCGGACAGTGAATGGCATGGCACCTCCTTCAGATAAAGACCTTATCAACGCTTCTCGCTCGCTAAGAGAGGGGGTTGATGCCCAACGTCAAGCCATGCAAGAAGCTCGACAGAAAGGCGTATTTGATCCTGCGGAGCACCTTCGTCATAGTCCCATTGGTCAAGCAATGTCTCAAGGCTTTCCCTTCCAGCACGTTCGCCCTTAGCGCAAACCAGAGCCTCAATTCTGAGAGAACGCCTCCAATAATTAAATAAGGTAAACCCCCGGCTTTGCCGGGGGTCAGTTAACTTGACAGCACCGCATAGGCGCAAATATCCAGGGAGAAGAGCGAGGCAAGCAACCGAATTTGGTTCTCAATCCATTGGCGGCGGTGTTGGTAATTCTTGCCGCTGGCGTGATCGATACCGCAAAGAAAGATGCGGCGTACACAGCGAGAAACAACGTGGTAGTACGGTGTGTCTTGAACGACTTCAAGGGTTACTTCAGGCTCATTTCATATTGGAGAAGACTAGGCGGTGACAATGTATACACAAACCGCTAAGCTGGATGCCGCGCTGCTATGTGCATTTTTTGTTGCGGAATCAAGCCTATGAATATCCCTGTCGTCATAAGTGGAACCGGCTTATGGACGCCCCCTCATTCAATCAGTAATGAAGAATTGGTAGCCGCTTATAACGGCTATGCTGATAAATTTAATAGGCAAAATGCCGCGGCCATTGCTAAGCAAGACCTGGTAGCCAAACCCCATTCCAGCGCTGAGTTTATCTATAAGGCTTCAGGTATCAGTAGCCGCTATGCCTATATCAAGGAGGGCATCCTAGATATAAACCGGATGCGCCCAACTATTCCTGAGCGTGCTGATGACGAGCTATCGGATCAGGCTGAGATGGCGGTCAATGCCGCCCGTGTTGCACTGGCAGCGGCCAATAAAACGGCGGCCGATATTGATGTGGTGATTGTCGCTTGTGCCTATACTCAGCGTTCCTACCCGGCGCTTGCTATTGAAGTACAGGCCGAGCTGGGGATCGAAGGTTTTGGTTTTGATATGCTGGTGGCCTGTTCTGCGGCTACCTTTGGTATTCATCGAGCTTATGAAATGGTGGTGGCGGGCACTGCAACGGGTGTACTGGTCGTTAATCCTGAGTTAACGTCTCCCCAGATCAATTACTGTGATCGCGATAGCCATTTTATTTTTGGTGACGTGGCCACCTCGACTATTATTGAACGTGCCGATAGTTGCCAGTCCGAACATCGTTATGAAATATTAAGTACCCGCGCCGTCACCCTCTTTTCCAATAATATCCGCTCCAATTTTGGTTATATCAGCCGTGCCAATGATGCTGATCCCTTTGCTGCTGATAAATTGTTCCACCAAAATGGTCGCAAGGTATTTAAAGAAGTGTGTCCCATGGCGGTACAGCATATTACCGACCATCTACAGCGACATGGTTTAACAGTCAGTGATGTTCGTCGCTGGTGGTTACATCAGGCCAATATCAATATGAATTTACTGATCAGTAAAAAGTTGTTGGGCCATACTGCGACCGCTGATGAAGCGCCGATTGTGTTGGATCGTTATGCCAATACCGCATCGGCGGGGTCATTGATCGCTTTTAATTTACACCATAAAGATTTAGTTGCGGGGGATCACGGTTTAATCTGTTCCTTTGGTGCGGGTTATTCCATTGGCAGTTTAGTCATTCGCAAGTGCTAAAAGATGGCCAAGTGGTTAAATTTTTTACAAAAATCTTAAAATATTGTCGACGTTTTAATCACCAGAGCATAAAATAGACAGCGAGCTATGGTTTCCCTGATGAGAGGTCAGTTGGAGCCCTGCTAATTATCTTAGAAAGAAATATAAAGGCAAAAAGAATAAATTCAAAATAAACATTTCTAATCAATAAGGACCATGGCAATGAGAAGAGTGATCTTCAACCAAAAAGGTGGTGTGGGGAAATCCAGTATAACGTGCAATTTAGCGGCGATTAGCGCAGGGCGGGGTTATAAAACCCTGGTGGTTGATCTTGATGTGCAGGCTAATAGCAGCTATTACCTGGGCCATGAGCAGCCTATTAACCTCAGTTATGCCCACGATGAAGATCATAAACTGTTAGGCGAAGGCACTATTGTTGGTTTATTTCGCCAATCCATGGATTTATTTACCCCTAAAAAAGATCCAATGGATTATGTTGTCGATACCGAGTTTGAAAATTTATATCTGATGGCTTCTAGCCCCGCACTGGACTTGATGGAGAGAGAGCTGGAATCTCGCTATAAGATTTATAAATTGCGTGAAGCTATGATAGAGCTAAGCAAGACCTTTGATCATATTTATATTGATACCGCGCCTATTTTTAACTTCTACAGCAAGTCGGCGCTTATTGCCGCCACCAGCGTACTGATTCCTTTCGACTGCGATACCTTTTCCCGTCAGGCTCTTTATGGCTTGATGCGAAATGTGATCGAACTACAGGAAGACCACAATTCCGAATTACGTATAGGCGGTATCATCGTCAATCAGTTTAATAAGCAGGCTCGCTTCCCGAAAGCGTTGGTGGCTGAGCTGATCGATGAGAAATATCCGGTTTTGGCCAGTTATATTTCTTCCTCTGTAAAAATGAAAGAATCTCATGCCCAGCAGGTGCCTCTGGTTTACCTTTATCCCAAACACAAATTGGCACTAGAATTTGAGCGCCTGTACCGGGAGTTGGCGGGAGAGCCCGCCATTGCACGTAACGAAATACCGGTTGAGAACCGGGTTAGCTCGCTGTTTGTGCAGTAGGTTTATGGCTTACTCGCTTTTGAACTTGCTGTTCCAAATAGCGGGTATGACGTATCGCGACCACTACACCAGCCATGGCGAACAAGAATCCACCCACCGCTTGACCCATCAATACACCGGCAGCGCCACCAATCTGTCCGCCTGCGATAACAAAAGGTAAGGTTCCGATTGTGGATTTACCCACATTGAACCAGGTGGCATAGAGGGGTTTGCCTAGATTATTGAAAGCGGTATTGGACACGAACTGGGCGCCATTAAACATAAAGGCTATCGCTGTCCAGGTACAGAACACCTGCATAAGTTCGGCGGCCTCTCCTTGTAGGTTGAACAATGCAATGATTGAATCTTGGAACAGGTATAACACAATCGATATGAGGGTTACGTAGGCGGCATTAAATAACAGTGAATCCCGTAAAGCCTGCTTAACGCGGCCTAGTTTCCTGGCGCCGTAATTTTGCCCGATAATGGGAGCAATAGCGCCAGAAAGAGCGAACACCAACGCAAAAGCCACGGGTGATATACGCCCAATAATGGCAAATCCGGCTACATAGGCACCGCCGAATTTGGCAATGGCATTAATCACAATGGCATTGCCAATAGGTGTGGCGATATTGGTTAGCATGGCGGGGCCGGCAATGTTAAATATTGCTCGCAAGTCTTCAATAAATTTGCGATAGATGAAGCCCGCCATCATATGGTGCTTTTTGGTGACACCGTAAAAGGCAATAAATAACATGACAAATCGTGCCAACACTGATGCGATAGCTGCCCCCTCAACCCCCAGTCCCAAACTGAAAATAAAAATAGGGTCCAATACCGCATTAACCACGCCACCAATCAAGGTGGTGTACATGGACAATTTGGCATCTCCCACGGCCCTGAGAGCAGCGGACATGGCCATGCCGGTTGCCAATATAGGCAGCGACGGTAATAAAATGTGTAAATAACTTACGCCAATGTGTAAGGGCTCATACTCTGCCCCCAATAGGGAGAGAAGTGATGGCAGATTAAACCAAATAACCAGTGCCATGATGCTGGTCAGGGTCAAGGCCAGTACGGTTACATTGACCACATAGCGCCGCGCCTGTTCAATATTACGCTGACCTACCATGCGTGAAACCAGCGCCCCCATAGAAATAGTGATGCCGATACTTAGGGAAACAGTGAAAAAGGAAATGCTAGCAGCAAAGCCAACCCCGGCGATAATGTCATCGCTATCCAACATGCTGAGAAACAGCATATCCACCAGATCAACCATAAACACGCCAACCAAACCAATAGCACTGGTGGTGGTCATTACCCAGATATGATGCAAAATCGAGCCAGTTAAAAACGTGGCGGGCAGGTCACTGTGAGTACTGGGTTTATTCAATGGAATAGCTAATTATCGGGTTGATGAAGGCGGCAAATGATAGCACGGTAGGGTGATGCTGGTTGCCTCTATTCGAATCATTCAGGCTACGTCTTGACGAATTTGAACGCGCCGGGGTTTGTTTTAAGATCAAAGGTTGCGAGGACTGTTTGAGTCCCGATTTTTACTTGCATAAATGGTCCCGCAGCAGTTGGCGCTTTCAAATGCGTAATACATTATTTACCCTGTTACTCTTCATCTGACGTCCCTCTTCCAAGACTCGTGTCCAATAGCTGATATACCGGCTGCAATACCCGCTTGAAATGAGTCTTTTGTTCGCTTGGATAGTTGCCCATAAATTGTTCAAAATCTCGGCGTAACGCTTTTTTGTGTTTTTGCTTGGATACATAAAAGTTCATGGTATCCAAATCAATCGTACTCAGCCCCTGGCTGGTCACAATAAAATGGGTCGCTTGCATATTTCCATGGCTCAATCTTGCTGCCAGCAGCCCTGTAAACGTGTCGACCACCGTATCGTCTAAAGCCTGCTCCGATAACGGCATTGCACCATTGCCACTCATTGCACTCAGTAAATTCGGTCCCTGGGCGTAGTCGGTAATGAAATAAGCCCTGCGTCGTCCTGGTCCAATTCGCTCTTCCACCAAGGCGATGGGCAGTGGTGTTAACAGCCCTTCAAACCGAAGATGGTAGGCACTGCACCAGGAATCCCAAGCCTGACTGGACCGCAACAGCCGCCCCAATCCATGTTTCCAGTTTTTAATGTTATAGCGTTTAATCACCAGGCTGCGGTCACCGGTTTTAACTTTGGTCACGGTTGCCGTCTTGCCGTCTTTCAAACACACACCAAGCGCCATGGCTCCATCGATATCGGCCAACAGCTCGCGTAACGCGGGATTGTCGCTGTCACGACGAATCACCTGGAAGCGATTCCAGCACTTATCGACGACAAATTCCGTGCAGCTGCGGGTCAATTTTTGCTGATAACGCCACCAGCGTTTTGTACGCAACTGTGTTACGGTTTTTCGAAGCTGGGATGCGCTAAAGTCTGGCGCCTGTGACTTCGCGCTCAATCCCCTCACATAACCGTTGAATATCTCATCAATATGGCGATCATTAATCGAGGGTACTTGCGCCAGCAGCCACGCCAGGTTTTGATGCGCTTTTTCGCTTTCCAGAGGCGCGGCACCACGGCTAACCGTGCCGGCATCCAGTATGCACAAGCGACCATTGCTAACCAGGAAATTATCGAGGTGAATATCCTTCTGCTGCAAACCCGCTTGATGCATTTGCGCTATTACAGCGACGGCACGAGTGAAGTGAAGGGCTCTGGCCCTAAGCTCCTTTTCCCCCTGCCACAGCGCCATCAGAGAGGAACCCTTCACAAAACGGTAGATCAGAACATCCACTGCAGGGGATGCCCTTTGCTCTGTTGACCAGCTCAGCAGCAGCTCCGGTGTCCACAAGCCGGCCTCGTTTAATTGCCGATGGCCGCGTTTTTCGCGCTGGAAGTCTTTGCGACGAAAAAATAACTTAAGCACTACCCGCTGTTGCTGCCACTGGCCTTCCAGTACCAGCCGGCAGCCGGGCAGCATTCGCAAGCACTTACAGCATTCTATTATTGCTGGTTGGCCACCGCCCAGATCTACACGCAGGGGTAGGACCAGACTATAGTCGGCAGCGATCAGATCCTGGGGGCTAAGTGTTCGAGCTTTCGGCATCTTATTATTTTGCTAAGGTCTGGCATCCAAAAAAATCAAAATTCTAGCAGATTATCGTAAAAATTGAGCTTTTTTACTGCCCTAAAGTGTGCTCTCCTTCCTTATATAATTCCCATCTTACAGAAAAATGAGGTTGTGGCGTGTCATGAATATCGTGGGAAGGCCAGTTTGTCCCTTTTTGGCTTTAAATCCCTTTGGGTATAGCTCGATCAGTGTGCCTATAGTTGACGGCTATGCCGTTGGGTGATCCACCCCTGTGAATGACTGTTCCCGGTTATTTCTTCTCCCCAGGATAATTTTCCATCACGATAAACGGATGGAAGGCTAACTCAATACCTTCCTCAATATGACCATCACTTTTGAGCAACTTTTTACGGCGGATAAAGGCGGGGGTGGAGCGTTTTACATCGATTGCTTCCAGTGTATCTATGCCTCCGCGGCTGGTGAAAATACGGTTCAGTTTGATATCGTAAATGGTCACTATTATCGAAGCGCCTTTTATAGGTTGGTTCCAGTTAAAATCTACCGGCACCCCACCTGCACCCCGCGTGGCTGGTTTACGAGTAACTCCGTACCAGCGGGCATGATGCTGCATGCCATTGCTATGTTGGATATCATGCTCGAATAGATCAGCAAAGATAATGGCATCGGCCTCGGTTTGTTCCTTTAACTTTTCACCGGTTGTTATCATGGCAGCCCGCCAGGCATGGGTATCAATTTTACCCGTACTGGGGTCGTAGACATTGCCGTATGTACGGCTGGCCTGCTTCCAGGCATTTTCAAAATGATAGCTGGGTAAAATCTGGAAGCCATGACTTTCCAGATAGTCTTGCACCATACCTTTGGTTTTGTATTCAGCTTTGCGCAGATGGGATCGCACTGGTGCCCCCAGGCTAACCGGTGCCAGAATCACTTTTATGATGGGTTTGTCGGCAAGTTTTGTGTCATCGATTTGATAGGGGTAGACAGTGGGGTTGTAAGTTGCAGTGCTACAGGAAACAATGAAAGCGAAAGCGACAAGCAGTATAATGCGCACGGTATTTACCTTAATAGGATGAATTCAGCAGCCGCTAATTCTAGCAACCACTGGAGTGGAATAGAAGGCGGCTATTGCAGTGTTGGTTTTTCACCAGTCCGGGGTTACCAACGGGAGAGGGTATTGTTACACCACAATGTTATTGGAACGGGGCAGCCAATAATCCTGCTACACGGCTTGTTTGGCATGGGCGATAACCTGTCGATGATTGCCAAGCCACTATCAGCGTATTATCAAGTCTATCAACTCGATCTTCGCAATCATGGACGATCACCTCGGGCCAAGTCCATGAGTTTTGTGGAAATGGCAATGGATGTCCTGGACTTTATGGATAGCCAGCAGCTAGAACAACCGCATATTTTAGGTCATTCCCTAGGAGGCAAAGTTGCTATGCAACTGGCTCTACAACAGCCGGAACGGGTTAATTGTCTGCTGGTAGCTGATATCGCACCGGTTTTCTATAGTGGTAATCACGATGAGGTGTTCGCTGGCTTAACGGCAGTTGATTTGAGTAGTATCGATTCTCGTCGTGATGCAGAGCAGGTTTTAAAGGGATATATTAACGAGCCGGGCCTGCGATTGTTTCTGCTCAAAAGCCTGTATCGTAATGAGCACGGGGGATTTAGTTGGCGTATGAATATCGACGCATTGCAACGGTGTTATGAGGAGCTACGGTCAGCGAATATTTCCGACCAGCCGTTTCTTGGTCCAACCCTGTTTATTAAGGGGGAAAATTCCGGTTATATTCAGGAAAAACACCGTGACACCATCAAGCGGCTTTTTCCGAATGCCCAGTTAAAAATTATCCACAACACCGGTCACTGGTTACATGCGGAAAAGCCAGTGGCGTTTAATAATGTCGTGAAGAGGTTTTTGCAAGGTGATGGGTAAAGTTGCCAGCCGTTTCAAGTATTCACGGCATTCGCAGGCTCACCCCTGCGGGGCTCGCCTATAAGTCAGAGGTCGCAAGCCGTTAACAGCGCTGCCCTTAAATCAGCTCAATCGCAACGGCTAGCGCTTCACCACCACCAATACACAGTGAGGCAACACCTCTTTGTTTACCGTATTGCTTAAGGGCGTACATCAGGCTAATAATTATCCGTGAGCCGGTAGAGCCAATCGGATGTCCCTGGGCACAGGCACCACCATGTACGTTGACTTTGTCGACATCGAGCTCAAGGCCCTGCATAGCTAACATAGTGACCATGGCGAAGGCTTCATTGATTTCCCATAGGTCAACATCGTTTTTAGACCAGTTGGCTTTCTCCAGTACTTTCTGCATGGCACCAATTGGCGCAGTGGTAAATAGCGCCGGTTCGTGGGAGTTGCGGGCGTGGGCAACGATACGCGCAATAGGTTGAAGGCCGCGGGCTTTGGCTTCTGTTTCGCTAGTCAGGATCAGGGCGGAAGCGCCATCGGAGATCGAGCTGGCGTTGGCTGCAGTGATAGTGCCGTCCTTAGTGAAAGCAGGGCGAAGCGATGGGATTTTATCCAAGCGAGCCTTACCCGGTTGTTCGTCCTCTGCAACGATAGTTTGTCCCTTACGGGATTGAATAGTGACTGCAACCATTTCCGCTTGCAGTGAGCCGTTTTCAATTGCTGCTTGCGCGCGTTTGGTCGATTCAATGGCAAACTCGTCCATCGCTGCCCGGCTAAGGTTGTTATCATCGGCAGTTTTCTGAGCAAATGATCCCATCATTTTACCGGTATAAGCGTCTTCCAGACCGTCCAAAAACATATGGTCCAACATTGCTTTGTTGCCAGTACCAACGCCGCCGCGGGCGCTAGGTAATACATGGGGAGCGTTGCTCATACTTTCCATACCGCCCGCCAAGATAATTTTTGCAGTGCCTGCCTTGATTTGATCGTGGGCGAAAATGGTAGCCTGCATGCCGGATCCGCACAGTTTGTTGACAGTCACAGCACCGGTAGAGTTGGGCAGGCCCGCTTTGATAGCGGCTTGGCGCGCCGGGCCCTGCTTAAGTCCGGCAGGTAATACACAGCCCATAATGACTTCATCAATAGCTTCTGGGGCCAGGCCTGAACGTTCAACGGCGGCGGTAATGGCAGTGGTTCCCAGCTCGACGGCGGTGACGGCACTAAGGCAACCTTGTAAACCACCCATAGGGGTACGGGCGCCACTCACAATGACTACTGAATCTTCAGACATAATAATTTCCTGCTGTGGATTGGATTAATTGCTGCGTAGGGTTTGCTCGGATAGGGTGGCTGTATACGCTAAAGCTGAGTTGTAGGGTGGATCGAGATCCACCCATTTTCTTGGTTTCCTGACACCCGTAGTTTCCTGACACAATGCGTGGGTCAAGACCCCTACAGTGTTAACGTCAGTGGTGGCACCGACCCGCCAACGGCATTCTCAATGTTACAAAAGATCAGCTACAACACCAAGCTAGCCCTGCAAAATAAGCGCGTATTTAGCCATAGCGTCCTCTGAGTTACAAGCTTAGGGTTGTTGGGCCAGCCCGGGAAGCTAATATCGGGTATTCATTCTCTATTATTAGAATTTAGAGCTTCAGCAAGAAAATTATAACAAAAAATTCAACGTAAGCACCTCGGGCCTGCAGGACAATTGACACTGTGGTCGGTCGCAAGCTTGTTGGTCTTTGCGGCTGCTGCGGAACTCGCTTCGCTCAGACAGTCCTCGCTAAAAACGCCGCAAAGACCAACAAGCTTAAACGCGCCCTGATTGACCACAGTGTCAATTGTCCTGCAGGCCCTAACATTGTGCCAATGTGGTGATATCACGTCCTTCTAACATTTGGGGTCACCCATTAGCCAACTCCGGTCAACAATGTTGTCAAATTAAAGCTCTATTTTCAACGGCGCCGCGCCGGCTATTTTTTTATTGCAGCAGCTGAGTTTAAAAAATCAATTGAATTCAATGGGTTGAAAGTAGATTGTAAGAAAATATGTTTTTGATGCGACTCAGAAATAGTC
>JAZFYA010000315.1:0-2664 GCA_036443315.1 Pseudomonadales bacterium
TATCTAGAGGCACAGTTATCTGATATGTGGGATCAAGCTTACCGCCCTTGATAAGCATACGCTTGCCTTTGCCAAGATCAATTTTGTCACGATTAATGTGCTTCAGCCATCGGTGTTGATGACGCTCGGCAAAGAAAAAGAATAGGCGCTTAACTTTGACACTTTTAGTCTCTTCCAGCAGGGCTTGCTGGCGGCGCGGACTAAGGTTCACCAAACCTTCCATGGTGACATCTGCCAAGTGAAAGGTTTCGTATTTAGGCAACTCATCAAGCAACTCTAAAATAGCCCGCTCCGGTGTTGATATAATCAGTGGCCAAAGCCATTGCCCCCAAGGTGTAATCCGCAAGCCCCCTTGCAGGTTTGTTTCGCGACCCGGAATGGATAGATCAAACAGTGAAGTCGTGCTTGTTGAAAGATCTACTTTAGGCAATAATCGTAGGCGATTGTGGAAGACAAAGGACTGCTCAATCTTCAATTTGTTTACCCAGGATGGAAGTTTTTTGTCACCGTACAGATGAATAGTTTTCTGCGATTGAGGCAAATAGTGAGCATAACCTTGTAACTCAAGTGCCGTGCGTCCGCCAACAGAGACCGGATACTTAAGCAGCGTTTGTAGTGATATAACCGTCTGCTCCCAGCCTACTGTACCGCGCGGACGGCGAAAAACGCTACGCGCCGGTTGCTCCAACCATCCAGCTGCCACGTAGTGACTACGTAGCGAGCGATAGTAGCCACTCCGCTCTAGCCACGGGGCATCGACGAGTAAACCTTCTGGCAAGGCTCGTTCTAGGTGGTTTAATTTATTTTTGATATGCACAGTCATACTGTACAAAATAACCTATTTTTAAACCATTGCCAAGTTTAATATTTTATCAATATGTACAGTGATACTGTACATATTAGATAGAACATAAACTAGATATGCAATCTTGGAGAGCTGTAAACTAAACATAGTTATGGGAGAATTACGTGACTTAGTTAAACGTCGTTATGCTCAGTTATGCAATTCGCTGTGAGTGCTTGCATATTTATATTAATAATATCAATCAGTTAAGTTAAACATCCAACTTTCATAATGCTGGGGTCGGTGGTTCAAGTCCACTCATAGCTACCATATTTATCAATAGGTTACAGAGAATATAGTTAAATATTTACATATCCAGCATATATCCAGCAAATGAAACGATTTCAGTTCTTATGTGCATCGAATAATAGTTCTGGATTACCTGTCTAAGCTACAGCTCTACAGATTCTATGACAGCGACTTTTTCGGCTAATAGCCCTTCCTAAATTTCCCCTTCTTTCTAGTTGTTTGGTTTGCCATTGTCCATTGCCAGGAGAGGACTTGAATAAAATTAATATCTTATTGTTTTTTAAGGTTTTTAAAGTAACGCAATAGCTATGGTGTTACATTACAGTAAAGTCACAAGTCAAATGCCGGATGAAAAGCGGACATTTAATTTTTGCTAGTCTATACATTAATCAGATATCTCTCCCTTAAGTGCATTCAGCTTTCCACATAATTTATCAATAAAATCGCACATACTGTCTGCGGCAGTCTGAACTTCATTTTTTTCGCAAGAAGACTCTTTTGTGGAGCGAAAACTCATCTCATCTTCAGCCCAGGATGTTAAGAAATCATACATTTTCTGTTCACTATCAGATAATACCGAAGGCGGTACCTGTTTACTTCTAACGGACTTGAACGAAACAAATTCAATAAAATGTAGCGCCCTGTATAAATCAATGAGCATCGAAAAAGTGTCCGCTGCCAATGACTCATACTTCCCAAGTCTGTTTCTTTCCCATACATTTGCTTCAGGAGAAAGAATGCTCAAAGCATTAATGATGTCCTTGAACCGAGCCAGCGGATAAGCGTCGCCTTTTAAAGAGCCTCGGTGTTTCCATATTTTTAAAATCAGCTCAACAACCTGATGCTGATATTCAGCTCTTTTTTCTGGATTCTCTTCATTTTCAGCACGACCCATCACTTCCGCTAGGTGATGCGACATCCATTTTCCAAGAGTGTCACAGCTATCTGAAAAGCCGAGCTCAGTCGCCAGATGATGCCCAAGTACCAACACATCCTTCGGTGGTAAAGATCTCTCCAGTTCTTCTGAGAAGATAGAGTCTTGCGTACCGCGCTTCTTTTTCGGACTCTTGGTTATACTCTGTAATTCCATCTTTACTTACCCTTCTCGTTATTTCGAGTTCAAGAATTAAATCAAAGCCAACTTTGTTCAAATATTGTTTGAGTGAACCTGATGATACTTTTAAACGATGTCCATTAGAGATAACTTCTCCACCATAAATATATTCTTTCTGTCTGGAATCATCCCTTACGTCCCCCCACACTTCGTAAACAAAAGCTCTCTCCCTATTACCCTTATCGACCCAACTCACCGGATAATTATCTGATCGGTATAATCCTAATACTTCGATAACATTTTCAGAAGGTGTACTCTCAACCATCTGGACACCGTGATTAAACGTATCTTTCTTATCTAATCGTGGATCACTGGAATATTCACTGATCCAGCCACGCAGATGGTATGGTCCATCGTCTATTTCAAATTCATGACCAATAGGTGGTAATCGGTAGTCGTGGGAATCATCAGATGTCTGAAGTGCCCTAACCAGAGAAAACCAGGTATCGGGATTAAC
>JAZFYA010000316.1:0-9899 GCA_036443315.1 Pseudomonadales bacterium
ATGCCAGCGATGCAGCAATTGCGTAAACAAATAACGGGGCAATATTCCTATCAAACCCCCATTCGAATTGGGGCAGCGGGTGGGATTGGTACGCCAGAAGCGGCGGCTGCGGCTTTTATGCTGGGTGCCGATTTTGTTTTAACCGGCTCCATTAACCAATGTACCGTTGAAGCAGGGACCAGTGATGCGGTGAAAGATTTATTGCAAGACATTAATGTGCAAGACACCGATTATGCCCCTGCGGGTGATATGTTTGAATTAGGGGCTAAAGTGCAAGTATTAAAAAAAGGTGTTTTTTTTCCGGCTCGTGCTAACAAGCTTTATGCTCTTTATCAACAATATAGCTCGCTGGATGCCCTTGATAGCAAAATCCAACAACAGTTACAGGATAAATACTTTAAACGATCATTTGCCTCAGTTTGGGATGAAACCAAAGCGTATTATGAAAAAACTAATCCCCAAGAAATCGAAAAAGCTGAACGCTCTGCAAAACACAAAATGGCTCTAACATTTAAATGGTACTTTATTTATACTACTCGATTAGCACTGAGTGGAAATATGGAACATAAGGTTGATTATCAAGTCCACACGGGACCTGCACTGGGTGCGTTCAACCAATGGGTTAAAGGCACTGAGTTAGAATCATGGCGTAACAGGCATGTGGCTAATATTGCAGAGAAAATCATGCAGGGTACAGCTGAGGTATTGAATAATCGCTATACGTCATTCTTAACGCCGAGATAGTTGATCTACAGGAGATGATACAGTGAAGGTATGTGTAATAGGCGCGGGGCCATCCGGCCTTACAACAATTAAACAGTTACTTGATGAAGGCCATGATGTGAGTTGCTTCGAAAAGAACGAAAATATCGGAGGCATCTGGTATCGACATGACAACGATGGCGATCAAATGAAAGTTTTTGATAATTTAGTGCTGACTACCTCAATGAAATTAATGTCGTTCTCTGATTTCATGCACAAGGGGGAGAGAACTTTTACTGATCACCGGGGTTACTTCCGATACCTGGAACGGTACACTGAAACGTATGGCCTACGAGATCATATTTGCTTTAATTCTATTGTAGATGACATAAGCCATAAAGAGGGTTCATGGTATGTTACCATTACAGCAGACGGCAAACAGATACAGCATATCTTTGAAGCGATTGCGTTATGCACCGGGCCTTTCAAAATGCCGAATCGAAATATTCCAGAAATTCAGAATTTCACAGGAGAAATAATACATTCCTGTGAATACCGAAACAACCGTGAGTTCTACGGGAAAAAAGTTTTAGTGCTTGGATTAGCAGAATCGGGCGCTGATATCGTTAGGGAGATTTCCAATGTCTCTAGCGAGTGCACATTATCAATTCGTTCCTATTCGTTCCTGGTACCGCGCCTGATTGCAGGAAAATACGCGACGGATACGCTGACGTGTCGGGCCCATCATTATGAAATGTGGGCGCGAGCGACGAATATACCTTATCGATTAAAAGCCTTTTGGGGAAACCATTGGTTTTCAAAAGCGGTATTCTTCACCTTCATAACAATCTATGGACTGATTACCTATTTATTAAATGTGACTTTGAAAGTTTTCCAACTGTGTGAAGGGGAGAAAGTACTAGCACCAAAAAATAATATGGGACAAGCCCTGTACCCCAGTAAACTTGATATATTTACCGAGAACACCCAAGAACATCTCGACTTTATTAACGAATGGAACCGAAAATCACACAATGGGCAGGGAAGTTGGTCTCAAAAAATTATATTCTGTAAGAATGTTAGCTTTGTTCCCAATATAATAAATGAAAAAATTTGTGTTAACGACTCCGGTATAGACTCTATTGAAGGACGCAAAGTGTATTTCAAGAATGCCACGATTAAAGAATTCGATACGATCGTCTTATGTACTGGCTTTATAAATGATTATTCGATTTTCGGTGATATCAAGATTAAGGATAACAATGTAAGAAATCTCTACAAGCATGCCTTTCACCCTGAATATGGCGGCCGGTTAGCAGTAATCGGACTCCTTAGACCGTTTAGCGGTGGTATTCCAGTATGTTCTGAAATGCAGGCACGGTACTTTGCACTATTGTGCAGTAACAAATTAAAATTGCCGGCCAACCTGGAAAAACTGATTCAGCAGGAAAAGGAATGGGAAGAAACATGGACCTCTCTGAGTCCACGGCATTACGAAGCTCTGCCTTCTCAGATTATGTTCCTCGATGCAATTGCCCAAGAAATTGGCTGCCTTATGCCGATCTCCAAGCTCCTTTTCAAACCCAAATTGATGATGAAACTCTGGTTTTGCTCGTTTAATCAGTCATGCTACAGGTTGACGGGTGCCAACAATATGTATAGTCAGGCGCGACGAGAAATCATGAATGAAAAGCTTCCGGCTGAGTCAAATTTTGTAATATTAGTCTTTTCATTCCTATCAATACTACCTTATTTTATCCACCCTAGAAACTTAAAGTTTGGAAAGAAACTCTTTGGTTAATATGTTAATACAATGTTAGTTAAAGATACTTAATTCATCAGACTTAACATCTGTGGTAACAATATAACAACTGTCAAAGTTAAGTACCAAGAAAGCAATTAAATCATATAACAAACCATTAGGGGAACAATATGAAAACCTATCTATTTCCCGGTCAGGGTTCACAGGTCAAAGGAATGGGCAGTTCCTTATTTGATGTATTTCCGAAGCTAACCCAAAAAGCGGATAAGCTCTTGGGCTACTCCATCAAAGACTTGTGCCTGAAGAATAAAGACAATCAACTAAACCAAACCCAATACACACAGCCAGCACTGTATGTGGTCAATGCTTTATCGTATCAACAAAAGCTTCAAGCAAGTGGAGACAAACCTGATTTTGTTGCCGGGCACAGCTTAGGGGAATATAACGCCTTAGAAGCGGCGGGTGCAATCAGTTTTGAAGTTGGCTTAAAACTGGTGAAAAAGCGCGGAGAACTGATGAGCCAATCGGCCCAAGGTGCTATGGCGGCCATACTAGAGATGACGGCATCAGATATCCAACAATGTTTGGATGACAATGGATTGACTAGCATTGATATTGCGAACTATAACGCTCCCTCACAAATTGTAATATCGGGTTTGCGAGAAGATATCAACCAAGCCCAAACTTACTTTGAAAAAGCGGGTGGCTTGTTTATTCCACTGAATACCAGTGGCGCTTTTCATTCGCGCTCTATGGAGACAGCAAAAACGCAATTTGAGAAATATGTAAAGAAATTTAAATTTTCTAAATTAGACATCCCGGTGATATCCAATGTGCATGCCAAACCGTATCAACGAAATGAAATTGTAAGCAATTTGGCCGAACAAATCACGCATTCGGTTAAGTGGTTGCAGAGCATACAGTATCTACTTGAACAAGGGGAGATGGCCTTTGAAGAGCTGGGTGTGGGTGATGTGCTGACGAAATTAGTGGCAACGATCCAGGCAGATTTTATAGCGGTTAAGCAAGCCGCAAAAAATAGAAAAGATGAAAAAAAAGTAGAACAGCCAAAAGCTGAAGAAATCGTAAAGGCTGAACCGATCGAACAACATCAGCAAACGGTGGCTGAGCCCATTGAAAGTGTGCAGCAGCTTGCATCGCATAGGCCTGTAGATACCGACGCAGCCTCCCCGCAAATAGCAGAAACAGATCCCAAGATGGCGCATGAAAAAGAAATCGAGACCTTACATAAAAGAATAGCCGCCTGGAATAACACCTATCCCATTGGCACTCACGTGACGGTAGCCGGTTACGAAGAGGAACTAGAAACCCGCACCCTAGCCATGGTGCTATTTGGCCATCGAGCGGCAATCTATATGAAAGGCTATAACGGCTACTTTGCGTTAGACGAAGTCACACCGGCAGGAGAATACGCATAACAACGGTGGTATATACTCAAAGCGATTGAAATTTAGGTGTTATAATGCGCCCCTTTTTGCCCATGGTTGCGTTGTTTGAACTTGAAATATTGACATATTCCTGCGTTCAAACGCCTTGCCATGAACAAAAATGGCGACATCTTATCCTGACGCAGGGGGTAACCTAAATTTCAATCGCTTTGGGTATAGAAGCAATGAACGTGTTTGGGGGTAGCGCGTACCTGGACGTACGAGAATTGGCGGAATACCGCAAGCTCGATACGCAACGTTGTGATAACTAATTGATGAAAGAAAACTGCGCTAAGATTATCCGCTATGTTAAGACGGGTCAGTTTCCATGGGAGACATAAAAGAGAGGCATAAGATGATAAGCGTTGTAGGCATCCAACAATTAAAACCAAGCATTGTCCAGATCACCATGCAAGACGAAGAGCATAAAAATACATTTTCTACAGAGTTGGCGCAGGGGTTAATACAAGTCTTTGAAGCCATCAAAAACAATCCCAACTACAAAGTTGTCATCTTACTACCGAGTCACTTGAAAAGAATACCATCGATATTTAAGTTTTTCATTAAACTACCTAAAAACGAGTGTATTAGCATCAATACGTACACTAGAGGGTATTTTTTTCAGCTGTCTTGCTAGTAACTGGCTATAGCTACTACTTTGCTGCAGGGTACACAGGCTCAACATTTGAAAATGACTACATTATTGTTTCGACAGCGGGGTCCACATTCATAATGTTGCAAAAAGAATATGCGTCAATTTTAACGAGAGATTAGTTTGTAAACGATGCAAAATAAATGCAAGCAACGAGGAAAGACCTTATGATCAAAACAGATATTTTAGCAATTGTGCAAAAAAATATGCTGGAAATTTTACCTAAATTAAACCCCGAAGTGATTCAGCTCGAGGCCAGTATGAAAGACCTGGGGGCCAATTCCATTGATCGAATGGATGTGGTGATTCAGTCCATGGCTGACCTGTCACTGAAAATCCCTTTAATCGAATTGGCTAGCGTGAGCAATATTGGTGGTTTGGTAGACTTGTTTTACGAAAAATTACAAAATTAGAACGAAATGGCACCATGACTATAGAGACAACATTCGCCAATAATTCGGTTGTCATCACCGGTATGGGTGTGGTCTGTGCCCTGGGTGACACAGTGGACCAGTTTGCTGCGGCATTAAAAGCGGGTCATAGCGGCATTCGGGCATTGGATAAAGGGGATTTACCGATCCAGATAGGCGCTTTGATTAGCGACTTTGATTTTGAAACTTCGATTAACGCACTGGCATTATCCCCCACACTGATAGACCGCGGTCAAGTAGCCGCGCGTCGCTCGTCACTGGTGGTGCAAACTGCCGTTTGCAGTGCATTACAAGCCTGGTGCCAGGCAGATTTACAGAATAGTAATATAGATGCAACTCGTGTGGGATTAATTATCGCCGGACAAAACCTCAATAGCGGTTACAGCTACGCTCATTACCAACGTTATCAGGCTGATTTGGATTATTTACCGGCGAGTTATGGCTTACATTTTCTTGACACCAATCTAGTTGGCACCCTCAGTGAAATTCTACAGATTCAGGGACCCGGTTTCACCATAGGTGGGGCCTCGGCCAGTGGCAATGTGGGCATCATACAAGGCCGGCAATTGATTCAAAGTGGTTTAGTCGATATTTGTTTGGTTGTGGGTGCCTTAGCGGATCTGTCTCCCCTGGAATTGCAGGCCTGGCAACAGATGGGCGCCATGGGCGGTCTTAGCTTCAGCGCTGAACAAAGCTGTCGTCCCTTTGATCAGGCACACGAAGGATTTATCTATGGCCAAGGCTGTGGTTGTTTGATTTTGGAAAGTGCCAATCACAGCCAACAGCGCCACACCTACTCCTTGGCCTCTATCCCTGGCACAGCCTTAACCCTGGATGGCAACCGTTTGGCCAATCCCAATCCATTGGGTGAGGCCCGCGCCATGCAACAAGCTTTGCAGATGGCAGGGCTGACAGCTGCCGATATTAATTACATCAACACCCACGGTAGCGCATCGGCCTTGGGCGATGAGACGGAAATGACGGCCATCAAAAGCGTCTGCAAAACCCATATCAGCCACATTTGGCTCAATGCCACCAAAGGCTTGACCGGTCATTGTTTGTATGCGGCCGGTGTGATCGAAGCCATTGCCACGGTGATACAAATGCAGCAAGGGTTTGTGCATGCCAATAAAAACCTGGACAAGCCCATTGATAATGAGGCACGTTTTGTGGGTGATGTTGCTGAAACGACCGACATCCAAACGGCTTTAAGCAACTCGTTTGGTTTCGGTGGGATCAATAGTGCCATTGTACTCACCAAGCAGGGCAACGGAATCATTTAACAAACCATCAGGAGAAAATAATATGAAAACCTATCTATTTCCCGGCCAGGGTTCACAGAGTAAAGGCATGGGCAGCATCTTATTTGATGCATTCCCAACACTGACTACAGCGGTAGGAGAATATACATGACAACGGTTGGTATAGAAGCAATGAACGTCTTTGGGGGTAGCGCATACCTGGACGTGCGAGAATTGGCGGAATACCGCAAACTCGATACACAGCGTTTTGATAACTTATTGATGAAAGAAAAAACCGTCACTTTACCCTATGAGGATCCCATTAGCATGGGTGTGAACGCGGCCAAACCGATCATTGACCAGCTCAGTGCAGAAGAAAAAGATCGCATTGAAATGGTGATTTCCTGCACAGAGTCAGCATTTGATTTTGGCAAATCCATGAGCACCTATTTCCATCAACTGTTGGGGTTGAATCGCAACTGCCGTTTGTTTGAACTAAAAAATGCCTGCTACTCCGGTACCGCTGGTTTGCAAATGGCGGTGAATTTTATTTTGTCGCAAGTTTCGCCGGGTGCTAAAGCCTTGGTTATTGCCACGGATATTTCTCGCTTTCTGGTTGCGGAAGGAGGCGAAGCCCTGACCGAAGACTGGTCCTTTGCCGAACCCAGCAGCGGTGCGGGTGCCGTGGCCATGTTAATCAGTGAGGCCCCCTATGTTTTTCAAATTGATGCAGGGGCGAATGGTTATTACGGCTACGAAGTCATGGATACCTGCCGCCCGGTACCTGATAGCGAAGCCGGTGATGCCGATCTATCCCTGTTGTCCTACCTGGACTGCTGCGAAAACAGTTTTCTTGAATATCAGAAGCGGCTTGCCGATGTAGATTACGCCAGCACCTTTGGCTATTTGGCTTTTCATACCCCCTTTGGCGGTATGGTTCACGGCGCCCATCGCAGTATGATGCGTAAATTTGCCACTGCCGATACCGAGCTTATTCAGGCCGACTTTGAGCGACGGGTGATGCCTGGTCTGATCTATTGTCAGCGGGTGGGTAATATTATGGGCGCAACTACAGCCCTGTCACTGGCCAGCACCATCGCCAATGGTCAGTTTGACAACCCACAACGGATTGGCTGTTTTTCCTATGGTTCAGGTTGTTGCTCAGAATTTTACAGTGGCATTGTGACAAAAGAAGGGCAGGCACGACTGACTGCGTTGGCTATTGAAGACCAATTGAACCGACGTTACCGGCTTAGCATGGATGAATATGAAGCCATTATTGCCGGTGGCGATGCCATTAAATTTGGCACTCGCAATGTCATCCTAGACAGCGGATTAATTGCAGAAGCGCGTCAATCTGGGTGTTTATATCTTAAAGAAATCAAAGAGTATCATCGCGAATACGAGTGGGTCTGATGTCATATCAAACATTAAAAGTCCGATTTGAAGAGTCTTCAACGGCGCAAGGTAAAGAAGATATCTGTTTTATACAGTTGTACCGCCCAGAGGCCAACAATACCATCAATGACCAACTCATTGACGAATGTCGTCAGGTCTTGGGAATTTGCCATGACAACGTCAAACTGGTCGTGCTCGAAGGCCTGCCCGAAGTGTTTTGTTTTGGCGCCGATTTTAAAGGCATGGCCGATCAAACTAGTCAAGCGGAACCTACTCAATCCCAGCCAGAGCCTGCCTATGACCTTTGGACCCAATTAGCGAAGGGGCCTTATGTGACAGTGGCCCATGTGCGCGGCAAAACTAATGCTGGGGGGATGGGTTTTGTGGCCGCCTGTGATATTGTGCTGGCTGATAGCCAGGCTGAATTTAGTTTGTCCGAACTGTTGTTTGGTTTAATGCCAGCGTGTGTACTGCCGTTTCTTATTCGTCGTATTGGCTTTCAGAAAGCCCATAGCCTGACGTTAATGACCAAACCCATCGCTGTCAAAGATGCTCACCAATGGGGCTTGGTGGATGCCTATGCAGACGACAGCCAAGCGTTACTGCGTCAACACCTATTACGTTTGAAACGACTGAATAAAACAGCTATTACACGTTATAAAAGCTATATAAATAAGCTGGATGATTATCTAGCCACGTCAAAACCCAAAGCATTGGCTGCGAACCTGGAGGTATTTTCTGACCAAGAAAACCTCGCCAAGATTACCCGCTATGTAAAAATGGGTCAATTTCCATGGGAGACATAAAATGGCAAACGTTGTAGGCATCCAACAAGTAGAACCCGGTATTGTCCAAATCACCCTGCAAGACGAAGAGCATAAAAATACATTTTCTACAGAGTTGACGCAAGAATTAATACAAGCCTTTGATGTCCCTCCACAAACCCTTCTCAAACCATGTAAGTTGATGTTTAACTTAGTGCCGAACTACTAATAGTTAAAACCAAGCGATGCGTTTCTCCAGCGGCCAATGGCACAAGGTCTTTATCGGCATTAGCGGTTTCAATACATAACATTTTTTTATAGGCGTCATCTGCAAAATGGGATAATCGTCGGGCTTTGTCCTGCCAGGGATTCCACACGACAGCACTGTCGCTACCTTCGCTGTGGAGCGTAATGATGCGTTGCCAGTGTTTGTCGATCAAGGTGATGTCGTTGTGAGCGCCTTGATAAATACGGTCGACTTCTCGCCCAATCGTTAACGGTCCCTGCTGCTTATGTTCATTCCAGTTATCCATGCAATCAATGTAATTCAAGCCTTCTAAGCCTTTAACCACAACCTGCTCAATATCCCCGATGGCGAAATAGCTATGCAGGGCATTGGAAAAACACACCGTTTGATGACTGGTATTGCGAATTTCAAGGGTAAGTGTCAGTGTTTTGCCAATCAGAATGGTTAACTGTAATTCAGTAGCCGTGGGCCAAAGAGATTCTTCCCCTTCAGCGAGGGATAGCTGCAGCTGCATCTGGGTCAAGTGGTTATCAATATTCTCTATCGCACTGACTTGCCAGTGACGCTGGCGAACAAATCCATGGGCGGGAGCGTCATCACAGTTAACTTGTTGCTGTACAGGGGCAAGATTTTTGGTCAGGTTGCCAAACCAGGGCCAACAAATGGGGATGCCTCCACGCAGTGGAACACCCGCGGAATAATCACAGTCAGGGCTACACCAGATAATCGGTTGTTCTCCCCGGTGCTGATAATGACTTAATTGGGCTCCCTGTAAAAATACCGTGGCAGTGGCTTGTTGATTTTCAACCCGAATCGCTAGTAGCTCTTTATGTAACTCAATACTGACGCCTGATACCTCGCCAAATTGCTGATAAAGTTGTTGCATCTGGTGGCCAAGATCTGCGCTCATTCTGTGTCCTGTCGTTGAGTTGCTAGTGTTGAATAGGGGAGTTTGGAGAATACCTTGGCTTATCGGGCCAGCAGGAGGATAAAGCCTTTGCCGTCGATTTTTTATCCTTTATCATCCGCCGCCATTGGTACGCTAAGTTTCTCAAAAAAGGAATTATTTGGCAACGGAAACTATTGTTTCCAATTGTTTTTTAATAATCTGGTCTTACAGAAAGGGTAAGTATATTCTAATCCAAAAATGAGTCTGAAATGGATATGGGCATAATGCGTTCAATTTAAGGTAATTAACCAGGCTGATGCCTGATCTCCAAGTGTTGATAATAGCCCTAGAGCAAGAGCCAAATC
>JAZFYA010000317.1:0-6894 GCA_036443315.1 Pseudomonadales bacterium
ATGCCGCAATTGCCCGTCATTGCGGCGGGTTCCCTGTTGGAGTTTGTACTCGAGAAACACAACTTTTCCATGCCGGTGGGCCGAGTCGAATACCTACACCTTGGTCCTATGACTTTTAAGGAGTTTCTACTGGCCAGCGAAGAAGACATGCTGTTTTCTTATGTGGAAAATTTTCACCTAGGTCAATCACTCTCGCAAACGGCTCATCAACAGTTGCTGAGAAAACAACGGGAATATCTTTTTATCGGCGGTATGCCTGAAAGCATAGTGGCTTTTTGCGAAAGCAATAGTATGCTGAGTGCGAGAGAAATCCATCGTTCTATCATCCAGACCTACCAGGATGACTTCACTAAGTACAGCCGGGAACCCACCCTTGGAAGAATCCATAAAGTGTTGGATGCCATCCCGGCAATAAACGGAGAAAAGGTTAAGTATGCCAACATTTCACGGGATGATCGTTCTGGGGATATTAAACAAGCGATTGACTTATTAGTCAGGGCAAGATTACTCTTACCGGCTTACCACAGTCATTGTTCGGGCATCCCGATAAAATCGGGAATCAATGAAAAGTACTACAAACTTTTCTTTCTCGATGTCGGTTTGTTGAATTATCTCTACGGACTTGAGTGGTCGCAAATTTCATCCTTGGATGAACGTGCATTATTAAACGAAGGGATCTTGGCGGAGCAGTTTGTTGCCCAACATCTGGCCTACCGATTCGAGGGTATGGAGCCGCCAGATCTCTTCTACTGGCTCAGAGAAAGTAAAACGTCCAATGCAGAGGTTGACTTCGTTACTTCAATAGGTAAAACAATCGTTCCAGTCGAAGTAAAGGCGGGGAAAAGTGGTAGCATAAAATCCTTACAACAATTTGCGATAGACAAAGAATCAACACTGACTTGCCGGTTTGATTTAAATCCGCCAGGTTTACAAAACTTAAGCCATCAAACCTGGCAAAAACAAGCGGTAACGACAGTCAATTATAAACTACTTTCTATGCCTTTATACCTGGTAGAAGAGTTACACAAAGTGTTGCGAGAAATAACGGCTATGAAAATACCGCCATAACCGCCTTTCTTTGTTTTTTCGGACATAGGTGGGCATGATTTGGGTAGTCTTGCCTATGTTTGGTTTTATTAACTATTTTGCGGATTTGGTTATTGGGAAAGTCGATATGTTCCTAGTGCTGGTCAAAGATATCACCCACGCAAGAACAGCTAAAGACATTGAGAAAACCCGGCTATCACAAATAGGTTTTGCCGCTATGATCGGCGTGAGTAAGCGCACCCTAGAAAATTGGGAACAAGGCTGTCGCCATCCGACAGGACCAGCCAAAGCTTTGTTACGTATAATAGAAGCAGACCCTAAACACGCATTGCGTGCACTTCATGGTTGATACATCTTCTTAATATTGGAATATTTAGGTATGTAGGTGTAGGGAAGCGCACTGTTACAAACTCAGGCTACGGCGGTTTTTCGCAGCTCAACCCCCTTTTTTTTTATTCAACAACGCTACCACACTAGCTTTATGCTCGGGGGCAAGATGATGTCTTAAATCGTGCCAGCGAAATTTCTGTCTCTTCGCGTCTTTCAAGATACTTGCCCACGCTGTTTTAATATTGCCAAATGGCTTTCCACTATGGGGATCCTTTGGCGATAATCCTTCTGGCGCTATCATTTTTCTGCTTGCAATTGTACGCGGTTTTCGCAAAGGAATCTGTGTGGCCATAATTGAGTGAACTGTGGGTGTAAACCCTCAGACAATAACCATCTTATTTGAGGATTAACGCCCTTGACTCCTCGCCTTCGTCAACCGATAAAATTGCGATGCCACAATTCCAATGTCAACAACGTATATATTTTAACGCCGTGGTCATACTTGCCGGTGTTGTGTTCGTCGAGGATCTGCCGCACATATTTCGGTTGAAACAACTGGGGAATCATCACCGATGTTTCGCAGAGCGATTCGTGAACCCACGTCTTTAAGTCATCACGTAACCATTGGCTAATAGGGAAGGTGAAACCCTTCTTTGGGCGCGAAGCGAGTTCTACAGGGAGGAGTTGACTGGCGATATTACGCAACACCACTTTTGTTTGCTGCGAAGTTGCTTTCATAAAAGTCGGTAACCCACCCGCAATCGATGCCAGGCGATGATCAAGCAGAGGGGCGCGTGATTCCAAACTATGCGCCATCGTCGCGTGATCAGTCTTCAATAATAAGTCATCGGGTAAATACCAGTTCTGGTCGATAGAAAGCATCGCATTAACGGGGTCGGTATTAGCGCAATCGTGTAGAGAAATCCAATCGGACTCGTCTGTGTAATGCTCTTGCATCGACTCTCGCACATTGTCGGAGTACAACGCATACCGATCCCACCCCTCCCACCCTTTGCGTTTGTACGTGCAACGCAACGGCGGAACCAATGCCATGCCCAGGCGCGCCTGCATGCGGCGATACCCCAATCGATCAGGAGCGCATTGTGCAAGTTTCTTGGTGCTGAACAGGCCTGATGTTTGCGACGACTTCCACATGATGTGTGCCAGGGCAGAAGCGCCTCGACGGTACTTACGATATCCGCCAAAAAGCTCATCGCCCCCATCACCTGTCAGCACAACTTTCACATGCTTAGCGGCTTGTTGACTCAGTGCATAGAGAGGTAGGATGGCGCTATCTGCAAGTGGCTGACTACAGTAAGCTGATGTCTGCGTCAGATACTCTTCCACTTTAGCCGGGAGGAACTCGAACTGTGTATGTTGCGTCTTAAAATGTTGACTTGCCTGCCACGCAAAAGTAGATTCATCTTGTTTGGAGCCTGTAAATGCAATCGAAAAAGTTTGCAACGGTTTCCCATAATATTGCGCGGCAATCGCCGTAATCAAACAACTGTCGATTCCTCCACTTAGAAAAACACCCACCGGAACATCACTCACCAAATGACTTTCGACTGCATCAAACAATGCTTCTTTAACAATCTCTGTCCACTGCCTTGGTGTTAATTTTCTGTCTGGTTGAAAAAAAGATTCCGGCTCCAAAGGTGATTTCCAGTATCTATCGATCGTCAATCTGTTGTTTTCCAGCAGAAAATAATGTCCCGCAGGAAGTTGCTTGATTGAAGTAAACATAGTGCGGGGATGAGGGACATAGCGGTAGAACAAAAATTGATCTAGCGCTGCCAAATCGAGATTGCGGTTGATTTGAGGATGTAACAACAGGCTTTTCACTTCAGATGAAAAAGCAAAGAGGTCTGGCCCCTGGTGATAATAAAGTGGTTTTTGTCCAAAGAAATCACGTGCACCAAATAAGACATCCTTCTTCTTGTCGTACAACACAAACGCAAACATACCCCGTAAATCGTTGAGCATGTCGGTGCCGGACTCTTCCCACAGATGAACAAGTACTTCGCAATCGCTTTGCGTGTGGAAGCGGTGGCCTTTTTCTTTTAAACGATGGCGGATTTCGCGATAGTTGTAAATCTCGCCATTGCAAATGACTACAATTGATTTATCTTCATTGAACAGGGGTTGTTGCCCCCCTTCCAAATCAATAATCGAAAGTCGCGCATGACCAAATCCCAATTTACCATCGGTATGAACAGATTGCTCATCCGGTCCTCTGGCGGAGAGTTGGTCAACCATATTCGACAACAGAGGGCGTAAAACTTCAGCAGGTTCTTCACGATTCAAAATACCACAAATGCCACACATCGATATTGTTTGCCCCGCCTGACATTATACGTTGTAAGTTAATCAATCTATCTGCAATAAGCTATTCCAATGGTAGCAAAGACAGAATTGCCTGGAATATAAGCAGAATTAACACCCCTCTCTACGTCCAATCTACATAAACAACGAGCGGCTAGCAATCGCTTATCGTAGTTGAGATTGCCGCCAGTTACTATCAATACTCACATCTCTGATTCCGCTCGCTACGGTAGCGGTTGCGCTCGCGTTTCTGGCAACTGCTTAGTCGAGGTTAGAGCCGCGGATTTTGCACCCAGGTGATCCAGAATCTTTTTGCTGGCCAGTGGTTCTTCCATGCAAGCGATGATCTTAACCGGACCACCACAATGATTACAGGTCGTGACATCAAGATATGGAATCAGATCTGAATGGCACTTACTTAAGGGCAGCGCGGTTAACGGCTTGCGACGGTAATATTCCGCCGCCACCCTCGGTAGTCACTACCCTCACCAGGGCGTGGGGTTCCAACCAATAGTGGGCCTTGCATTGCGAACAGCGGGTTCAAAGCTCCTCAGTTATAGCCTTAAGTAAGTACCATTCGGATCAGATCTTTGATTTATGAGCTCTATAAATAACAGCTATACAAAGCTACCCACACTTTATTCACAATCTAACCACTGACTTATTATGACCGCTTGCTACTTTCTATTACTATAGTGTCCATAACATCACGACCCACTGGCCCTGTGGATAACATCCCCTGACAAGCCCTGTACAAACGCTTAAAAACCCTAGGATAAAAACCAGCATATTTTGGGTTTGTCTAACGCCTGTGTATAACACGGTATTTTATTCACGGCATATTATCAGCTTACACGCACCAAACTAAGGCTTTATCCGAACACTTATCATCGTAATAACCCTTTGATTTATATAAATTTATTCGAGTTAAACACAGATAACAGGGGTACTAATAATAATAACAATATTAAAAAACAATAATATATATAGACTAATAACTTAAATAATATAATTACATCATTAAACGTATTTAAAATCCCCAAACTATCAACTTCCCCTTGTGATTATTAATTCACCAAGCTTTTGCTACCTGCGCTTCTCTGCCTTATAATCCTTTCCCCTTTTTTCCACTTATGTGTTGTTTGTGCATTGAGGTTTTTGTGGATTACCCGAAAAAATTCGACGTTATTGTGATCGGTGGTGGTCATGCCGGCACTGAAGCTTCTCTGGCGGCTGCCCGTATGGGGTGTAAGACTCTGCTACTCAGTCACAATATTGAAACGCTAGGACAAATGTCATGCAATCCCGCTATTGGCGGCATTGGCAAAAGTCATCTGGTTAAAGAAATCGATGCTTTAGGCGGTGCTATGGCCAGGGCAACGGATTTGAGCGGTATTCAGTTTCGAGTACTGAATATCCGTAAGGGTCCTGCCGTAAGGGCAACCCGCGCGCAGGCGGATCGTGTGTTATACAAGGCGGCGATTCGTGAAATACTGGAAAACCAGCCCAACCTCTCGATCTTTCAGCAAGCGGTTGATGACCTGATTGTTAATGGCGAAACAATCTCCGGCGTTGTTACACAAATGGGACTCAGGTTTTTTGCCCCGACAGTGGTGTTGTGTACTGGCACTTTCCTCGGCGGAAAAATTCACATTGGCCTGGATAATCACAGTGGCGGTCGTGCCGGTGATCCACCCTCTATCGCTCTTGCTCGGCGATTGCGGGAACTGCCTTTTAACGTTGACCGTTTAAAAACCGGAACCCCCCCCCGTATTGATGCACGCTCAGTTAACTTTGATGGTTTGGAACAACAGTGGGGCGACAAACCGGAGCCGGTCATGTCTTTTTGGAGTTCGGTAGAACAACACCCTGAACAAACCTGTTGTTGGATTACACATACTAACGAAATAACCCACGACATTATCCGCGGTGGTTTGGATCGCTCGCCGATATACTCCGGGGTGATTGAGGGCGTTGGACCACGCTACTGTCCGTCGATTGAAGATAAAATCCATCGCTTTGCCGATAAAATTTCTCACCAGATATTTATTGAGCCGGAAGGTTTAAAAACGCATGAGCTTTATCCCAATGGTATTTCCACCAGTCTTCCTTTTGACGTGCAGTTAGATTTAGTGCGCTCGATAAAAGGTTTTGAAAATGCCCATATTTCACGTCCCGGATATGCAATCGAATACGATTATTTCGATCCCCGCGATCTGAAATACTCACTGGAAACGAAATTTGTAGAAGGTTTATTTTTTGCCGGACAAATTAATGGCACCACCGGTTATGAAGAGGCTGCAGCGCAAGGTTTGTTAGCGGGATTAAACGCTGCATTAAACGTTCAAGAAAAAGAAGCCTGGTGCCCACGCCGCGATGAAGCCTATATCGGTGTTATGGTTGATGACCTGATTACCATGGGTACCATAGAGCCTTATCGAATGTTTACCTCGCGTGCCGAATACCGCTTATTACTACGTGAAGATAATGCAGATTTGCGGTTAACGGAAAAGGGTCATGAGTTGGGCTTGGTGGAAGATGAATGCTGGAAAATATTTTCTGAAAAGCGTGCAGGCATTGAAAAAGAAAAACAGCGTTTATCTTCAACCTGGGTGCAGCCAAAAACGCCTTGCGGAGATATAGTTGATGCGTTAGTTGATAAACCTATTAGTCGTGAATACAGTTTATTGGAGTTAATTAAGCGTCCAGGCATTAACTATAGTGATGTAGCTGGTATTAAGGGTGAAGTGTGTAGTAACCCTCAAGTAGCTGAACAGGTAGAAATTCAGATAAAATACTCTGGCTATATCGATAGACAAGCTGAGGAAATAGAACGACTGTGCCGCTATGAAAATACATTGTTTCCAGATAAATTTAATTATCATTCAGTGGAAGGTCTTTCTAATGAGATCAAACAAAAATTATCCCATGCTCGACCCGAAACATTAGCAAAGGCTTCCCGTGTTCCCGGCGTTACACCGGCAGCGGTTTCTTTATTGCTTATTTATTTAAAAAAGCAGGGTGCTCTTGGGAAAAAAGCAAAAACAGCTTGAGCGAAAAATCAGCTTGAGAGGAATGGCCTTTATTTAAAGACGGCTTTAAAGGCGGTGCTGTCAATGGCTTGCGACTTTTGGCGCTTGTGTGAGCTGCCCGCCACCCTCGGCAGTCTAACCCCTCACTTGGTTGGAACCC
>JAZFYA010000318.1:0-3983 GCA_036443315.1 Pseudomonadales bacterium
ACCAACAAGCTTGCGACCGGCCACCGTGTCAATTGTCCTGCAGGCCCGGAGCGATAGTGTTGAATTGTCTGATCTAATGCTCTTCCTGAAACTCTAAACTCTAGTATAATGCAAATAAATAAAATTAATTTTTCCAATAATTTCTTGCAGTTACACCTTGCTCCTAAAGCAAACCTCACTTATATTGCTCATGTACGTCTACATATACCCAAAGCGATTGAAATTTAGGTGTTATAGGCCGCTCCTGCACATCCATGCGCCTGCGGCATTAGTGCATCCATGCACGTCACACCCCCTTTTTGCCCATGGCTGTGTTGTTTGAACTTGAAATATTGACAGTTTCCTGCGTTCAAACGCCTTGCCATGAACAACAATGGACGTGCTATAACACCTAAATTTCAATCGCTTTGGGTATAGTTGCAACATCCACAAGATGAAAAAGTAGTTATACTAAACTAGCAATAATAAAGGGCACAAATAATGCTGGACCAATGCACAATAGCAGAACGCTGGAGTGGCGTTAACGAAATGATAGATCGCTGGTTACATGAGCGCCAATCATTAATTGTTCAATTTTGCGCGCTGAGTGGGGTGCATGAATTTTCCCCAAAAACTGAACGATCGAGTTTGCGATTGCAAAAGTTTTGTCAGGTACTCGTGGATTACGTTTCCACCGGTCACTTTGAAGTGTATTACCAGCTGATTCGTGAAGCAGAAGAATTTAAAGACGGCAGTGCTGATTTAGTTGCCTCCCTGTTTCCCTCTATCAATGCCACCACTGCAACATCGATGGAATTTAACGACAAGCACGCCAATGCCAAAGGCCCTTTCACCGATCTATCGAAAGATTTATCCAAGCTCGGAGAGACCATGGCCTCTCGTTTTGAATTTGAAGACCGTTTAATCGATACCTTGCATGAATCCCATCGAGAGCAAGTCATTACCTAAGTCACACATCCCATAGAGCGACAAACGGGGCGCTTTATTAACGACTCTGCTATAACTTAGTAAGCTCACCAATCAATCGGTTGCTTCATGTCGAATATTACCAATCCTGTCTCCACCACCATTAACTGTATTGTATTGCTGACGTTGGCGCTGCTCCTTATAGCCTGCGACACCGGATCTGCCCCTGACAAGAGTTGGGAAAATGCCGTTAAGGGTACCTATAGTGCCGCACTCTCCCGCGACGGAAAACTCAGTATTATTGGTTCCATTACCCATGGCGGCAGCCTGTGGGATACCCCGCAGGGGGAACGAAAATTTAACTGGAATCATCAACAGGGCCAGTACACCAATATTATCGCCAGCGGTTTTTCACCGGACAATTTGTTTGCCTTAACCGCCGACCATCAAACCATGGTGTTATGGGATACCAACACTGGCAAAGCTGTCACCTTTTGGACAGCCCCCAATGAAGTGATGTCCATCGACTTGAGCCCTAATGGCAACTATGCCCTGCTCGGCCTGGAAGATTACAGCGCAGTGTTATTTGATGTGAAGCGAGGTGGAATTCAACGGACCTTCTACCATAAAGATCGAGTTCGCACGGTCGCTCTCAGTGCTAACGGCAAACTCGCCATCAGCGGCTCCGAAGATCAAACCGCTAAACTCTGGGATGTTAATAGTGGCGAAGAGTTATTTAGCTGGCCCCACAAAGACGAAGTGGTAACCGTTGCCATCACAGCCGATGGGACAAAAGCCTTCAGCGTCGCCAAGTATGACAAGGCGGTGATCTGGAATACCAAAACTGGAGAATCCCTTGGCGAATTGCCGCTACGGGCCACCGCTATAAAACGCGGCCAGGCTTTTACCAGTGCCAGATTTTCCGCCGATGGTAAGTTATTGCTCACTGGCAACTCAGACCGTTTGATACAATTGTGGGAGACCAATAAACAAACAGAACTAGCCCGCTGGACTGTCCCCAAACGAGACCCCTGGAAACCTACCAGCGCATCCATTGTAGCGGTCAGCTTTAGTGCTAATGACAACCTTTATTACGCGGTCGCCTCGAACGGATTCACTCATAGGCTAAAGAAGTAAAAATGACAATAAATGCCACAACCTGAACGGTGGATTTAAACTCACCAAAATTCTGCAACATTGGTATCAATGGCGGGTCTTGACCCGCCCTACTTCGGCAAAGCCAGCATCCTAGCTTGAGATTTGTAATCCCGGATTAATCACAATAGCGTCGCTCTTGCGCACCCATGCACTCATGACATACCGTTCCATCCTGAACATTAAAAAAGGCCACGCAATGCGCAGCCTTTTTTATCATCGAAAAACAGCTTAACCTTCGCTGTCACCTTCGCTGTCACCTTCACCTTTAATCTCTTTAATCGACACCAATTCCACGTCAAAAATTAATGTCGCGTTAGGGCCAATGGGGCCACTACTAGTACCGCCGGGACCATAAGCCAAACCGGAAGGTATAAACAGCTGCCACTTGGATCCTACCGGCATTAACTGTAACGCTTCAGTCCAGCCAGGGATAACTCCATTGACCGGAAAGCTAACTGTTGAACCACGCTTATAAGAACTATCAAACTCAGTGCCATCAACAAGTGTTCCCGTATAGTGAACTTCGACCGTATCCGTTGCAGCAGGCTTGGTACCGGTGCCTGCAGTGACAACTTTATACTGAAGTCCACTTTCCAGCGTGACTATACCTTCTTTAGTACCGTTCTCCGCTAAAAAGGCTTCACCAGCAACTTTGTTATCATTGGCCAGTTTTTCATTTTCTGCCTTTTGTTTGGCTATCTGTTTCTGCTGGAAGGCCTGCATTTCCTGTTGGATTTCTTCCTGGGTCATCAGTTGTTCGCTGCCTTCCAGCGCATGCTGAAAACCTTCGACAAATGCATTGATATCAATACTAAAGGGATCCTGCTTGATACGTTGACCAAAACCAATGCCCATACCATAGCTGATGCGTTTTTCTTCGGAGTCCAAACTCATTCCCGCAGGTATAGCTGCCTCCGTAGTTTGAACCACGTCTGTAGGTTGATCTCCGGTCTGCTGGTTACAACCGATTAGTGCCGTGCCGATAGCAACGACTAATAATATGTGATGTTTCATTTTATTTTCTGTTTCCTCAAAGATTTTTAAAACAAACTCCCACTAGCCCCTATAAACCCATAGCAATAAACCGCATGACTATTGGTCTATCCTTTTAGTCATTCGTTGTACTTTTTCAACAAATCACCTGCATCCCCCAAACCGGGGAAGCCTATGTTACTACTATTCTCCCCCTCAGTAATAGGGGTATCCATCACGTTTTCTACATCCGGCAAGGCCTCGACACTTACCTTGTCCACAGCCATGGGCTTTTCACTGGAGAAATGCCACCTGCCGTTTGTATCCTGCCACTTATACATCTTGCCCGAAGACGAAGAGAACACTATTGGGCTCTTGGCCAGCTCTTCACTTGATAGCGACTGCTTGACAGTGGTTGATACCGACGGTGTCTCTACCAACTCGGAAAGGCTATCAACAGTTTGCTCAGCCACCCGTTCAACCCCTTTGCCGGCTTTATCACTTACCAACCTCAACTGACCTAGAACTTGATCCAAAGCAGCACTATTGGGCATCCAGTCACCAAAACTTATAATCGGACGGCCATTTGGCCCCTTAATCACCAACGGTAAACCTACCGCGAATAGCAAAAATAAAAACAGCAGCCATTTGGTATAGGACTTCATATACACCTCCTATTTAACATAATATGGCCCTTTCCTTTTTGTAGTCAGTCAACAACACCTAACACATACTTAATAGTAGCAGCTAGACACATAGCCTTGATCTAACACAAAATCAAATAAGACGTCTATACTATTGTTAAATAAACGATTAAGTGGATATAAAACCGCCTTATATAGACAACCAGGTTATATTATTTAAACACTTTAATTACCAGGAAAATCAAAGGATTATGGTATATGGCAGGCAGAAATAAAAAACCCCAGGCGAAGAAAGCGGTGACT
>JAZFYA010000319.1:0-35499 GCA_036443315.1 Pseudomonadales bacterium
ATATTTTTTAACCTCGGCACTCAATGCCGCTTGCTGCTGAAGAAACTCCCAGGCGCTGGCATAAACAAATGCATGCATATCAGACATAATGAGGAAGGTTGCTTGTGCCTTGGCTGCAGACATTTCATTAGTACTGATTTCATCAGCCACCAATTGTTCAAAGCTATCAGTGACCAATGATTGAATTTCATCGACACTATCACGCAGATAGTCAGTATTTTCATTGCGGAAACGAGCAAATATCTCCACCACGCTATTAGGGGCTGAATGCCTTTTATTAAAAGTGTGTTCAATAAACTCAAACCATGACAAGCCCAAACCACGGATTAAACCTGATAGCTCTTCAAATACTTTACCGTTATGAATAATTTCTACAGCCAAATCTAATTCACGGCAATCAAGGTAATCTTCCAAAGTCATCGTGTTATTGGAAATACAAATTTGCTCAGTTTCAGCAACTATTATTTTTTCACCTAACAAATCGTATCTACCAAAGGACCTTGGCATTATTCGATAACGACTCACCATATCAAATTTTTTACGACATTCGGGAGTATTGAATTCTGTTTGAGGCAATAAAATAAATTGATACATTCTAATAATATCGAAACCCGCATCAATAGTATCCTGTAAAGTTCTAAAATGAGTCGCTTTGTTATCACCTGGCAGTGCTAGGATTATTTCAGTATATGTCCCTGCTGCTTTATCCGCAGCTTTTGCTCCTACCTCTTTCAGTGTCAATAAATTAATATTGCTTCGCTTAGCATTATCAAGAACTACTGGATCAGTAGATTGCACTGATGCTGCCAGAGTCAAACTACCATCGAGAATAGTCGCAACATTCAAAACTCGCTCTTTTTGGTTTTTCCCTGTTGAGACAATAACATTTTTTGGGTAGTGAAATTTATCCTTAATATCTTTGATCATTTTGGCTTTACGAATATCTTGTTTGAACATACCAAAATTTGCATCGGCAATAAATAGCTCCTGCTGGTCAATAATATGCTCAGCAATGAAGTTTAATTCTTCACTCAGTGTTTTTTCACGTTGGCTGACTTTATTGTAATAAGCATTCCCCTCTGTACAAAAGGCACAACCAAAAGGACAACCTCGAGTGGTATAGATCATGGGAATATATCCATCATCAAAGAACTTATCCATCATTCCCGCAAGATAAGGTGACGGAAGCTCTCCCACATTAACTCTGGGTATAATATCTCCGTTCACAATTTCACCTTGGTGCAAGTAATGTGTATTAGCAATATTTAGTCGTTCATTTTTGATCCGGTTTACATCAAATTTATACTCAACCAACTGGCGAACCAACTGCAACATAGCCTCCTCACCCTCCTTGACTATATAAAAATCAACAGGCGGCTCTACAGACCAATATGACTCTATCTCTTCATCCTCAAGACCATAATTGGGGCCGCCAAAAATAGTCACGATCTCGGGGTAGCATTGTTTAATTCGGCGGGCAAAGGCCAATGAAATTTGCTCATTCCAGGAATAGTTGGAAAAGCCTATGATTGCAGGAGGATCATCAGTAAGCCGTTGGTTGAATTCTTCTGGGCTTTTAAACAGTTCGATTTCAAGCGGATATTCCAGATGCTCTTTTAAATAGGCACCGACCAACCCAATCGCCAAAGGAAAAATATTGGAGGAGATAACCGTGCCAGTATGGGTCAGGTCAGCTAGATAAATTTTGATTGGGTCAGCATTCATAAACACCTAACCTATTGATTTAATTAATGTTAACTATTAAAACCAGGAGTAAATTTAAGCGCTGGCACGTTATATACTTGAAGTTGTTATCGGCAGATAAGGCGATTTATTTACCGAGTTTTATACAATGCTCCGGTGCTTTCCACCATCAATACAAATATTAGTCCCGGTTATCCAACTTGACTGCTCGGATGCCAAAAATAGTGCCAATGCGGCTACTTCTTCGATTGTTCCCAATCGCCCCAAGGGAATCCTTGACGTCAATCCAGCAATAAACTCTTGCTCCAGTTCAGATACATTACGGTTCTGAGCATCAGCTTTATCACTAATTACGCCTCTCAAGGATGGGCTATCAAAAGGCCCGGCGGCAATAGAATTCACCAAAATTTTATCAGCTGCCCACACCGTCGCGAGATGTTTGGATAGATTTAATACCGCTGCTTTACAGGCAGAGTAATGGGGATTAAATACTCCCGGTTCCACCGCTGTAATGGATGTCATATTAACAACCCGTGCACGCGAAGAATGTACGAGATGAGGATAACTAGCCTGGCAAAAATTTACCGTTGTCATCACATTGAGGTTAAAACAATCCTGCCAATCAGCAGCACTTAAACCCTGAAATAGACCTGTCTGCGGCAAGCCGCCTACATTATTAATTAATATATCAAGCTGCCCAAAGCGATCAATCACCGCATCAATGGCCAAGTTCACTGCAACTTGATCGGTTGCATCCACGGCTAAAGCCATTAATTCGCCCGAATTTGCACAAGCTTGTGACCATTGCGCTTCTGATTCCAGCAACAATTCAACATCCCTTGCAATCGCAAGTACTGCACAGCCGTCTTGATACAGACGCTTACTAAGCTCCAGCCCCAATCCCTTGCTGGCACCTGTCACTATTGCAACTCTTGTTTCACTAGCCATTCATTGATGCCCATCCCCGTCAGTATTTTTTCTCAAGGGATTTACCGACATTGCATTGGCAAAACCATCTTTAAGCGTCAGCCCGCCATCAACCACTAACGTTTGACCGGTTATAAATAGAGAAGCATTAGACAGTAAAAAAACAACCGTATTTGCCACATCGTCTACTGATCCAATTCGTTCTAGAGAGTGCGCAGCCAAAGCCATTGACCGATAATGCCCATTACTGCAGTCATTAAATCGTTCACGATGTTCATCTTTAACAATAAAACCCGGCGCAATAGCATTCACCCTTACATTATATTCGCCAGCATAAACCGCTAAATATCTAGTTAAACTTTCCAACGCGGCTTTCGTTGTATGATAACTAGCTGATTCTGAGCTTACATTCCTGGCTGAAGTAGAGGAGATATTAATGATTGATCTCGGTATGTCGGGGTGTTTTTCAGCATAATGTATAAGTTGTTGCGATAATAAAGTAGGGGCAGTTAAACCAACATCAATACTGTCGCCAATATTTTTGGCGGTTTCTTGCAAAGGCACGGTGCGCTGTCCTGCCCGAGCATTATTAATTAATCCATCACAACGCCCATAGTCATTAATAATTCGTGGCATGCATTTATTTAGAGCCTGTTGATCGCTCAGATCAATACTTAAAATATCAGCCTCTACAAGATCTGCGGTAAATTGCGGATGTTCAAGCACCACAACTGTTGCCGACAATGCCCTCAGCATAGCGGATATTGCTTTACCAATACCCTGCCCGCCGCCAGTAACAACAAAAACTTTTTCAGCGAAAAGACCCTCGGAAAAAGCCCATGGTTTATTGTCACTTATCGTCATTGTTCAGCTTCCTGTAGATTCATCGCCACCACAAATCCTCTCAGGTATACCCATAACAGGCACATACATATTTAATTCCAGCTCTTCACGCGACAGTATCGGGCTAGAATCTTCCAGAGGTCTACCCCACTTAATCATCGGATCGATACGTACGGTATGATCAATCAGCACATCCATTAAACACGGCGCATTGCCGCTCAACAACTCTGTCAACGCTGCTTTAATATCACAGTCTTTTTCCAGCACGACTGCATTAATACCATAGGCACTAGCAATGGGTTTAAATTTCAATAAAGGCAATCCATATTCAGTACTAGAACCATAATAGTTTGAGCCCAGCCAATCATCCTGTGTTTGCTTAATCATGGTATGACCAGCGTTATTAACCACAATAATTTTTATTGGCAATTGATGATACGCCAGTGTTGCCAGCTCCTGAATATTAATTTGTAGACCACCATCTCCACTAATACAGATTATTGTTTCTTTCATACCCGTGGCAAAGGCAGCACCAATTGCTGCGGGCAACGAATAACCCATTGGCGTATTGTTAAACGCGGTAATAGCACGCTGGCCTTTTGACTCATAATAATTTGCCATAAAGTAAGCAAGACCAGATCCGGTATCCAAGGTGAATAATCGATACTGGTTGGTATATTGACTTAGCTGTTTGAAAAACTGGTAAGGATCTATTTGTGACGTTGCCTGATCAAGTTTTGGCTGATAGTTTTGTTTCCATTGCACGATTTGTTCTAACCACGCATCACAACAAACCACCGTTTCACTCTCAGTAACAGCTTTGTCTAATGCATCTGTAAATAGCTCAGCATCGGCACAAAATAAATAATCTGCTGTTTTGCCTAGTGGCTCGAATTTATCTAATTCACTGCGATCAATATCTACTACCACCAGCTTTGCTTCACGAGCAAACAAATCCAATTTCCCAGTAGCATGGGTATCCAATCGCGAACCGATAGAAATAATTAAATCTGCATTTTGAATAGTGAAATTACCATAACGAGGTGAATTAGTACCAAAGGTACCTGCACACAATGGTTCAGACCAATCGCAAATACCTTTTAAAGCCCAAGTATAAAGAAAAGGCATATTTAATTTTTTAGCTAGATCAACTGCCTTCTGTTCGATACCCGCCAACCGCAATCCAGCACCGAAAACAAATACGGGTCGCTGTGCCGTTTTTATCAATGGCAGCAATTGTGCTATCTCATTGGTAATATTTTCAAATTTATCATATACCGGCTCTTCAATCTCATAAGCAGGAAGGATATCAACATTGAGTATTTCACGCTGAAAATCATCAGGAATATCGATCAACACCGGACCTGGCCGCCCTTCCTTTGCAAGATATAAAGCTTTTTCCAACTCGTAACGGATCATATGAGGCGATGATATTCGCACAGAGTACTTGGTAATAGGGCGACACATTTCTGTGATATTAGTTTCCTGAAAACCGTATTGACGCACACCAATACGATCACTTTGACGAAATGATGCCACATTACCAGTCACAAATATCGTCGAAATAGAATCATAATAAGAACAGGCAATACCAGTAATTAAATTCGTCGCCCCTGGACCTGATGTCGACATAGCTAAACCAAAACCAGAATCTGACAATTTCGCATAAGCATCTGCTGCCATCGCAGCGGCTTGTTCATGCTGCATGGGCACAACAGTAAAATTCCTGTTCCGCTCACCAGAATCTATTAAGTGAGCAACGGCACCACCTTGCAATATAAATCCGTGATAGACACCACGTTTGGTAAGGAAATCAATGACGTAATCCGTTAATTTCATCATCTCACCACGGCATCTCATCTTTCATACTAATAAACAAACTGCCCTCTTTATAACTGACTGGAACATTCTCTACCGATCGTGCAGCTTGCCAACCACATTTTTGAGCGAACATATTTACGCCAAGGCTACTTAAGTGATTCCAAATTCTCTTAGCATTAACTTCGGTACCCACCTCTAACAACATATCAGTAGCCAACCATTCGTCTTTTTTAGTGCTACATATAACATCCGCTTCTGCGCCTTCAATATCCATCTTTATTAATGAAGGCCTTTTTGCCAGAATTGAATTAAACGTTGTGCACTTCACTTTAAAGGTGTCGAGTTCGCCATAGGGATTTTCTTTCATGCCAGCAAGGTGGGACCCAGTTGTATTGCCCACAACCCTAATAAATTCTTTTTCTTCGTTATCTGAATACACAGCAGATCGATGAATAGTTGCCATCTCGCATTGATTACGATCTAAATTGGCCTGGAGAATATCAATATGCTTTGGGTCAGGTTCAAAAGAATTAACTTTAAATCCACATTTGCTCATCATGATAGTATGCAGGCCTATATTTGCACCAAGATCAAACACTTCTTGATAACGATCGCGGTTATTCCAGTAAAAAACAAACAGAATAATTTCGTCAAGACCAAATAGATGTGCGGAATTTATATTCCCAAAAGACACATAAGGCAATTGAATTTTTCCAAACAACTCTAATTCGAATTTTCCATCATTATCCTGCTGATACATTTTCTGAATAATTGACGGTATTATTTCAGCCCACTGCTGATACACAGCTGAAGATATACCAAAATCCAGCGGGATTCTGCTGATAATTTTAATTAATTCATTAAGCTTTTCATTACTTTTATAAATCATTCATTGCCACTCATTTTTGTGTCTTCGTAATTTATACATCTCTGGATCTTCTCTTAATGCTTCCTGTAAAGCGCCAGAATCAAGCTGATCGCTGGCAACACTGAAATTTCTTCCGCTATAAATATCAGCGTCTCCACCAAGCAGCGTCAAAGCACTCTCAACTACTTTATCCATTGGCACAAATTCTTTCTCAAGTAGTCGCCGTTGCGTTTCTGCATAGGCCTGCCCGGCATTTTCTGCTGCTTTAATAGTTTCCTGATGAATTAGCGTATCAACCCAGCCCGGCCCCATATTAATGAAATTAACATCAGGTATTTCGGCTGCCAGAAGTTCAGTCATTTTTATCAAGCCAATTTTTGCCAGGGTATAAGCCGAATAATTTACGGGTGCTCCGTTAACACCACCTCCAGCTAGACTTAATACCGATGACTTGCATATTTTTTGTTTGTTGCGCAACGGTAACAAACCATGCAATAGCCTCATCAGGCCAATTAAGTTAACATTGAAACTGCCAGCCCACTTATCAATATCAATTTTTTCAAAAGCGCCTATCGGCTCCATTGTGCCACTACATAAAATCAAATAATCCCAGGCAAAGTTTTTTTCCTTTACACAGTCAACAAAACACTGAATATCGTCACAACTTATAGTGTCCAACGGAAGACTGATCGATTTCATTTGTTCACTGATATTTTTCTCTGCACGATAACTTCCCATGACTTCATAGCCTTGTGCTAATAATGCCTTAGCTATAGCCTCACCTATACCACTGCTAATACCAATAATAATCGCCCGCTTCCTCATTAGAAAGGTCCTTTAAACCAATCACCTGGAACATCATGAAATTCTGCCTCAACGGGCAAGGCAATATTTTCCATTGAACAATCGATGATTTTAGCAATGCGTTCAGCAATAGTTTCCGCGCGTATATAAAAATTCTTGGTTAAGCCAAAACTGGTGGGCTCGGGAATATCAGGCATCGTCATTCGCACAGGCGGTTGTTTCAACGCTGACCAACAGTTCTCAACAACACTAGCGATAATTTCGCCAGCAACTGAACAAGTTTTCACTCCGGTATCCAGCACTAATAAACGCCCAGTTTTGTTTACTGATTTATAAATCGCAGACCAATCTATCGGAGCAATAGTTCGCAAATCAAGAAGCTCAATATTTACTTCCTGCTCTTGAAACGCAGCCACTGCCAACCGCGCTTCTACTGTTAAATACGACATAGACACTACGGTTAGTGCGTCACCTTCAACAATGACATCCGCCTTGCCTAAGGGCACTCTAAAATCACCTTCGGGCACCTCAGCCGTACTATTGTGCAACCAGCGATGCTCCAGGATCACAACCGGGTCATCGCAAAAAATGCTTTCCAATAACAAGCCTTTTGCATCTCGCGCATTAGACGGCATCACTACACGCAGACCAGGAATATGTGCAAACCATGATTGCAAGCTTTGCGAATGGGTTGGCCCCTGTCCCCAACCCCTACCAATGATTAAGCGAATAGTAATCGGCACACTGAATCGACCACCAAACATATACCGCCATTTCGCTGCGTTATTAACCAACTGATCCATCGCAAGCAAAAAGAAATCCAGGCGCTGATGCGTCATCACTGGGCGAATACCATTAAGGGAGGCACCAATACCAATACCCGTCATCGCATTTTCAGAGGTAGGCATATCAAATACACGCTCAGCACCAAATTCCTCCTGTAAACCTAGTGTTGTACCAAAAATCCCCCTGGGATCATCGGCACCCAGGCCATAACAAATAACATTAGGATCCTGACGCAATGCTTCCTGCAGCGCTTCATTTGTGGCTTGCACATAATTTATAATACGACTCATGAAGATTCACCACTACTGTATAAATGTTGATAGTGGGAATCAACCATCGGGAAAACTGACTTTTCAGCAAATTCAAAGGCTTCATTCACTTCCTGATCCAGTAGCTGTAATTGCCGCTCATAGTCTTCGGTAATCACTGCTTGTGCATCCAACACCTGCTTCAAACGTACAATGGGATCCTGTTCTTTCCACTCTTCGAACTCTCGTACCGACCGATAGCCAATATCGTTATCATAGTTTGGCCCACAATGTTCACGCCATCGGTAGGTGGAAAACTCTATAAAACTTGGTCCTTCTCCCGCTCTCGCACGCTGCGCAGCCTCTTCAATCGCGGTTAATACAGCCTCACCATCATTGCCATCAACCATTTGACTGTGCAGACCTATAGCTTTAGCTAACTGATAAATCTTTCGACCCTCAGGCTGGCGAACCTTCATCGGTGAATACACTGAATACAAATTATTTTCACAAAGAAACAAAACAGGTAATTTTTTTAACACAGCAAAATTTGCCGACTCGTAAAAGGCGCCTTCTTCCACCGCCCCATCACCAAAACAACAACAGCTCACTTGCTGCGATGATTTAAGTTGTGCAGAGAATCCCAGGCCAACACCGATGGGTATACTGTTGGCTACTATTGCCGTGCTACCCATAAAACCGACATCAGGATCAGCCAAGTGCATAGAGCCACCCAAACCTGACGAGCAACCGGCCTCTTTACCATGAATTTCCGCCAGCATTCTTGATAGGTCACCACCCTTGCCTAGATAATGCGCGTGGGCACGGTGACTGCTGACTACAAAATCACTTTTCTGGAGTGCAATACCCAATGCAGCACCTACCGCTTCTTGACCAATGGATAAATGCGTGGGACAGCGCATTTTCCCCTCGCCATACCGTCCGGCAATCTCTTCTTCAACCCTGCGAATACGCAGCATTGATAACAATAACTGATAAATCTTTTCATTCATGGAATAAACCAATAATAATCGCCTGTATATCCAATGCGGTTAAATAAAGCCTTCCACTCATCCACATGTAGTATCGTTTTTGCTGTTAGATTCCAAGCCATCATACGTTGTCGCTCTTGATCATCACGGTAGGCATCAACGGTAATAAAACTTTTTCCACGACTAACACGCTCTATTTCAAGCAGAGCTCGTTCGCATCTTGCTTGCTCTAAGTTGTGAACAGTATTAATAGAAACGACCAGATCGAAACTATTATCAGCAAAAGGAAGCTCCTGTGCATCAGCCACCTGCACAAAAGGCTTTACAGCCTCTAGACAATGCTCAATGGCATAGGATGATACATCGAGGCCAGCTACTGTTATACCTGGAATTAACTCTGCAAAATCATGCAGCATAAAACCCTTGGCACAGCCCACATCTAACAGAGAGCTCGCTGGGTTTACGCTATAGAATTCTTGAAAGGTAGGAACCACCGGATGCCAAAACCGAGGCTGATAACTAAAGCCACCATAGCCGTGACTACGATCACCATCAAAAAAAGCTTCACCAAACTCCCGGGCAATTTTTCGGTCTGCCTCAGTTTTACTTTGTCCACGCTCATCCACATTGCGCTGACTGCGTGGATAATTGATGAGTAAATCGATTTCCTGGCCCATACAACTGGCTCTATATTGATACTACTATTTGGTTGGTATATCGGCAGCCAGTGCCAAATACTTGACCCCGATTGCCAATTTTCTGGAAAATCACCCTAATAAATGATTAATCAGCAAGTCAACAGCTCTCAATGCAATGTTCTTGCCAATCGATACTTATTGTTAAAGACCCAATGGTTGCGATCTGATCTAATTTAAGCTCTCTGGCCTGAATGGCTCTTGCTTAAAAGGGCAGCGCTATTAACGGCCTGCGACCGTAGTATCCCGCCGCCACCCTCGGTAGTCTAACCCCTCAGTCGGTTGGAACCCCACGCCCTGGTGAGGGGTTAGACTACCGAGGGTGGCTAGACTGTGCAGTATCCGAGTCGGTAGCACTGAAGTAGCTGTTCGCAATGCAAGGTCCGCTAAAGGGCGTGGGGTTCCAACCGATAGTGGGCCTTGCATTGCGAACAGCGGGTTCAAAGCTCCTCAGTTATAGCCCTAAGTAAGTACCATTCCTCTCTGGCCTAATAGTTGCACTAGATCCTCTGCAACTACAAAACGCTGAAAAACAGTCGCTATACTATATATCGATTACAAACTTAATATCCATCTACTCCGAATGTTATGCTATATAACAAGCTTATTTAAACAATGGATAAAAGAATAGATTTATGTCACTGCCCACAACTGCCCGCGCGGCTATCCTGACGGCGTTAAACAAACCATTAAGCATTGATACTATCGAGCTTCCAGAGCAACTGGATGTAGGCCAGGTGCTAGTAAAAGTACTCTATAGCGGGATATGTGGATCACAACTGGGCGAAATTGCTGGAGTAAAGGGACCGGACAAATATCTACCCCACCTACTGGGTCATGAAGGCTGCGGAGAAGTGCTGACCGTAGGCGCCGGTGTCTCGCATGTACAGAAGGGCGACAAGGTTGTAATGCATTGGCGGCCAGGTAATGGCATCAATGCCAAACCGGCCATGTATCGATGGAATGACCAACCATTGAATGCAGGTCTAATCACCAGTTTCAATAATTATGCGGTTGTCTCTGAAAATCGTTTGACTGCAATATCAAAAACCTTTGATAATCAATTAGCTCCATTACTAGGCTGCGCAGTAACCACCGGATTCGGTGTAGTACTTAATAACGCCAAATTGCAAATTGGCGAATCTATTGCAGTGTTCGGTGCTGGCGGTATTGGCCTCAATATTATCCAGGCAGCAGCCATGGTTAGCGCCTACCCGATTATTGCTATCGATACGTTTGCTGGCAAACTCGACCTTGCTAAACAGCTGGGCGCCACTCATTTAATCGATACCTCAACATCTGATGCCAAAGAAGAAATAAAAAAAATATTGGATAGCGAATTATTAGACGTTGCTATTGATAACACCGGCAACACTCATGTTATCGAAAGCTGCTATCAATTAACGCATAGCAAAGGTAAAATTATTTTGGTGGGCGTGCCAAAACACGACCAAGATATCAGAATTCATTCTCTCCCGTTGCACTTTGGAAAAGAAATCACCGGCTCACATGGCGGTGAAAGCCAACCTGCTAGCGACATTCCACGCTTAATTAAATTACATAGAGCGGGCAAGCTTGCTTTAAAAGAACTAATCACTGATCACTTCAAACTCGAAGATATCAACACCGCTATTGAAAAAATGCGCAATGGCAGTATTCGAGGACGATGTTTGATTCATTTTGAACATTCATGTTAAAAATTGACACAGGCGATAATCCTTAATGATTGGTCAAAACTACTTAAATTGCTTTTACGACTTTACCGTCTCACCCGCTTACTTCGATTTTATAACCTACTTGGAAGTCGCAGAACTGCATCGAATCAGACACAACTTTGATAAAATACGGATTATATTTGTTCCGGGCCCTAATAATGGATTTCGAAACGACACCCTAAGGACTACCGAAAGCAACCAACTAATGACTCGCAATGTATTGCTTCCTGCCTGCCATCTACTGAAGAGTTGCGACAGCACCATCTGGCTTGACCAGCGTGAAGCTGCGCAGGAGCTATTAAATAATCCTGCCAGCACATTTCCAAGAGATTACCATTTAAATGAACCCGTCAGTGATTATCTTGAAGGGGCGATTCAATGCGCATTCTTACGCGATGAGACCATCGCCTATCTCACCGCGCCACAAGACAAGCACAAAAGCGCACAAGCTTTTATACAATCTGTATGCGGTGACAAAAAACCGTTAACTGTAACCCTACGAGAGGCAGCTCATGACTCTTCAGAGCGTCGAAAAATCGATATCGTTGAGTGGGAACGATTTTTTAAACAATTAGATCTCAAGTTATACCAACCCATCATTGTTCGTGATACTGCCAACGCATTTTCCAATGATAATATATTTTCAGGGTATCCACAGGCACCCGTTGCTTCTATCGATGTATTATTTAGGACAGCACTTTACGAAAACTCCTATATCAATTTCTTTGTCAACAACGGACCTTATGTCTGTGCGCTGTATACCAAATGTAACTCCATCGTATTTAAATACTCCAATGAAGATGTTTATGCCACATCACGTAAATTTTTAAAAGCCAGTTTGGGCTTAGCATATGGTGACCAACGACCGATTACTGAAAAACGCACCATTATTGCATGGGAAGACGATACAGCAGAAAACATCAAGGAATATTTCAACTTTACAGTTAATCAAATTGAATCGGGTATAGACTTATCTGAGCAGCACAATATTAATACTGGCGAACAAACCTTAAATACCATTAATATTGCCATTAACTATGTTTTCACAAAATTAAAACGCTCTGTTCATGAAGAAGATATCAAAGTACTCAAACGGATCCAGGACATGACCGACATTTTAAGTGAAGAGCCCACTTGGAATTTCAATCTACAGGATACTATTATTGAACACGAAGGAGGAATTTTACCTACGGGCTCCCTGGAAAAAATTAGGGCGCTGGAAGAAAAACTACAACTCGGCCTTCGACTATAGTTATCGTTGAACAAGACATTAAATTTAGAATCCAGCAGCATGTACTCAGAAGATCATTATTCAAATAGTGATTTGATCGCAGGATTATCAATACTCAACCAGTGCTCACGCCTTACATCAGTCACAGTGCTCTCTATATCATCCGGCGCATCAACCTGCGCCTGAGACAAGCTTTCCAAATTACCAATGTCACGATGATACACACCATTGTGCCAATAGCAGATATTACCAATCTGACTGGGTAATACTTCTGTGCTGATATCAATCATTGATATCTTCATACCATTAATCAGATTGGGCTCTAACCAGTAGACCACTGAATTGTATAGCCTGTTAGCGACTGCAAACACGCACCCAGACCCGCAACTAAACCCATTGCTGTCACGGCCAACAAATAGTCCCCAGCTCCGGCATTATCTCGTGGCAAACGCAAAACCTGTGTAGCACCATGGTAGCGAGGCACGGATTTCTTCGAGGTCGGGCGTCAATGAACACGCCATCAGAGACCGGAAACTGTGCGCGACCTTTACCCCTATCGTCCATATTAGCGGCAACCAAAAATATTGGGGCGGCAATCTTTTGCCTTACCTTTTGCCACAGCTCCCTCGCCGTTACCGGCTGGGCTCATCATAGCGCTTATGGCGCTACCAGCAGCAAGCTGATCCGCTTCTTGACGCTCATTAGCACCGCAACAACCCCTTCAGACAAAGAAGTGGCACTGTATTTGCATATTTCAAGTATCGAAGAATATTATTCTGCGCATACTGGCAAGGTACTGGGGTGTTTCGTTTTACATCTCTATTACCTCGGCAAATACCAGCATAAGGAGTACCTATGTACGTTAAAGATCAGACCATGATTTTTATACCCCCTAGCAATGATCAGCTAAACGCTGTCTTTCACTACAAAGACTTTATCACACCGAAAGACTGCCAACGCCTAATTAGCTATGGCGAAAAAATGGGGTTGGAGCAAGCAAAAATCCTCACTAATGCGGAACAAGATAGCTATGTGGTATCCCCTGTACGCAAAGCAAAGATGACCAGCTTTCATATTAATGAAGAATTAAAACCCACGTTTAATCTGATTCAGCAGCTGACCGAAATCTGCAACGAACAATTTTGTTTTCAATTAACAGGGATGCTTGAGGCGCTTCAGTTTGTAAGGTACGAACAAGGTGATGGTTACGGTTGGCACAAAGATGTGGGGCCCGGCCTACTGAGTATGCGTAAAATATCCGTTGTGATTCATTTATCAGACCCTGGTGATTTTGAAGGTGGCTGTTTGCAAACCATGAAGGACGGTGTTGCTACGGATTGTGAATGGTCGCAGGGCTCTGCCACCATAATGCCGTCTTATGAACTCCACCGCGTAACGAAAATAACAAAGGGCACACGTTATTCGTTGATGTGTTGGGCCAGTGGACATCCCTATAAATAGGCTAGCAAACCGAAGAGATATGATAGAGTTTCTTGCCTCCTTTGTATTGGTTCAGTCCTGCTGTTCCCAATAGTCAATATTAACGCCTTAACACAGAGCGTAGCCGGATGCTATGTTGAAAAGATTGAATATGCCTGCTGCCAGCTTATTATTCAAACCTGGCTTTATTTTTTATTCCTTTAATTCTATTCCAATGATTAAGCCAGACGTCAGTCACCGGCCCATCAATAGTGCCTGGCGCATCCAGCTGAGCCTGAGACAGACTTTTTATATTGCCAATATCACGATGATATACACTATTGTGCCAACACCAGATACTACCCATTTGGCTGGGTAATACTTCTGTGCTGATATCAGTCATTGAACTATCCAGGCCATTAATCAGATCGGGCTCTAACCAGTAAACCGCCGCATTGGCTTGATTACCCGGCGGGTTTTCAACCTTTTCATGAAACCCAAGAAGTTTCCCATCGGCTTCGACTTCAACGATGCCACAACTGCCCGGATCATCGCTGGTAAACGTCATCATAGATATTGATCCCTGATCACGATGACTTAAGTGGAATTGATAGAATTCCGCAAAAGAAAAAACCGAAAGATTGTCAGCATGAATAAGTAATAACGGCTCCTGCCGATATAAGTGCCGAAATTTAATTAATGTCCCTGCAGTACCAAGTAGCTCTTCCTCATAAAGCAGCTCTACACGATCAGAAAATCCACTTTGCTCAATATATTGCTCAATCAAAGCTGATTGATAGTGAAGATTAACAAATATTTTATCCACGCCTGCTTCAGCTAAAAACTTTAACCAAATACCCAATAAAGGTTTGCCACGGATAGGCGCAAGACATTTAGGCATATAGTCTGTTAGCGGCTGCAAACGCGTACCCAGACCCGCAGCTAAAAGTAACGCCTGCATTATAGAATCTTATCCAGCTCCGCACGGAGCAGATCAATAGACAATGGATGATTACCAACACGCCCCACTTGCAGCGCCGCCGCAAGTGAACCTAAATAGCAGGCCTCCCATATATCAGCGCCCGCCACTAAACCCATTGCTGTCACAGCCAACAGACAGTCCCCTGCTCCGGCATTATCTTGTGGGAAACGGTTAAACGCGGGCAGGCGATCAGTTAAAAAATTCCTACCTCCCTCGGTATCAGCATGAATTAATAGCCCATCTTCAGCTAGGGTGATCAACACATGAGTAGCACCGGCTTTAACACGCAACTTTTCCGCCAACACCACAAGGCCATCTTCACTGTTCTGCAAGGCCAAGCGCGCCTCATGCTCTGTGGGTGATATCAAGGCCATACCTGTAAATCGAGAAATATCGCCGAGCTGCGAAGAGCTTTGACTATCAGCCACACACATCACATCATTGTCCTGTGCATAGCTAGTAATACGATCAACCAGTGACTGGGGCAACACACCGTAATTAAAATCGGAAAATATCAACAGATCACAATCATCAATTTTTTTAGTAAAGTGCTGAAATATTTCTTCTTGTAATTCACGGCTAATTTGATGTTGGCGTAGATGATTAACCCTCAGCAATGTTTTATTACGCGAACGAAATCGTTGTTTTAACGTTGTAGGGCGACTACCATCGTGCAACAACTGGCTATCAACCCCAAATCGTGTCAATTCATCAATCGCAAATTGAGCAATCTCATCATCACCTAACACGGATGCAAAACTGACGTGTCGAGCACCAAGGGCTTTAATATGACCCGCCACAATTGCCGCACCACCAATAAAACGATTGGTATCGATGGGTGCAACGACTAAGGTCGGATCTTCCTGTGACATACCCAGAGGATCACAATGCACATATTCATCAACAATGGTATCACCAATAACACAGACTGATAGTTTATGAAAAGTCTGGAGAATATTTAGCAGACACTCAACACTGGTACTGTGTCGCTGTAGAAAATTAGCTGGCGGAACTATCGATGATGGCTCAATTTCTTTTGTTACACGAATAATTTCACCGAAACTAAAGCTGGATTCACCCGCACTGAACAACAACTTACCACCGTATTCAGCAACAACCATAGCCTCTGTATTATGCTCGTTTTCATGTTCTTTACCTTTAACTACCACGCCTGGCTGCAAAGCATGGATACACTCCACTACCGAATCTTCTAATATAAACGCATCGTCAACCCAATCGATACTTTGGACAAAGCGCAGGCGCTGCGCTTCAGGTATATGGTTATAAACTGAGGCATGTTCATCACTGAGCACCGCAACGACCAATACATCACCGCACTCTTTTGCAAAATGTAATAAGCGTAAATGGCCCGCATGCAAAACATTAAATATACCTGATACAAAGGTAACTCTTCTGCCGTGATATTTTTTTACAATAGTTTTTAAGTCAGAAAATTGATCTGTCATATTTTATAATAGTTAACGGTTATACCCATCAAGCCAAGTAACACATTAGGGTTTATGTTGATAATCAAGAGGCTCATACTTAAGTTGCTCAAAATAGTGTTCAGCCCAAGCTACCACCCGCCCCACACCCTGCTCTAAATCAATATGTGGCTGCCAATTCAATGTGTTTCTCAGTTTATCACTGGACAGATGATAAAGCGCATCTTTACCCAAGCGCTCTTCGGCAACTTCAACAGCATCAGAAAAATCTACCCCCATTCGAGTGCAAATCATTTCAACTAGATGTCGAATACTAACCACTTTATCTGAAGAGATATGATAGATATCCCCTACTTTACCGGACTCCATCACTTTATAGGTAGCATCAACGACATCATCAATATGAATAAAATTGCGCTCTGATACTCCGCCACCATGTAGCGGTAGTTTTTCACCCAACTTAATACTCATTATAGAACGCGGAATAATTCGGTAAAGTTGCTGTCCCTCGCCGTAAACATTTGCCGCTCGCGTATACAGCACCGGAAAATCATAGCTCTGATAAAAGCACTGTAAACTCATATCTACCGCGGCTTTAGAGACAGCATAGGGCGTACTGGGAAGATAGTGCCTATTTTCTATCACCACGCCCTCACAACTTCCATACACCTCGGGTGTGGATATTTGTACAAAGCGATCAAGAAAATCCATTTGTCGCAAGTAATCATGCAACATGATAGGAGATAGCGTATTGGTATTAAACCACTGTTGGGGAGTCTGCCAACTTTGCGCCACCATACTCTGGGCTGCAAAATTAACCACATAAGAAGGCTTATGGCTTTGAATAATTTGCACAATGTCGGCAAGGTCTTTATTTAAGTCTTTTGCATAAAATTTAAATGAACCTGAATACTCTCGCCAACGATAAGGCAAGAATGCCTCGATGGGTTCTACAGAGCGACTGATACCAACGACATCCATTCCTTGACCCAAACAATACCTTACAAAATGAGCCCCCGAAAAAGAATTACTACCTATTACTACCAAATCAACCATCGGATTGTTCCCTGTCTTTACATCCCTTAAATTAAAAACGCAGGCTTGTGAATATTGGTTTTACTCTAAAAGCGCATCGGTAGCGCTACGAAACCATTGCATCATCATATGCCCCACCACTAACTGAATATCTTCAGATATTTGCATATCATCAATCTCGGCATGCACAACAATATCCGCCAATGCTTTACAGCGGCCACCATCATAACCCAATACTGCTGCCGTCGTTGCGCCTAGAGAGGATGCTGTTTTCAGGGCATTAATAACATTTTTAGAGTTGCCACTGCCCGACAGCACAATTAATATATCACCGGGTTTCGCTTTGACTTTTAATTGAACAGAGAAAATCTCTTCATAACCTTCGTCATTGGCGAGGCAAGTCAATACTGCTATATTGGCTGTTAATGCTTCAACATTGATGCCTTTTCCAGGTGTAGCATTAACGCCATAGAGTAGGTCATTAGCAATATGGACCGCATTACCCGCGCTGCCACCATTACCACATAAATAAACTCGACACCCTTGTTGCCAACAACGCCAAATAGCCTGACAAAGCTGTTCCACGCCCTGCCAATGCATGGTCTTGAGCAACTGCTGCAAGCGCTCTGAATAATCATTAAAACTACTTAACATAGCACTATTAACATCGACATTTTTAGAATTAGTTGAGCTCATCACTTTCTTCTCTGTATCCTTAAGAGCCCTCAACAAAGGCGACTAGGTTAAAGCACTAGCAACCGCTTTAAGACTGCCCGTCCAGTTATCCACCTCTCGCTGGCGAAACAGACACATGCTCTGGTACCAATAGCATTGTTCCGGCTCCAGAAACCAGCGCCACTCCCCAGCAAAAGGCAATAAATTCCACACCGGCGTGCCTAATGCGCCGGCTAAATGTACTGTTGAGTTATCCACGGAAATCAACAGATCAAGCGCTTTAAGATAGGCGGCTAAACCTTCAATATCGTCCCTGCGATCAAAATTGGGGTTTATCCCCCCCATGGCTTCGACCACACTATCCTCTTCAGCCGTACTATCATACTGAAGATTGATAAACAGGCAATCATCACGTGATATAAGCGGCTGCCACTGATCCAGCGGTATATTGCGAGCATACTTTCTTGTCTCGGTGATACCACCACGCCAGCTAAATCCTATCAGGCGTTTGCCTGCATACTTTGTCGATAAGAACTCTCGAAATTTCTTTGCCTTTGCTTTATCCGCTTCAAAATAACTACTGCCATCACCAAAGTCTTCAAACGTGTGAATAGTATGGGAGCCCAAGCCACTAAAAGGAAGCTGGTAATCTATCTTATGATGCTGTTGCTGATCCTCGGTAATTATTAGAGGGTAAAAATGCTTTAAGGGAAAACTACGGATAAACAATGACTTTAAACGCAGTTCTGCCAGTACCGACAGTTCACAGCCCTGCTCTAACACACGATTGATCAAGCTGGAAAACATGATGATATCTCCCAGACCCTGTTCAGCCCATATTAGTAAGTGCTTGCCGTTAAGATCCTCACCTTGCCAGGGTGGATAAACCAAAGCCAGGTCATTGGATTTTTTTTCATAGAAAGCTTTACGCCATTCATAGTGCTGCCAACCCATATCAAAATGCCCCAACATTAACATCAGATGGGCCAGATTAATGTGTGCCCACTGGTTATCCGGATCTAACTCAATCGTGTTTTTAAAACTGTTAAACGCCTGCTCTAAATTATTCAGTGCGAGTTGTGCCACACCCAGGTTGTAATGTGCCGTCAAGCTTGCAGCATTAATTTCAAGGGCCAATTGGCAGCAGGCTACCGCGTCATGATAGCGCCGCATCCTAATGTAGACTGTAATTAAACAATGAAAGGGGTGAATATTACCGGGGCTATTATTGATCAACAGCAAAAACAACTGTTCGGCCTGATCAAACAGTTCGTTATCACGATATAAGAGGCCCAAGTCTAACAGCGTTTTAATGCCATTTACTGTATCGTCCTCTTGAATAATAACAACCTCATTAATCAGCGCTGCCTTCACATCAAGATAACCATTTAGCTCGGGAAGTTTTAGCAATGCGTCAAGTTCACTAACAGGGTTTATATTTTGCGCTAATGATTCCCGAAATAGCTTAACGACCTGTTCTTTAACTACTGACTCCTTGTTAAGACAAGCATCTCGAATCTTGTTTACACAATTATTGCTCATTGATAGTACGTAACGCCCTTATAAAGAATGGAAGCCAGGAGTCCTAGAATACCGTCATTGCAGTGTAGCACTGTACAAAAGGCGCTTTAACGCATTGAACCATCACAGGAAGTTAAACAACGAAAGATTACTGATGCGGGCAAAACTCTGCTGCGAGGCCTCCAGGATAAACGTTTCAAGGGTCAAACGACTCAAAGCCTCTGCATAATCCAGATCACGCAATTCCGACAGTACATCCTGGTTAACCAACTCCACACCTTCGTGTAAGGTGCGTACACTATCAAGAGTATTTTGCCTGGCGCCGATTTGCGACTTGAGTTTTGACATATTGTTTTCGGCGGCATCCAGGTTATTTAAGGTATCCGCGACCAACTGGTCAAGTAATAATTCATCGGCGGGCGAGTCTGTCAGGTTTTTCATTCCCGCCGATAAGTTGGCGATAGTGGTTAATATGCCCTGCTTTTCCGATGAGTTGATATGAAAGAGATCGCCCGCAGCAGGCGTGCCCGTCACGGTTATCTGCCAGCCTAGGTTTGTTGGAGCAGCCAAGGGCGTAGCATTGGCATCAATGGTAATCGGGCTGCCAGTATCCGCCACAGAAGGAAATGCGAGCACAGGTGCCCCTGCAAGAACAGAGGCCTGGGTATAAACATCATAGCGATTGGGCCCGGTAGCATATTGAATAATGTAATCATTAGGGTATGAATTGGTATCGTAGTTAGTCTGGCTGCTAACACTGCTTGCTATTATAGCTGCTGTTCCTGTATTGCCCGAATCAACCGATACCTCAATCAAATTCTGCGCAGAATCAATATCCAGAAAGATCGCTTTACCACTATCACTGATGGGTATCAGGGTCGAACTGGCAATTTGTACCAATCGTTGCCCGTCATCGCCATTGTAGATAAATTCACCCCCCTGCGTTCTTACAAAAGGTTGAACCCCACCTTGAAAACCGGCAAAAATATACTCGCCGTTAACATCGCGGGTATTGGCCAGATTTAATAATTCATCCAAGCGGGTATCGACCTCGGCAGCGATACCCTGACGATCACGCTGAGTCATGGCCAAGCCATCCATCTGTATCGTCAGCTCACGGATACGAATCAATAATGTACTTACCTGCTGGACCTGGTTCTCAGCCAGATTAAGCCGGTTTTCTACTGAATCCGCATTTTCAACAAACTGCCTCACCAATGACAGCTCCTGATTGACCTGAATGATGCGTGCAGAGGCGACCGGGTCATCCGAAGGGCTGGTAATGCGTCGTCCTGAGGAAATCTGTGATTGCGTTTCAAAGGTTTGCGCCTGAACCCGCAGAATACCCTGCAGACCTCGATCAAAGCCCTGAAGAAACGAGAAACGAATAGCCATCGCTTATACCTATGTTCACACTCTAATGTACTGTCGGTTTTTCTCTACCATAGCCGTATACCACTCCAGCAGAAACGGCCTAACTCAATATTGCTAATAAAGACTCAAATATCTGGCGGGCAAATCTGATGATTTGCGCCGACGCATTGTAGGACTGCTCAAATTTAATCAGGTTGGACGCCTCTTCATCAAGATTGACACCAGAAATAGAATCTCGGCTACCCTGTGATTGAGCTAACAGCGATTCTGCGGAGTCACGACTGACTTGAGTCTGGGCGGTGCGCGTGCCTATTTCCTCAATCAAACTACCGTAGGCATTTTCAAAATTGGTTGATCCATTATCCAGCACATCCCTTGTTCGCACGCCGCCCAATTCGATAGCATTGCGATTATCAGACGATCCATTGGCATTGAACTCTATGGTGAATTCATCACCCGGATTGGGAGTACCGCTAATTTCTACCTGAAAACCAATATAGTTTGCGCCAGTACTGAGCGGATCAAAAATAGGGTTCAGCTGTCCAGGGGTGAACGTCATGTCAGTAAATAGAGGCTCAGGATTAAACGGGTCAGAGTTTTCATACACCGTAAAACTGGTGGCGGAGTTAAACTGAATTAAAATCGGTGCCGCTAACACACCGGCTGAGGAATAAATGGGATTAGTAGGCGCAAAGGTAAGCCCTGTATCATCGACAATAGCCAACATGTCGCCAGAAGAAATCAAACCACCGCCCGTGTTAGTCGTGGGTGCCTTAGTGACAATCGGCACCGCATAGGCCAGCTCCTGCACTCGGGTGATATCCACGGCCATATCAGAGCCACCACTTCGAGTCGGGCGAATATGAAAACGATCATTGACCGCTACAGCTACCCGGGTCGCATCGGGAATAACAATAGTAAAACCATCGACAAGTATATTCTGTATACCGGCAGCAATGCCAGAGACAGCGGTGCCAGGGGGAGAAGGGACAATGGTGTTATCACTGAGGCGAAGAATTTGGTAATCCAGTGACCCCCCATCTCCTTTATCAACTACATTCAGTACATAATCACTGGTGGTTAATTGCGTAACATCGGTAATATTTACGGACATTGTCGCCGTGGGTACCGCGTTACCGGCATCAGTAATCACTCGCTGCCCAGGAATTCCAGCCGCGCCACCCGTATTGATATCAACGAAAATGTCTCCGCCCAAATTACCCTCAAGATCAATCCCCAATGCATTTTGTTGGTTAAGGGTATCCGCCAGACCAATAGCAATACGGCCTAGCGAATTCAGCACATCAGAAACCACATCATCACGGAATTCCAGTAACCCCCCCATCTTACCGCCAGAAATAAAATCGGTAACTTGTTGAGCGAAACCATTTTGATCCACAAAAACAATCTCTACATTACCTGATTCACGGGAACTGGGAACCGTAGCCATTGACAAGGCGGTATTCTCTACCACCAATGGCTGGCCGTTACCTACAAACACATTCAATGCGTCCCCACTTACCACCGTTCTTACATTAATTATTTCAGCGAGTTCACGCAGCAACTCGTCACGCTGATCTAATAACTGGTTTGGCTGCGCACCACTGCTTCGACCAACTTGTTCCACAATCGCACGGTTTAAATCAGCAAGTCCTATGGCAATAGTTGAAATCTGAGTCGCTAACGAAGTCAACTGATCGTTCACTGAACCCACTTGCTGTTCCACCCTGGCAGTCAGGGTATTAATACGCTGCGCCAAACCATCCGCTTCACTCACCACCACTTGCCGTGCAGGTTCCGAGGTTGGATCCTGGGCACTGGATTCGATAGCGGAAAAAAAGTTAGCCACTGCGGGCCCCAGGCCACTAAAATCATTGGCCAATAGAGAATCTACTTGCTCAATATTATCGGCGAACACGTCTAGCCTATTGAAGGTGACTGTATCCAACTGAATTTGAGTAATCAAAAATTGATCAACAACTCGGCTAAGATTCTCAACAATAGCCCCGGACCCAATAAAACCATTGCCTTGTAAATCCTCGGGTAAGGTGGCGACCTCAAGACGTTGACGGCTATAACTCGGAAGATCCGCATTAGCGATATTATTGCCGGTCACCTGCAGCGCTGCCCGACTTAGTGTGATCCCATTGATTCCAATATTTATTAACGACATAGTTTTTTACCTTAAGCTTCAACTGCCGATTGGGCAGCTGCACTCTTAACAGCATTGCGCATAGTTTCACTGTTTAAGATTTGTATTACTTTATCTGCATAGTGTGGATCGGTGGCATAACCCGCTTCGCCAATATGTCGGATATAAGCCTCTGGTGTTGCACTATGGAGTGCTTTTTCATAACGGGGACTCTGACTGATAAATTCCGCATAGTCCTCAAAACTGTGTTGTGGCGATTGATAGGCGCGAAATGCCGAAAATTCTTTAACCGGTATGCCCTGTCGAAATTCCAGCGTCGGAATCGTTACCCAATCCCCTTGCCAGCGTTTATCCGCTTTAATATTGAAAAAATTTAAACTCGATTCACCATTAGTCTTGCCATTAATCTTTACGCCCCAGCCTGTTTCCAATGCTGACTGCGCAATTAACACCTCAGGCTCGACGCCCAATACCTTCGCGGCTTTCTGAGCCATGGGATACAGATGATCGACAAATTTCTGAACACTGCCATCAAACTCTATAACAGCCTTGGGTTGTTGATCCGACTTATCCATGGATGTAACAGCACCGGGTACAGGACCACTGTAGTTATTCCTATTTTCCAAATAACTGGAAATATCAGTAATGGCGTTTTTGGCGTTTTCTTTTTCCGCGTTTTCGGGGTCACCAAAACGGCTCTTTAATTGGCGCACCATGATGTCAGCAATCCCCATCCCCTTACCCTGTGATAGTGAAAGCGCCAACTGGTCATCATACATTCCCTGATACATATCCCCTTCGTTGCTGGATAGATAATTACCTTCTGCAAAAACTTCATTGGCAGAGCGCATGCTTTTCATCATCATCCGCACCATCATCGATTCAAATTGCTGGGCTATTTTCTCCAGTGCTTGATTCTTATTTTCACGACCCAAACTGCGAATGGCATTAACACTGGCAAGATCCGTATAAGCATCAGCACCCATTTGGCTATGTAAGAGACTCGAACTGTTCATCAGCAATATAACCTAACTCGTTAAATTACAATTAAATCGGCATGTAACGCGCCAGCCTGTTTTAACGCTTCCAGTATCGCCATCAAATCGCCTGGAGCCGCCCCCACCTGATTCACCGCCCGTACCAGTTCATCCAGTGTGGTCGTACCTCCCAGCAAAAACATACGGTTATTTTCCTGGGTTACCGAGATATCCGTTTGCGGCAGCACTACTGTGCGCCCTTCAGCTAGTGCGTTAGGCTGACTTACCTGCGAGGTATTGGTAATGGTGACGGTTAGACTGCCATGGGTCACTGCTCCAGGGCTCACTCTCACATGCTCACCAACAACAATCGTACCGGTTCTTGAATTGATAACAATCCTTGCTGCCGCCTCTCCCGGTGTCACTTCTATATTTTCCAGCAACGACATAAAAGAGACACGCTGATCAGCATCGCGGGGTGCTGTAATATTGATCGATACAGCATCAGCTGCACGGGCGGAATCTGGCCCTAACAATTCATTAATACTTTCAGCCACTCGCATGGCCGTAGTGAAGTCAGCACGTTTCAAATTAAATGTCAGGTGGCTACCACTGGAAAATCCATTCGCAATAGCACGCTCAACAATTGCACCGTTAGGAATACGACCGGTACTAGGAATATTCACGGTTACCTTTGACCCGTCACTTCCCTCTATACCAAATCCACCGACAACTAACTCACCCTGAGCAAGGGCATATATCTGCCCATCAGCGCCTTTTAAAGGCGACATCAAGAGACTGCCACCGCGCAAACTTTTTGAATTGCCGATTGAAGAGACAGTGACATCAATATGTTGACCGGGCTTGGTAAAAGGAGGGAGAACACCGTGAATCGTTACGGCGGCAACGTTCTTTAACTGGAAAGTCTGCCCCGCGGGTATTGATATGCCGAGCTGTTGCAACATGGAACGAAATGCTTGTACGGTAAACGGTGTTTGTGTGGTTTGGTCACCCGTGCCATCCAAACCGACTACCAGGCCATAACCAATAAGAGGGTTTTCACGGACACCGGCGACTGAGGCGATATCTTTCAACCGCTCTGCGTGAACAGCAGAGACCGCTGTCAAAAGAATAACGGCTAGACATAAGAAGCTAGACGCTAATCTGATCAATCGACTTTTTCTACTTTGGGCTCTAATTTGAGTTTTAATTTGAACTTTTTTCATCACAACACCACCACTGATATCCGACATAATAGTTAATCTGCAGCGATTTCAATTACGCATCACTTTACGTTCTAAAAAGGCCAATATTCACTGTTAAAGAATCGAGAAGCCCAGCCGTGTTTATTAGCATCAGCCAGATCTCCAGTACCACTATAAGTAATGCGTGCATCGGCCAACCGTGTTGACAGCACAGTATTGTCCGGCTGAATATCTTCCGGGCGGACCAAGCCTCGTACCCGAATATACTCTTTGCCGCGGTTAAGCTGTATCCACTTCTCACCCCGTACAACCAATAATCCGTTAGGCAAAATTTCAGAGACTGTCACTGCTATGCTACCGTTTAGACTATTACTTTGGTCACTTTGCGACTCACCCTTTAGTTCCCGATTCTGGCTAATCGATGTCTCTAGTCCATATTCCCCCTTGCTGGGAACAACACCTAACAAATTGCCCGCATCAAAACTGACAGAGTTTTCTTTGGTGATTTCCGTATCGGCTGTTTTAGTGGCCTGGGTTCTCTCACTCAGAATAATAATTAAAATATCGCCAACACGACTCGCCCGTCGATCCTCAAACAATGCTACCGAATACCCGGGTTGATAAATTCCACCTCGATTGGGCGGCGGGATAACAGTAGCAGCTGAAATCACTGGCGCATAAGCAGGATCGTCAGGGATAGGATCTGGAGTAATCGAACAGGCCTGCAACCAGCACAACGCTATGACTAGATAACTTTTTCTGAACCGCTTATCAATGCTGTAAGCCATTGCAACCACCTGTAGATAACACCTATGTCTATCAATGCTTGAACTATTGATTCTGAGTTTATAGATTCCGGGTTTAAAGATTCTGGGAAATAAACTGCAACATTTGATCCGCCGTTGAAATCACCTTTGAATTCATTTCATAGGTACGCTGGGTAGTAATCATATTCACTAATTCTTCCACCACATCCACATTGGAATTTTCTAACGCCCCCTGCTCAAGTCGCCCAAGACCTGCAGTCCCTGGAGTGCCTGATGTCGCTGATCCACTGGCTGCCGTTTGCAAATACAAATTAGCACCGATCGCCTGTAAACCTGTGGGGTTGACAAAGTTGGTAATCGTTAAAGTCCCCAATGTTTGTGGCGTAGTACTACCAGCAATCGTAGCCTCAACAATACCATCGCTACTCACCGTAATCGTTTGTGCATCTGGGGGCACGGTAATACTGGGTTGTAAAATTAGACCTCTAGCCGTAACGATTTCGCCATCGGCACTCACTTGAAACTGACCATTACGGGTATATCCTGACGTGCCATCAGGAAGCAGAATTTCAAAAAAGCCCCTGCCGACAATCGCCAAATCCAGCGGCTTATCGGTAATCTCAACACTACCGTCTGAAAACTCCTTTTGGGTACCGATAACCCGAACACCCGTACCCACCTGCATCCCGGAGGGCAGTTGAGTACTCTGCGAAGACTGAGCGCCCGGTTGGCGACGAATCTGATAAAGCAGATCTTCAAAAACGACATTGTCACGCTTAAAACCCACGGTCGCCGCATTGGATAAATTGTTTGCGATCGTGGCCAACCGTGTATCCTGAGCGCTTAGACCGGTTTTACTAATCCATAAAGACTGACTCATAACTAACCCCGTTTTCTAACATATAGTGTTGCGATATTAAAAACTACGTCATTAAGCACTGCGCAGCACCGTAGCCGCAGCGCTGGAATTTTCTTCAAACACTTTCATCATTTTGACGTTAACTTCAAACTGGCGCGACAGGGCCATAATGCTGGTCAACTCATCCACCGCATTGACATTGCTGGATTCCAGAAAACCAGACTGCAGACGAAGACTCGCATCGGGCAGCTGTTCCTCACCATCCTTTCTACGAATTAAACCATCGCGGCCTTTTTCCAGCACAGCATAGTCAGGTCTAACCAGCTTGATTCGATCAATCGTGGCTAACACCTCAATAGCCTGCCCTTCTGGCTGAATGGTGATGGTGCCGTCCGTACCCAAGGTAATTTTATCGGCAGGCGGAATCACTATCGGACCGCCATTGCCTAGTACCGGCAAATTGTTTCCGCTTAGTAGTTGCCCCTGGGGACTGATTTTTAATGAACCTGACCGGGTAAAGGCCTCAGTACCGTCTGGGGCTTGCACGGCGATCCAGCCATCGCCCTCAACGGCTATATCCAAATCACGACCGGTTTCAATCATAAAACCGCGTTCAAAATTTGTACCTGGAGACTCTGTCAGTGCATAAGCCCGCGTACTGTGGCCCGCACCGTAATAAACGCCCATAGAGCGCGCCTGAACAAAATCGGCTTGAAAACCTTGGGTATTCGCATTGGCTAAGTTGTTAGCGTGAACGGCCTGTTGTGACATGATGTTATGCCCCGTTGACATTGCTATAAAAACCGCTTTATCCATAACTACTCCGGAATGGAAATTTTAAAAATCTTCTGTAATTAGTCTCTCTTACTTTAAGTAAAAGCAAGAAGGGTGCCAAGTTGAAGGCGGGAATATGGGGAAACAAGGAACGAAAAAACTACTTGCAGGGTGGAACTTGTTCCTCCAACCGTACCAATAATTGGGTGGGTCACGAATGTTTGCATTCAAACGCTTTGGGTATATTAATGGCAATTCTTTAGGGCGAGCATAGCGAGTAACACCCACCCTACAATTCACACCTAAAAAAAAGCCGCACTCAAAAGTGCGGCTTACTCTCGCTACGCGCTTGTTAATTATCGAATATTAATAATCGCCTGAGTCACCGTATCGGCAGTTTCAATCGTTTTCGCATTCGCCTGGAAGTTACGCTGTGCAATAATCAAATGCACCAGCTCATCTGATAAATCCACATTGGACTCCTCCAAGGCGCCGGCCTGTATTGCTCCCAGAGAACCCGCCAAGGGTACACCCACGTTGGGAAGACCTGACTCAAAGGACTCTCCCCAAGTGGTGTTACCCAATGGGCTTAAACCCTGCTCATTAGCAAAACTTGCCAACACAATCTGTCCCAGCGTTAATGCCTCACCATTAGAATAGCGGGCAAAGAGAATACCGGTGTTATCAATTTCAATACTGGTTAGCCGGCCAGGAGCAAAGCCATCCTGATTAACATCGGATACCGAAAAATCACTACCAAATTGGCTTGAACCGGCCACGCTGATAATAAAATCCGAGGCAGTAACAGCAGGCTCACCGGAGGCAATAGAACCCGCTGCACCGTTGGTGGGGACCCAATTGTCAACCGTCAAGGTTGCGGGATTGGTGGGGCTTACCAAGATGCCACTGCTAGTAAACGACAATTGATAAAATGTGTTGGTAACTGGGCCAGCGGTTACTGCGCCATTGGTCACCACATCAGTACCATCAATAAAAGTATGCATATTCCAGACATTATTCGTAGCAGTTTTGACAAAAAAATTGGTCATGGTATGGGATTCACCCCGGCTATCGTAGACCGTCAATGATGTCGACTCATTAAAACTGAGTGGGTTAAGTTCATCAAACGCTGCCACCGAAGGTATAGAGGCGGTGGAGTCCAGGTTAAACTCCAGGCTAACGGTGTCAGTCTGGCTTGGTGGCAGATTACCCGTATTTACCACCAGAGCAGTGGGTGTACCACCAGTAATATTGCCGTTGGCATCAGCCACTCGCCCCTGCAGCAGGGAACCCGTATTATTGACAATATTACCATTATTATCTAAGCTAAAATAACCTGATCGTGTATACGCAGGCGCTCCAGACGGTTCAGCCAATACAAAAAAACCACTGCCATTAATCGCCAGATCCAGCGCATTATCGGTAAAAGAAACATTGCCCTGATCGAATTGCTGAGCCACATTACTGACTAATACACCACTACCAGGAGTACCGCCACCACCACCAATCAACGAGGTAGCATACACATCCCCAAATTCAGCACGGGATTTTTTAAACCCCGTAGTACTGGCGTTAGCGATATTATTACCGGTTACTTCCAGATCCGTATTGGCAGCACGAAGACCACTGAGAGCTGTATTAAAAGCCATGGTTTTACTCCTCTTGCACTAAGATAAAATGCACTAAGATAAATTGAACTGAAGATAAATGGCGCTAACGCTAAGTGCTACAGCATTAAGCCTTTACAAAATTTCTCTTACCCCTGACATTGGCACTGCGCCAACACCAGCAACATTCAAACTGATGGCGCCATTAGCCCCCACAGTGACACTGTCAACATTGGCACTTAAGGCCGTGCCGATTTGCACCGGATCGCCCCCAATATTGGCGAATACTTCAAAGGTGTAATACCCAGGTCCCTGCTGGTTACCGGCGTCATCCTGGCCATCCCAGGCAAACGTGATTTCACCGGCCTCCTGCGACCCCATTAACACTTCGGTAACTTGCACACCACTACTATCAGAGATCACCATTCTTACCTCGTTAGTGGATTGGGGAAGGTCAATGGTACCGGCGACTATACCGCCGGTAGCCAGATAGGACGTATCGGTGTCAACCTTCACCATGCGCCCCACCATGGAGGATGCCTGCAAAGCCTGGCCAGATTGAAACGAGCCGACAAAACCCTCCATGGTATTGTTTAATTTATCCAGGCCTTCCACCGAACTGAACTGCGCCAATTGAGCGACGAAGTCACTGTTACTCTGAGGATCCAGAGGGTCCTGGTGCTGCATTTGAGTTACCATCAGCCGCAGGAATACATCCTGGTCAAGCTCTTTACTGTCTTTTGTCTCGACTTGTCTTTCACGAATAGAGAGTTCGCTAAGCAGTCCTGTTGAAATTGCTTCGGTCATTGTTTGCTCTTCTATCAATTACTATTAATAAACACGATTACTGGGCAACCACTACTGACACTATTCCCTATTGGCCCAGTGTCAATACGCGCTGCATCATGGTTTTGGCTGAGTTCATCACTTCCACGTTGATTTGAAATGAACGAGAGGCTGAAATCATATCCGCCATTTCTTCCATCACATTGACGTTGGGGTAATACACATAACCTTCTTCATCCGCCTTGGGGTGCTGAGGTTCATAGCGTCGTTCAAGGGGCTGCTGAGACTCGACAATCCCCGCCACCCTGATGCCTATTGCCGCCTCATCGCCTATGCTGGGCATACCGGTAGAGTTGCTATCCATTAAGTCACGGCGCAGGGTTTCAAACACCGGGTGTCGGGCACGATAGACTTCATCGATACTACTGCTAGCGGCTTGGGCATTGGCCATATTACTGGCGGTGGTGTTCAAACGGATACTCTGGGCTGACATACCCATGCCGGCGAGATCAAAGACACTGGACAATGACATTATATTTCTCCCCTAATCGCACTTTTCAAACCTTTGAATCGGCCATTTAAGAATTGGAAGCTGGCCTGATAATCCATGCTGTTTTGGGCAAACTTGCTCAGCTCTACATGCTCTTCTACGGTATTGCCATCCAGTGAAGGCTGCAGCGGATTGCGATACAGTAGCTCGGATGTAAAACCCATAGAGGATGGAGCAATATGGCGGCTGTGGGTCGCCACTAAACGGGGGCTGGTGACGCCATTCGACAGCTGGCTTTTCATCACGCTGCGAAAATCAATATCCCGTGCCTTGAAATGTGGCGTATCGGAATTCACCAGGTTGTTAGCCAGCACCTCAGCACGCTTGGTGCGAAAATTCAGCGCCTGTTCGTGAATACCGAGTGCCTTGTTGAAATTGATTGCCATCGTTACCTTGCCTATTGAGATTTATCACCACTTTCCACCATTCCTCTCCACCACTCTCCAAGCAAAGCGTATGCCAAATAATTAACCATTTGATTTAATAGGATTTTTCAATAAAGGAGAGGCGTTGGCGGCAAGCTTATGCCGCTTTATTCAAGCAAGTGGCAACGGCAGGTGGCAAGGCGCCACTGGACCGGGGGAATGCAATTTATAACCCTTTTGCAGCACCTTTTTCTGCGCGGGAACGCTGATGTGGGCCACCCGCCACCCTCGGTAGTCTAACCCCTCACTCGGTTGGAACCCCACGCCCTTGTGAGGGGTTAGACTACCGAGGGTGGCTACACTGTATTCAGGGTAATGTATCTAGGAGGCTCCTGAGAATAGCCCCTGTTTAACCGCCCGATAGATAATACCAGGATTGCACTGCACCATTTCATAGTACTGATTACCCCCCGATAATCCTTCAGAAGCGCCCAAAACCAAATAACCACCGGGACGAAGAGCACCGTGAATACGACACAGAATATCCTCTTTAAGGTCAGCGGAAAAATAAATCAATACATTGCGGCAAAACACCACATCAAATTTACCCAGAGAGGTATAGCTATCCTTCAGGTTCAAAGCCTGGAAACAAACCCGCTTGCGAATATCAGTTTTTACCCGCCAGACATCCCCGTCTACTGGCTCGAAAAAACGTTTCTGGCGCTCACGAGCTAAACCGCGCCCCAGCGATAAACTGGCATACTCGGCCTCGTTGCAAAGCGCCAGCATTGAACGGGATACATCAGTCGCTACCAATTCAACGGAATGCTTCAGCAGCCCCCTATTGGCCGCACGGTATTCATCGACTATCATACTGAGCGAGTAAGGTTCCTGCCCCGATGAACAGGCCGCCGACCAAATACGAATGCTGCCATTACACTCTTTTTGCAGCTCAGGTAGCAATCTTGTCTTAAAAATATCAAAGGGATGGACATCTCGAAACCACAAGGTCTCATTGGTGGTCATCGCATCAATGACCGCCTCTTTTAATGGCCGCTGGGAAATCTGCTGCATGCGCTTTACCAGCTCAGTCAACGTTTCGATGCCGTGTCGTGCCATCAATTTATTGAGGCGGCTGGAAACCAAATACTGCTTGTTATTACCCAATATAATGCCGCAGGCATCTTCGAGAAATACACGAAACACCTCGTAATCGACTACGGGTATAGTAGAACTCATGGGCAAACCCGAAGCAGCCAGGGGCTGGTTATTTCATACTGTTTCATACTGCGATTAAACTCTACGATGATCAAATCTGAGGCGCCCTGTGAAGGGAGGCTAATTTATCATTTTTCATGGGAGCTTTACTATCGCTATTATTATTAGCCCATGTATTAAAGTCGCAACAATCAAGTGCTCCCTTCAACCTCTTTAATCCGACTAGTCACCATGGACGCCAACTGGTCCGGGTTAAATTTAGCCAGGAAATTATCAGCGCCAACTTTTTTTACCATCGCCTCGTTAAACACACCACTGAGTGAGGTATGAAGGACGATATGAAGACTGGCGAGCCGAGGATCATTGCGAACTTCTGATGTTAACGTGTAACCGTCCATTTCAGGCATTTCGATATCAGAAATCATCACCAAGAATTTCTTCGGCACATCCTCACCCTGATCAGCTAACTGAATCAGGTAATCCCATGCCTGCTTGCCATCATTGAGCAATGTGGTTTCAACACCCACCGTCTCCACACAGCGCTTGATTTGTTTACGGGCAATCGCCGAATCATCGACAATCAAGACATGCTTGGTGGCAGCAATCTCGATGACCTCTGGCTCCAAGATGCTGTCGGTAATTTTCTCGGCCATGGGTGAGACTTCGGCAAGAATTTTCTCTACATCGATAATCTCTACTAACTTACCTTCGACTTCAGTCACTGCCGTCAAGTAATGCTCGCTACCGGAACCTTTGGGCGGTGGATGGATTTCCGACCAGTTCATATTGACGATCCGCTCAACACCATGTACCAGAAACCCCTGAGTGGCCGTGTTGTACTCGGTGATAATCACAAAGCAATTTTCGATATCATCTAACGCGATTTGCCCCGTTGCCATACTCAAATCCAAAATGGAGATAGTGCCACCGCGAATATGAGCCACCCCTCTCACCACCGGTTTACTCTGGGGTAAATTGGTAAGCTTGGGGCACTGCAGCACCTCCTTCACCTTAAAGACGTTGATGCCGTAAATTTGCTCGTCAGCCAGACGAAATAGTAATAACTCGAGACGGTTTTCGCCCACAAGTTGAGTACGCTGGTTCACGCTCTCAAGAACGCCAGCCATAGATCTCTCCTAAACTCGCACACCTAGCACCTTACTTTAATTTTAAACAAGGTAATGGGCATACTTATTGCTTTGATTAACTACCAGAAGCATTTACTGACAGTTTTACCGACTAGTGAGTACCGACTGTGAATACCGACTTCAGTTTCGACGACTGTGTTACCGATACTGACAGACAACAGGTTAATCTGCCAATACCTAAAGCATAGGCCAAGATAATGATAATTCGTAGTTTTTTGCTGGTTTTTAGCCTACTAAGCAGCCTTATTAGTACTCCAGCATTCAGTGCAGTAGATGCTGAACAAATCAGGGCTACAGCTGCTGATTTTTTGGCTGACCATACCTTAGAGCTCACCCAACAATATGGTAGCGCCGCCCGCGTTGACTATAAAATAGACAATCTGGATCCACGTCTATCCATGGCGGATTGCCCACAGGCTCTGAATGCAGAATTAAAGTCTTTCAACAGGGTGGGGCATATCAATATCAAAGTGAGCTGCCAACACAAAACACCATGGTCGCTTTACATTCCCGCCCAGGTCAATCTATATCGACCCGTTGTCAGCGTTACCACCCCTGTTGCCAAGGGCAGCACATTATCAACGGCGATACTACAGCTGCAGGAAATGGACATTAGTAAGCTTCGTGGTACGTATTTTAGTGACGTTAAGGATGTGGCCGGCATGCAAGCAAAGCGCCCATTACAACCGGACAAGCCGGTTCTCGCCTCTCATCTGGAACGCCCTATCCTGATCAAAAGGGGCGATGCGGTGCTGGTAACTGCCCACACTGGCAACCTGATGGTTAAAATGCCTGGCACTGCACTGATGGACGGTCATAAAGGTGAGCAGATCAGTATCCGCAATCGTCAGTCTAAGCGTGTTGTTGAGGCTAGAGTAACGGCCCCAGGACAAGCTAGCGTGATAATGTGAAACCATTATCCTAGAAAAAGCAGTTGATACCCAAAGCACTCATTGTACTCACGGCGCAGTACTCACGGGGCAGGCCCTAGATTCAACGACTTTTTCTAGGATAATCTAATCGACTAATTGAAGATGTGAATAGTGCACAACGCGCAATGGTGTTAAAGTTAGAAATGATCTTGCCGATATATTCCATGATCGTTCTATTACTTGCCAAATATGCATGATGGATTTAAAAATGGTTAGAGAAATCAATGGGTTAGGAAGAACAACCCCTACGCCAACAACGACTGAACGCAGCGCTAAAAAACCTGCCGATTCACCAGCTCCGACCGCCTCTAGCGCAGGTCAAAGTACCGCTGATGATGTTCAATTAAGCAGTGAAGCCAAGACCCTACAGTCCCTGGTAGACAAAGTGAAAGATTTGCCAGTGGTTAACGTAGAGCGTGCGGAGAAAATCAAAGCGGCTCTGGAGAATGGCGAATACACGGTTGATGATCTGGTGCTGGCGGACAAAATCCTGAGCTCGGAAGCCTTCCTGGACCAACTAGGAAACTAGGAAACTAGGAAACTAGGAAAGTACCCCCTAACAAGATCGACAGCACAGGACGTGCTCAGACGCATCGGCTAATCCCGTGCAAACTAAAAACACACATGGCAAAAATAGATCAGAGGTTTCACTATGGCAATGAATCAAGGCCTTTGGACCGAACTCCAAGCAACGTTCGAACACGATATTCCAGTCACTGCAGAACTTCTAGATCTCCTTCAGCGCGAACGCAAAATCCTGGAAGAGCGCAAGTATGATGATTTCCAGCAGATTATCAGCAACAAACAACACTTGCTGGCGCAACTGGAAAACCACGCCAACACTCGACAACACTTAATTCAACAAGCTGGTTTTGCCAATGAGTCTAATCTCTTAAGCGCTGCTGAAGAACAGGCTCCTGCTGTCGCCAGTGCATTGCGACAACTCGATGAGCAGTGGCGCCGCTGTCAGAAGCTCAATGAAATCAACGAGCGTATTGCTAAACGCACCAAACTCGTCGTTGGACACATCCTTGATTTAATGCGCGGGAAAACCGGTGAAACACGCCTTTATAC
>JAZFYA010000320.1:0-15142 GCA_036443315.1 Pseudomonadales bacterium
TGGTTGAAGATCTTATTCAAGCGGGCTTAGTGGGCTTGCTTGAAGCTACCCGTAATTACGATGTTTCTAAAGGCGCCAGTTTTGAAACCTATGCGGGCATTCGCATCCGTGGTGCGATGATAGATGATGTGCGGCGAGGAGATTGGGCGCCGCGGTCGGTGCACCGCAATTCTCGTCGTGTCTCTGAGGCTATACGTACGGTTGAAAGCCGTCTTGGTCGTGACGCCAGTGACCAGGAAATCGCGGCTGAACTGGGTGTGGTTATCGATGATTACTACGGCATGTTGCAGGATTCCGCTTCCAGTAAATTATTCAGTTACGACGAACTGATTAGTGCTAAGGATAGCCCGGAAGAGCCGATGCCCAGTAATTCAGCTAATCCCTTGGATGACCTCCAAGTCGATGTCTTGCGTACGAGTTTGGCACAGGCTATTAGCCATTTGCCTGAGCGGGAGCGGTTGGTATTGGCCCTATACTACGGTGAAGAGCTGAACTTGAAAGAAATTGGCTTGGTATTAGGGGTGAGTGAGTCCCGCGTTAGCCAGATTCACAGTCAGGCGGCAATGAGACTGCGCAGTCGACTTGTAGACTGGCAGATGCCTGAGGTCTGAAAAATTGGGTTAATCTTGTATAACTATTTGTTTCGAATGCAATTTGTACAGTTTTCTACCGATTGGCCGATACCCTTGGCTATGCACTTAACCGTGGTGGATGACTGCAGGGCTTTTCTATAAGAAGACAATGAAAAGGCAGAGAAAAATTGCTATAAAGATTCCTGAAAACTGGATACCTCTCGCTCAGGGGCTAGACTGATTAAGTAGTCGAAATTGGTCGTCAAAGCAGAAAAAATCTGGAGGTGGCTTTGAACAAAGATATGAAAATTCTTATCGTCGATGATTTTTCGACGATGAGGCGAATCATTAAAAACCTGTTGCGTGATCTAGGTTTTAGCAACACAGCGGAAGCCGATGATGGCGTGACTGCACTGCCAATGCTGCAGAATGGTAATATCGATTTTTTGGTCACTGACTGGAATATGCCGGGAATGACGGGCATTGATTTACTCAAAGCGGTACGGGCTGATGATCGATTAAAAGATATGCCTATCCTGATGGTGACGGCTGAGGCCAAGCGCGACCAGATTGTAGAGGCTGCCCAAGCTGGCGTTAACGGTTACGTAGTTAAGCCTTTTACTGCCGCTGTTTTGAAAGAGAAGATCGAAAAGATCTTCGAACGTGTCGATAGCTAGTGATTTTACGACTCGCCACCCCTTCTAAGCTACTGACGCAAGGTAACACTATTCTATGTTGGGACAAGATCAGGGTGCCCTCTCCGATGAAATGTGGGATGAGCTGAAAGGCCGTGCTCGTACGTTGATTGAAAAGCTTGAATCCGGTGATTTCCCCGGTGCTTCAACGGCAATCGAGGATCTCAATAAAGCTCGGGATCAAAGTTTTTACCGTGAAGTTGGCAAATTGACACGTGGATTACACGAGGCAATCGCCAATTTTGAAATCGAAACCCCCGACTCTGCAGCTGACGATGGCGAGTCCAAAATGGCTAATGCTCAGGATCGGTTAGACTATGTCCTTAAGCTTACCCAGAGTTCGGCCGATAAAACGATGGACATGGTGGAAGAAGGCATTCCCCTGGCGGCTGAAATTGGAGAAAAGGCTAACGCACTGAGGGTGGATTGGAGGCGTTTGATCCGCCGGGAGATGAGCCCGGATGAGTTTCGTGACCTCTACCGTAGCATGGACCAGTATCTGGAGCTTACTAGTAGTAGCTCCAGCCAGCTGAGTGAAAAGCTAAATACCATATTACTGGCTCAGGACTTTCAGGACCTGACCGGGCAGGTGATCAAAAAAGTCATTTCTCTGGTTCAGGAAGTTGAAGAGCGTCTTGTTGAATTAATGAGAGTGGCGGGGCAGGTAGAAGAATTAACCGGCATAGTTCGCAATATAGAGCCCAGGACGCAGGAAGAAAGCGAAGGACAGAATACCGGTGCTGAAGGTCCACAGGTCAAAGCTGATGGGCGCAGTGATGTGGTGTCTGGCCAGGATGATGTGGACGATTTGCTCTCAAACCTGGGTTTTTAAAAAAATAGCTTTTTGCTATGGCTTATTGAGATTGGAACACACAGTTGAATCTAGGGCCTGCCCCGTGAGTACAACGAGTGCTTTGGGTATCAACTGCTTTTTCCAGATTGAATGGGTTTTTTGAGAGTTGATTTTTACACGTTTTTGAGCAATAGGTCCTGGGGAGAACTGAATGTTCGGTGAAGACGAAGAAATACTGCAGGATTTTTTGGTGGAAGCTGGAGAAATCCTTGAGCAGTTGTCTGAACAGTTAGTTGATTTGGAGCAGAGCCCTGAGGACAAGGATCTCCTCAATGCCATCTTTCGTGGTTTCCATACGGTCAAAGGTGGGGCCGGGTTTTTACAGCTCAATGCGCTGGTAGATTGTTGTCACGTCACTGAAAACCTTTTCGATATTTTACGTAATGGCCAGCGCAGTGTTACGCCAGAACTGATGGATGTAGTGTTGCAAGTACTGGACACTGTTAATGAGATGTTTGAACAGGTACGGGCGGGGGAAACACTTTCCCCCGCTGATCCAGACTTGTTGGCCCGCCTCGATAGACTAGTAAAGGGCGATGCCGCGCCAGCTGCTGCTCCTGCTGAAGCGGCAACGCAAGCCAGTGGTGATATAACCGACGAAGAATTTGAGCAATTCCTTAATACTATCACTACATCTGGCGATAATGTGAATCAGCCGGGGATCTCAAGCTCTGCCGAAGCTGCTACCAGTGATGAAATTACCGATGCAGAATTTGAATCACTGCTCGATGAGATTCATGGTGAAGGAAAACACGGCAACGTTTCTGCGGCCTCTGGTAGTCCAGTACCCGAGAAGATTGCAACTGCTCCCAGCGCAGCCCCTGCATCCGATGGTGATGAAGTCACCGAGCAAGAATTTGAATCCTTACTGAATGATCTACATGGTGGTGCAGCGCCCGGCAGTAAGAAGGCGAAGGACTTTGCGACGGCTAAATCTGATAATAAAGCGGCTGTAGCGCCAGCGGATGGCGACAGCAATATGATCGATGACGATGAATTTGAGGCCTTGTTGGATCAGCTGCACGGTAAAGGTCAGGGGCCTACAATCATGCAGGCCTCCTCCGGTGAACAATCGGCAGTCATTCCGGCGGAGCCTTCAGCTCCCGTAGCCAAGAAGGTCGACGTTGCTCCAGTTCCAACCCCAACTCCGCCTGCTGCAGCAAAACCCGCTGAGAAAAAAATGACTGTACCCAATCGAGCGGCAAGGAAAGATAGTCCTGTGGCCTCCGACGCGACAGTTCGAGTTGATACCCAGCGGCTTGACGACATTATGAATATGGTGGGCGAGTTAGTGTTGGTGCGTAATCGCCTGGTGCGCCTGGGGGAGAATGCGAACGATGACGTGATGGTTAAGGCTGTCTCCAACCTTGATGTGGTTACAGCGGATCTACAAACTGCGGTGATGAAAACCCGCATGCAGCCGATTAAAAAAGTGTTTGGCCGCTTTCCTCGAGTGGTACGTGATCTGGCCAGAAACCTGAAGAAAGAAATCACTCTGGAAATGGAGGGTGAAGATACTGATCTGGATAAAAACCTGGTTGAAGCACTGGCGGATCCGCTGGTGCATTTAGTGCGAAATTCTGTCGATCACGGTATTGAACTACCGGATCTGCGCGAAAAGTCGGGCAAGCCGAGGGTAGGAAAAATCACCTTGTCAGCAGAGCAGGAAGGTGATCATATTCTGCTGTCAATTACCGATGATGGTGCTGGCATGGACCCCAATATGCTGCGCGAAAAGGCTATCGCAAAAGGCATTTATGATGAAGATTCAGCTGCACGCCTAACTGATCGCGAATGTTTTAATATTATTTTCTTGCCGGGTTTCTCAACCAAAGTTGCAATTTCCGATGTATCCGGTCGTGGCGTTGGTATGGATGTGGTGAAAACAAAAATCACCCAGCTTAACGGCTCTGTGGAAATTACTTCAAAAGTCGGAGAGGGTACCCGTCTGGAAATTAAGGTACCCCTGACGCTGGCAATTATGCCGACGTTAATGGTGATGTTGGGTGATCAAATATTTGCGTTCCCGCTAGTCAGTGTGAATGAAATTTTCCATATGGATCTCACTACTACCAATGTGGTGGATGGTCAGGAGGTTATAACGGTTCGCGATAGAGCTTTGCCATTGTTTTACTTGAAGCGATGGCTGGTCAAACACTGTCCTCCTGCTGACTCGGTGGGAAATGCCCACGTTGTTATTGTCACAGTGGGAACCCAACGCGTAGGTTTTGTGGTAGATCAATTGATTGGTCAGGAAGAAGTGGTTATTAAACCGCTGGGTCAAATGTTGCAAGGTACACCTGGTATGGCGGGAGCGACGATCACTGGTGATGGTCGGATTGCCTTAATTCTGGATATACCGAGCATGTTAAAGCGTTACGCGGGATAATAAATCTTTTTCTTCTATATTCAGTTAATCTTGAAAAAGTCATTCGCTTATGGGTTTGACTAGACGCTGGAGCTTTTCGTCTATATATACCCAAAGCGATTAAAATTTAGGTATTATAGCACGCCCCTTTTTGCCCATGGCTGCGTTGTTTGAACGTGAAATATTGACAGTTTCCTGCGTTCAAACGCCTTGCCATGAACAACTTTCCATAAACAACTTTCCATAAATAAATAAGGGACGCACTCTAAAACCTACATTTCAATCGCTTTGGGTATATGACGGGAGTAACAGGCTAAAAAATAATAGTTGGCATGCTGGCTGTTTAATTCATTCGTGCAGAAATTTTTGAAAGGCTAGAGGTAAAGAATGACGGTTACCGTCTTAGTGGTTGATGACTCCGGTTTTTTTCGTCGCCGTTTAGGCGAAATGATTAATGCTAGCGATGGCTTAAAGGTAGTCGGCACTGCGAGTAATGGTGCTGAGGCAATTGATCAGACGTTGAAATTAAAGCCAGATGTTATCACTATGGATTATGAAATGCCGGTGATGGATGGAATATCTGCGGTTAAGCAGATTATGAGCCAGTGCCCTACGCCGATTCTAATGTTTTCTTCCCTGACTTATGAAGGCGCCAGGGTTACCCTCGATTCCCTTGCGGCTGGCGCTGTTGACTATATGCCAAAAAACTTTGAGGAGATCTCTCAAAGTTCTTCAGTTTTAAAACAAAAACTGGCAGAAAGAATATTAACGGTAGCGGGAGCAGGGAAGGGCAGCGGTCTTGCCCAGGCCGTTGCCCCTGCTGCTCCGCCAAAAGTACCGGAGCTTGTGTCCAAACCGGCTCCAGCGGCTTCCCGAGCGGTTACAGCTAAACCAGCGAAACCACGTCGCCCCAGTAAAAACTATAGTCTAGTGGCTATAGGGACATCGACCGGTGGCCCAGTAGCGTTGCAGAATATACTGACCCAATTGCCCGCCGATTATCCTGTGCCCATCGTGTTAATCCAGCATATGCCATCAACGTTCACACAGGCTTTCGCAGAGCGGCTGAATTCTCTGTGCAGGATTAAAGTCCTTGAAGCCAGAGACGGTGACAGCCTGATTCCGGGAATCGCCCTGTTGGCCCCTGGTGGTAAGCAGTTGATGATTGGTCAAGGTGGTAAAGTAAAAGTATTGCCCGGCGATGAGCGGCTAAATTATAAACCCAGTGTAGATATTACCTTTGGCTCTGCTGCCAATGTGTTTGGTGATAAAGTGCTGGGAGTAATATTGACGGGTATGGGATCCGATGGTTGTGAAGGGGCTAAATTACTGAAACAAAAAGGTGCCAGTATTTGGGCGCAGGATAAAGCAACATCAGTGATTTATGGGATGCCAATGGCAGTGGCCAGAGCCAATTTAACCGATGAAATTCTTCCGTTGCCTAAAGTCGGTGCACGCCTTTGTGAGGTGACCTAGCAATGGATATACTGAGTATTATCGGCGTTATTCTAGGTTTTGCTGCAATTATTGGTGGCAATTATCTGGAGGGAGGTAGTATTGCCGCATTAGTCAATACCCCTGCTGCGGTGATTGTTTTTGGTGGCACTCTGGGCGCGGCCATGCTGCAGACTTCCTGGTTGGGAATGAAGCTGGCGCTGAGTCGTTTGCGCTGGGTGTTCTCTCCCCCCACTTTTGCTTTTCGGCAAGGTATAGAAAAAGTGGTGCGCTGGGCCATTGCGGCAAGAAAAGAAGGTTTGCTGGGACTTGAAACAGTAGCTGAAACGGAAAGTAATATTTTTGCCCGCAAAGGTTTGCAGTTATTGGTGGATGGCAGTGAACCGGAGAGTATTCGCAATGTCATGGAAGTTGAATCCTTTGTTCTGGAGCAACGGGATGTGGATGCCGCCAAGTTTTATGAAAGTATGGGGGGTTATGCGCCGACCATTGGTATTATCGGTGCGGTGATGGGATTGATTCAGGTGATGACGCATTTAGCTGATCCCAGCAAATTAGGTTCTGGCATTGCGATTGCTTTTGTGGCAACTATTTACGGGGTGGGTTTTGCTAACCTGTTGTTATTACCGGTGGCCAGTAAACTGAGAAGCCTGGCCCGAGCTGAATCGCAATTTCGCGAATTAATTATCGAAGGTATTATTTCTATTGCGGAAGGTGAGAATCCGCGAGCTATAGAATTAAAACTTACTGGTTTTCTTCATCTCTAATCTTTTTAACAAGGGCATTGATAATGTCGCGTCGCCGCGTTGTTGAAGATCCCGTGAGCCACGAGCGATGGTTGGTTTCCTATGCCGACTTTATCACCCTGTTATTCGCTTTTTTTGTGGTTATGTATTCCATTTCTCAAGTCAATGAAGGCAAGTACAAGGTTTTATCTGAGGTTTTGAGTGAGGCGTTTACTCACAAAAATAGTGCTCCTGAACGTAACCTTGATCCGTTTCAGGTGGGTGAAATAGCCAAATCCAACCCCCGTAATTTTATTGAGCTCAATGCCAGTGCCATCAAGGAACGGCATGGTGATAGCGAGGGACAGGGAGAGGTAGCCGAACAGGGTGGATTTCCTGAAGAGTTTGAGTTAATCAGCAGCCGTATAGATGCTGCCTTCGGTGATTTGGTAGATGAAAACATGATTACCGTTCGCGGCAATGAAGAGTGGTTAGAGGTGGAGCTGAAATCTTCTTTGTTATTTGCTAGTGGTGATGCGCGACTGTCAGTACCAGCGCTGGAATTACTTGGGACTATTGCTGAAATTTTGCGCGACCAGGGCAATCCCATTCGGGTGGAAGGTTTTACCGATAATGTACCCATCAATACACTGCTGTTTCCATCAAACTGGGAGTTGTCTACGGCACGGGCCTCTGCGGTAGTGCAGCTATTTACCGAGGAAGGTCTGGACCCCAGCCGTTTCGCAGCCATTGGTTATGGTGAACATCAACCGATTGCCGATAATGCGATAGTTGATGGACGAGCGGCTAATCGGCGGGTTGTGTTGATGATTTCAAAAACCGGTGAGTTGCGACCAGCGTTGCGCGAACTCGCTTCGGTCGAGGCGTTGTTCGAACAGCAGCGGATAACCGAACGTGCTGGTCAAACCGGGATTAAAATTATTATTCCCGGTGTTGAGCCTGTCACTAAGCTAGAATCGGCTAGTCCTGACCAAGCAAAATCTGGCGAGGGAACATTGGAGGGTATAAGAACTATTCAGCTGGAAGGTGGTGGTTTGTTGTTTACCGGTGAATCCAATGAATGAATAATTGTTCTCTTAGCCGAATGGCACTGACTTAAGGGCAGCGCTGTTAACGGCTTGCGACCGTAGTATCCCACCGCCACCCTCGGTAGTCTAACCCCTCACTCGGTTGGAACCCCACGCCCTGGTGAGGGGTTAGACTACCGAGGGTGGCTAGACCGTGCAGTATCCAGGTACCACCGGAGTAGCTGTTCGCACTGCAAGGCCCACTCAAGGGAGTGGGGTTCCGACCGATAGTGGGCCTTGCATAGCGAACAGCGGGTTCAAGGCTCTGTTGTTTAGCCTTAAGATAAGGGCTATTCTTCTCTGAGCCTGCTTAGGGTGCGGACTTGTATAGGATGAATGTTACTCGCTATGCACATGCTAAAAGGCTGCCGTTGGTAAGTTAACAACAGTGCAACAGGCATTTAATTGTAAGCATTTGTGATCCACTAAAACATGGTATTCCTGGTATCATCGGCGGATCAAGATCCAATTTACAAGCTGGGTAATTATTGCTTTAACCTAGAAAACTCAGTTGAATCTAGGGCCTGCGACGCGTTTTTCGCGGAGTGTTTTGGGTACTGCGGACGCCTAATACATTGACTTCTTATAGATGAAAAGGACGCTTTTTTTCTGGAATAATGATTGTCTAATACCCTCAGACGTTATGTATTTACTTGCCAACAGAGCTATATATTGAGATTAACAAAACGTTGGCAAGTTAATACATGATGTCTAGGTTTAAACAATAAGGGTGTGGACAACGACCGAGATTTTGCAGTAACTTACTGGCATGGAACTTGCCGTGAATATTGGGGGCAGTTTCTATTGCCAGCTTATTGACGTGGTGATTGGCATTTCTTTTCTTACATGGAGCTTGAGGATAAATCGTGCGGGTTTGGGCAATAGCGAATCAAAAAGGCGGTGTTGGTAAGACTACCACAGCCGTAACCCTGGGTGGCCTGTTGGCGGAGCGGAATGAGCGCGTATTACTGCTGGACCTCGATCCTCATGGCTCAATGACCAGCTATTTCCGTCATGATCCAGATAACTTGCAAAAAAGTAGTTTTAATTTATTTGCCGGTGATGACATTGGAATCGAAGAAGTAGAGTCGTTATTACTGGCAACTCCCTGCAAGAATCTCACTCTAATGCCCTCAAGTATCGCACTGGCAACGGTAGAAAGAAAAGCCTCAGCAGAGGGGATGGGATTAAAGGTGGCCAGAGTCTTGGCCTTGCTGTGGGATTCCTTTGACTATGTACTGATCGATACGCCCCCTGTATTGGGTGCCCTAATGATCAATGCCTTGGCGGCTAGCGAACGGTTACTGGTTCCTGTGCAAACAGAGTTTTTGGCGCTTAAAGGTCTTGAGCGGATGATGCGAACTATCACTATGGTAACCCGCTCAATGAAGAAAGATATGCAATACGCCATTATCCCCACCATGTTTGACCGTCGCACCCAGGCTTCCATCACCACGCTACGTACCTTGAGAAATACCTATCCCGACAATATATGGGCTTCCATGGTGCCGGTAGATACCCGCTTTCGTGATGCCAGTAAACATGGTGTGCCCCCCTCACTCTATGAGCCTGAAGCAAGGGGTGTTCGTGCGTACAAAGCTCTGCTAAAATTTCTGTTAACACAACAGGAACAACGTCTTCGAGCTTAGGCAAATGATGTAGCACATGGCAGACGACCCCTCCGACAATCACCCGAAAAACCAGGATCAGGCACACGATGAGGTGCAGAATTATCTGGATATGATGCTTGCCCAGGCAACTGAACCGCCTGAGGCTCAGATTAGCCGACTTCCTGAAAGAGTAGAGCAGGTTGAAGCCAAAGATCATGATCGACCGCTGTTGGCAAAAGTGGTTCTCCCTTTAACCATGGTTGGTGGTACAGTCGTTTCAACTAAATCAACTTTACCTAAATCAATGCCTCGTAGCAGACCACTGATATCAAAACGGTCCTATGCTGAACCGGCCAAACCGCTGGCCTTTAAAATGCCAACGGTTAAACCGAAGGTTGAAGCGCCAGTTGTTGATGAGAGCGTTAAAGGGAAGATCAAAGAACCTGAGCCCCCGGCGGTAGCTGTTCCAGCTAGCGAACCCGCCGTGGTTGAACCACCACCTACGCTTGAAAAGCAGCAGCCTGAAGCGGAGTTGGAAAGCTCAGTAAAGTCTATTGAAACCACGTCTTGGCTAGAAAATGGCAGGCCCAGTTGGGCGCAACAGCGTTTTGAGTGTCTCTTATTTAGTGTCGGTGAACTTACCCTGGCCGTACCGCTGGTGGAGTTGGGTACAATTTATCCGATCAGCGGGGATTTGACGCCTATCTTCGGTCAAATTGATTGGTTTATGGGGTTGTTACAGGTTAAAGATAACAATATTCGTACGGTTAATACTGCCAAGGTGGTGATGCCTGAGCGCTATTCAGAGTCGATGATTGATCAATTCGCCTATGTGATTTCTATCAATGGCGTGGATTGGGGGTTAGCTGTTGATAGAGTCTCTAATGCCATTACCTTGGAGCCTGATGATGTCCGCTGGCGAGGTGAGCGTAGCAAGCGTCCCTGGTTAGCGGGTACAGTAGTGGAGCACATGTGTGCACTGCTGGATGTGAGCCAGTTAGCGGCTATGTTTCTGCAACAGGATGGTTAGTATAAATACTCACCTGTAAACGGTCTTTACGTCCAATCCTGCTTTGGTCGAAGACTTTCAATGTTCGTGCACAAGTAGTATGCACTGCGCTGTGATTTTTTCGCTAGCCTGACATTTAAACGCTTGTACCCCGCCCAATGATGGCACAGTTAGTGCTATGCTCTATAGTGATGAGATAGCGGTGATTAATAATTGACGCTCGGTTTGTGGGCGCAGTTTAAGGTAAAAGTATATGGTAACAAATACGGAAAAAAACGCTGATGATCCAATGCTGCAGTGGGTGACTTTCCGACTGGATGGTGAGACCTACGGCATCAATGTAATGCAAGTTCAAGAGGTGTTGCGTTATAACGAGATCGCAGCTGTCCCCGGCGCTCCCGCCTATGTACTGGGTATCATTAACCTGCGTGGTAATGTGGTGACGGTTATCGATACCCGTCACCGTTTTAGCTTGGCTGAAGCGGACGTTACTGATCATACCCGCATTGTGATTATTGAAGCCGACACCCACGTGGTGGGTATTTTGGTGGATGCAGTGGCCGAGGTAGTTTACCTGCGCCAGTCTGAAATTGAGACCGCCCCAAATGTAGGTAACGATGAAAGCGCTAGGTTTATTCAGGGTGTTTGCAACAAAAACAATGAACTGTTGATTTTGGTTGAACTGGATAAAATGTTGACCGAGCAAGAGTGGACTGAAATTGAGGAGTTTTAATCTTTGTTGATTTTATGATTGATGATTAAGGAATAAAGTAGAGAATTATGTTGTTTATGTGGATTGCCATTTCAGGGCTATTTATTGTGGCAGTTGCGGTATCGGTTTATGCGGTATGGCTAAATAAGCGTTTGTCTTTAACTGAAGAAAAACTTTCTCAACAAATTAAATCTCTGCATCATGACCTTGTCGTGAATAACAATGCCGCTATTGGTGTGGGTCAACGCCTAATTAATACTGAGAAAAAACTCAAAGGCACGATAGAAAAACAACAACAACTTGAAACCTGTAGTATCGACTTCCTGCCATTTAATCAGGCCGCTTCGATGGTTGAGAATGGTGCTGATGCTAAACAGTTGGTTGATCGTTGTGGTTTGTCTGAAGCTGAAGCAGGTTTGATGGCCCTTTTACAGCGTGAGAAAAACAACGTTGCTAAAACAGGGTGACCCTGTTTTAGCAACGTTATTTCATCCTCTGATGCAGTTTTTTTATAACTGAATCAAGCCCCTCTCGCCTTTGTCTGGATCCCAACCCTCAGGAAATTTCCCTTGAATTTTATAGGCAAAGGCGATGACTTGCGCAATACACAGATACAGTGTTTCTGGGATTTCTTCACCAACACCAATGTCAACTAACAACGTTAACAATGCTTCGTTTTCAAACAGAGGTATGCCGTGCTGGCGGGCAATTTCAATAATTTGCTGCGCCAGATCACCACTACCTGCTGCGGTAACTGCAGGGGCGTTTTGGCCATCATAAGACAGTGCTACGGCTTTTTTATCGTTGCTGTCGTTATTTTTTTTCATCTATGTTCTTACATCCACTAATTGGTGATAGAGGGGTGTGTTAGCTTTGGGTGGAAGCCCTAACTGGCAGTCAACCTGTTTAACGATAACCCCTACTTTTTGCAGATTTTTTTTGAGATCCTGGATTTGTTGTTTGACTTCCCGGTGGGTCTGTTCCAATTGTGACCAAATTATCGCGGCGACAGTATTGCCGATAATCTTAAGTTGCACATTCATTTTGCCAAGGTTATGGAGGTCGAAGTTTAGTGTCACCGCCCACAGTTTTTGCTGATCCTGTTTTTCCTTCCCTGTTGCTTCTTGCTCCTGTTGCTTAATTCGCAGTTGCAGGTTATCGACTTGATTGCCATGTACAATCGGAATTTCCAGATTCCAGCTATTAATGGGTCCCTGGTTGTCGGTGCTGTTTTGTTTTCTAATGCCTAAGCTTTCCAGTTGGTTTAATTGAGTGCGGGCAATACTGGCCATTAGTTGTCGGCCCAGTTGCCGCAATTGCACATCCAGATTCTGGTCGGTGCTGGCTCTGCTAGCAGTCTGTGTTGCGCTTGCGATCTGTCGTTCGGTGGGTTTGTCAGTATAGGTCGGGATAACGTCGGTTGGGATAGCGGGTTGTATGACAGACGTAGGAGAGAGTTTGCTACCAGATGCCTTTTCTATCTGTGGGATAATACTTTGCATCATGCCTTTTATATCCGACTTAATGTCAGGTCTAGTTTCCGTGCCGTCCAGTCTGGTGGTCGCTTGCCCGTGTCCTTGTTTCACTAGACGCGCTGATGGTTGAGCCAGTTTCGCTTCAAAAAATAGCCCGCTATTTTTAATCGCCTGTTTTAGTGGTAGAGGCTGCTGCATTTGTTCGGAGGTGGGAAACTGCTTTAACAAATGGCTGATATTTTGGGTTAATTCTTTTGGCCATTGTGGTGGTTGCTGAACAATTTGCTGCAATAATGGCAGCATTATTTTTAGCGCTTGTTGTTGTGGCAGTGTTTGTCGTACTGCCTGCTCGATTGTCTGTTGAACTGTGGCGGTGATGTTGCCTGGACTGTTAGTGTTTGAACGGTTGCTTGCCGTTGCCGAAGACGTGCTTATTTGCTGTGAAGTGAGTAGCCTATGGATCGTTGTTTGCCCATTATAGCGGGTTGTTGCAGCGGTTTTTGTGGCATCGCCTGTTGTTGTATCGACAATGTTCAATAACACGGCTAAATTATTACCAGCAACTTTTAACAGCACTCGCGCACCAATCGGTAGTGGTAATTTGCTGCTTAATTCGTACTGTTGTTTGTCGACACTAAGGGTGACCTTAATCTGGGCTTCGCCATTGGAAGATTTGATCAGTGGAGAGTTAGACAGAACCACCGCTTCGATAACACCCGCTTTGGCGGCAGCTAACAGGCTGATACCGCCACTGGGCTTTAGTGGCAGTAGTTGATTGATTAAGGTATCTACCGACGGGGTCATGGTTTGAGTTATTTGCCTGAGCAGCTGCTCCACCGATGGGCTAACCTGCGGAGCAATTTGCTGGATCGGGTTACCTAATATTGCCGTCATAAGGTAACTCGCCAAATTTTGTATATAATAGCGGCTTTATGCGCACGCAGCTGCTGCAAATAAGGCTGCATCCAGTGCGGCCAGTGCGGCCAGTGCGGATAGTGGCTGTATCGGCGGTATAGTCTATTCATCTATAGTATAGCGACAACAATACCTATAACTTTGCTGTTATTTTGACAGTGTCTAACGAGTAAAGGCTAATACCCCCTGTGACTCCACTCTTGCAGACCATTGATCTTTGTTGTGAGCGCGATGGCCGAATCTTGGTAAACCAGCTGAACCTTAGTGTCGTGGCGGGGAATATCTATCAGGTAGAAGGCCCTAATGGCAGCGGCAAGACCACACTATTGCGCGCACTCTGTGGTTTATCCTCCCGTTATAGTGGTGAGATACTGTGGCAGGGAGAGACGATTAAAAAAGTGCGTGCCGAATACTTCTCACAACTACTTTACATCGGTCATAGTGCGGGCGTGAAAGCGGCGTTAACGCCCAGGGAGAATCTTGCCTGGCATGTGGGGATCAAGGGGGTCGAGAATGATGCCCATCAAGTTATCATGTTGGCGCTTAAGCGCACAGGTCTATACGGCTATGAAGATATGCCCTGTTTTACGCTATCGGCGGGGCAGCAGCGCCGGGTGGGTTTGGCCCGGTTATTTTTGGGGCGGCCGAGTCTATGGATTCTGGATGAGCCTTTTACCGCAATAGATAAGCAGGGTGTTGCTGATCTGGAGGGCTGGATTGAACACTATGTCGAGCAGGGTGGGAGTGTGATATTGACTACTCATCACGAATTGGCCATTAGCCAGACTATCCACCCTATCCGTTTGGGTGATCAGTAATGGCGCAACTCCCCGTATCCGTTTCCTTGTTGACAGCGTTTACCGCAACTTTGCATAGGGATTTACTGTTAGCCTATCGACGGTGTAGCGACTTTTTTAATCCTCTGGCGTTCTTTTTAATCGTCTGCTCTCTGTTTCCCATGGGAGTTGGCCCCGATCCCAAGCAGCTGTCGGTATTAGCCCCCGGGATTTTGTGGGTTGTGGCGCTGTTGGTCTGCTTATTATCTAGCGATACCCTATTCCTCCACGATTATGATGACGGCAGTATGGAGCAGATGATCCTCAGTCCGGCGCCTTTGTACTTGCAGGTGATGGCCAAAACGTTTGCTCACTGGTTGCTTACCGGGCTCCCGCTCACGTTGATGTCGCCGCTATTGGCACTGCTGTTGCAACTTCCCACAACGGGTATGTTGGCCTTGTTCTGTGGTATGGGCGTTGGGACTGTTACGTTAAGTTTTATAGGTGCCATAGGGGCGGGTTTGACCGTGGGGTTAAGAAAAGGGGGCTTGCTGTTGTCGTTGATTATATTGCCGCTTTATATTCCCGTACTGATTTTTGGGGTAAGCACAGTGCAGGCGGCGGTCAATGGTTTTGATTATCTGGGGCAGCTGGCAATTTTGGGGGCCTTTTTAGCACTGGCAATTACGTTGGCACCGTTGGCAATAGCCGCTGGTATAAGAATTAGCGTTGATAATTAAGGGGTGAGAGGTGAATGGCACTTACTTAAGGGCGGTGTTGTTAATGGCTTGCGACGGTAGTATCGCGCCGCCACCCTCGGTAGTCTAACCCCTCACTCGGTTGGAACCCCACGCCCTGGTGAGGGGTTAGACTACCGAGGGTGGCTAGA
>JAZFYA010000321.1:0-6638 GCA_036443315.1 Pseudomonadales bacterium
GGTTGACTTCGTCGTCCTGGATTCCCGCCTCGACTCTGTCTCCTGATTCGTTCTACCTCCTGCATCCTTGCAGTCGTGCGCGGGAATGACGACGGTAAGTGAGAAGCGGAAGGCTTTAACGACACCCGCCTACGCGGGAATGACGATTACGTGATATTTTTCAATTTATGGATGGGCACTAGCTAAATCTTTGACGTCTCCGCAACATGAGTTAATACCCCAGGAGGCTGTCCAAGACGAATTCCCCTTGCTGAACTGAACTAAACACTAAACTAAACCCTGAACTAATCATAAGGCGTTACAACTATGACCCAGCGCATTCAACAAGGTGGACTGCACATTGCGGCAGTGCTCTACAAACTGGTCAATGATGACATCATTCCCGGCACCGGTATCGAGCCCGACGACTTCTGGCAATCGCTGGAACAAATCCTCGATGATCTGGCGCCGAAAAATCGGGCATTGCTGGCAAAGCGCGATCAACTGCAAGCACAAATTGATGAATGGCATCGCCAACAAAAAGGTCGACACGATGCCGCTGCTTATAAACAATTTCTAACCGACATCGCTTATCTGGTACCAGAGGGCGAAGACTTCCAGATCACTACCCACAATGTTGAACCGGAAATCGTCGAGCAGGCCGGGCCACAATTAGTGGTGCCCATTACCAATGCTCGCTTTGCGCTCAATGCCGCCAATGCCCGCTGGGGTAGTTTATACGATGCGCTCTATGGCACGGACGTTATTGCCGAACAAGACGGTGCGGAAAAAACCAGCGCTTACAATCCGCTGCGCGGGAATAAAGTCGTTGCCTACGGCCGCCAGTTCCTGGACCAAGCCACACCGCTGGCAACGGGATCACACCATGCAGCGACCCGTTATCATATTATTAACGGAGAACTCACCGTTGACTTAAGCGATGGCAGCACCACCCCATTGGCCGAAAACGCACAATGGCTTGCTTATCGGGGCACGGCCGAAGCGCCCAGCACCGTGCTGTTAAAACACCACAACCTGCATATCGAAATCCACATTGATCGCAATCACCCTATCGGCAAAGACGATAAAGCCGGGGTCAACGATATTGTGCTGGAAGCCGCACTCACCACCATAATGGACTGCGAAGATTCCATCGCCGCAGTAGATGCCGAGGATAAAGCACTGGCTTACCGCAACTGGTTGGGATTGATGAAAGGGGATTTACAAGAATCCTTAGAAAAAGGCGGTAAAACCATTGTCCGTAAAATGCATCCTGATCGAACCTATAGTCGCGCTGATGGCTCCACGCTACGCTTAAAAGGTCGCAGCCTGTTGTTTGTACGCAATGTTGGCCATCTGATGACCAACCCAGCGATTATCGATAAAGACGGCAATGAAATCCCCGAGGGCATTCTCGACGGCATGATGACATCGCTAGCGGCCATCCACGATTTAAACGACAATAACAACGACATCAACAATTCCAGCGCCGCCAGCATCAATATCGTAAAACCAAAAATGCACGGCCCTGAAGAAGTCGCCTTCACTGATGAATTATTTAGCCGCATTGAAGATGCACTAACGCTACCGCGCAACACACTAAAAATCGGCATTATGGATGAAGAGCGCCGCACTTCAGTTAATTTAAAAGCCTGTATCCGCGCCGCCAAAGAGCGGATAGTGTTTATTAATACCGGTTTCCTTGATCGTACCGGCGACGAAATCCATACCAGTATGGAAGCAGGCCCCTTCGCACCCAAAGCGCAACTAAAAACCATGACCTGGATTGGCGCCTATGAAGACCAAAATGTAGATTTAGGTTTAGCCTGCGGTTTACCGGGCAAAGCCCAAATCGGTAAAGGCATGTGGCCGGAGCCAGACAATATGGCAAAAATGATGCAAGCTAAAATTGGCCACCCCAATGCCGGCGCCAATACCGCCTGGGTACCCTCGCCCACCGCCGCCACACTGCACGCTTTGCACTACCATCAAGTGAATGTGCAAACCCAGCAGGAAGCATTACGCAGCCGCAGCCGCGCCAGTGTCGATGACATTCTGACGATTCCACTATTAGGCGACCAGCCGCTCAGCACTATCGATATTCAAAGAGAACTGGATAACAACACCCAGGGCATTCTCGGTTACGTTGTCCGCTGGATCGATCAAGGTATCGGTTGTTCCAAAGTGCCTGACATTAACAACATCGGACTGATGGAAGATCGCGCCACCCTGCGTATCTCCAGTCAACATATCGCTAACTGGCTGCGTCATAATATCTGCAGTAAAGAACAAGTGCTGGAAACACTGCAGCGCATGGCGGCGGTGGTTGATCAACAAAATGTTAGTGATTCCGCTTATCAAAATATGGCGCCGGATTTTGACAGCAGTATCGCCTTCCAGGCAGCTTGCGAATTGGTGTTTGAAGGTTGTGCACAACCTAACGGTTATACAGAGCCGGTATTGCATAGAAAGCGGTTGGAGTTAAAAGCTAAGCATTAAACTAATAAAAGCCTGGGTTTCTGGGCTTTTATTTATTCGACAGGCAACCACGAACGGTGATGGATAGTCGTGTGGGAATTCCTTTAATCAGCATGGCTCAGGTTGCTGCAATAGAGAAGTGAGCGGTGTTGAATTCGAAATCTCTGAGATTATTTATCACGCCCTTAATTTTATACGCTCTAAACCTACAGATTTATCCTGCTTGTTTTTCCTATTATTGATAACGCAAGTTATTCACAATTTTCTAGTTACAATCCTTTTTAGAATCTAGCGCAACCATCGACGAATTGTATTCTCCAACTCATCTTGATCAATGGGTTTTGAAAGGTAATCACTCATGCCAGCTGCAATACATTTTTCTTTATCACCTATCATTGCGTTTGCCGTTAATGCAATGATAGGTATTTGACAGAACTGACTACCTGCTTGCCCCTGACGAATACGCCTTGTTGCCTCATAGCCATCCATCTCTGGCATTCGACAATCCATCAAAATCAATTGATACGGCCCAAGGGTTTGCCTTTGCTTGAGGGCGCTAATGGCTTCTAGACCATTGGCAGCTACATCACCAATAATGCCAAAGTCTTCCAACATACTGAGCGCAACTTCCTGATTCATGAAGCTATCTTCCACCAACAGAATGTTAGCCCCTTGCATTGAGTTGGTTTCATGCTCTAAGGTTTCCAAATATTCGTGCGTGACGATGGGATTGGTTTTATCAAAGGTATCTTCGTTAGTAGGCATTACCGCCAGGGCTCCAAACAGGTCATGGGTGGTTGCAGGTTTAGAAAAGTACCCAGAAAAGCCCAGATCGGCATAATATTTGGCGTCACCTTGTGATGCCATCGATGTCATCAGTATTAAATGTATATTGTCAAATCTATGATCTTGTCGAATCATTTTGCCCAGCATTCTGCCATCCATATCTGGCATTTGCATATCCAGGAAAGCCACCGCAAAGGATTGATTAACGGAACCACTATGTTGACTAACATGCACATCATCACAGTACTGCTTATTAAGGATCTGCAGCGCGTCAGGACCACTATGCGCTTCGGTGACATATGCACCCCAATGCTCCAGCTGACCTCGCAGAACATCACGGTTAGTGACACTATCGTCTACAATCAATATCGGAACCTCATGGATATCAACGGTAGGCAGGACTTTTTGTGATTGATCGCTCTCCTGCAACACCATACTGAATTCGAACAGGCTACCCTTCCCCGGCTCACTGGTCACCCCCACACTGCCGCCCATCATCCCGCAGAGTTGCTTAACTATCGCCAGTCCCAAGCCAGTGCCACTGTATTGCCGGGTTGTAGAGGCGTCGACCTGGGAAAAAGGATCGAACAGTGTTGATAGCTTATCCTGGGGTATACCCACGCCCGTATCGGCAACAGAGCAAGAGAGAACCAGCTGGGAATCTCCCGTACTTTTTAACCCTGCACGGATAACAATCTCACCTGCCTCGGTAAACATGATGGCATTACTTACCAGGTTTGTCAGAATCTGACGCAAGCGCCCTGAATCACCTCTTACCATGGAGTGTTCGATTTCGGTAACATCCACCACAAGCTCTAAACCTTTTTCTTGAGCGCGTTGTGCCATCGCGTCAACGAAATCATCAATAAGGGCTCGCAGGTTAAAATCCAAAATTTCAAGCGTTAGCTTGCCTGCGTCCACTTTGGAAAAATCAAGAATATCATTGATGATAGAAAGCAGGGACTCAGCACTTGACTGTGCTATTACAGCTTTTCGTTTTTGGTCTTCTGTTAGTTCTGTCTTCAGTAATAAACCAAGCATACCCAATACGCCATTCATAGGCGTACGGATTTCATGGCTCATAGTCGCTAAAAATTCTGACTTGGCATAATTAGCCGCCTCAGCTTTTTTTGTCTCGTCTAGCAGCAGTAACTTACTTTTTCCCACCAGCTCATCGTAATTATTGATTAACCTTTGAATTTCAGCCTCGCTATTATTGACAATACCTTGAATAACTAGATAAGTCTTGTTATCGGCAGACTCTTGTATTTTGGTATTGAATTCTATTGTTTCCATTCTTTGGCTGGCAGTCGAAGGGACTTGTAGTTTGAAGCGGAACTTACGGCGTTTATCAATAGATTTCTGAAGTCTTTTTAAATCGGCTGCAGAAATACAGTCAGCCAGTGTTTTAGCGTCACCCAACAAATTGAGCCAATTTGATAGCGTTCCGTTATATTCCAAAAAACTCAAGGTCTCGGTGTCGCAAATTCCAACGCCAAGATCCAGGTCATTTAATAGTTCAGAAAGCAGCGAGTGCATATATATCCGTAATATGTCATAGACGCTTAAGCAAATAATTAATCGTTAACAATCTGACTTTGAAGATTATTAACTAAAGAAATTATTGTATTAATATCCTCTGACTCCACACCTCCCTCCTCAAGAGACTCTTCTAGCAGTTCAACAACTTCCTGGAAATTTAATAGCGAGATATTGAAGCGTGCATGGGCTTTCACCAGATCTCGCCCGTCGTATTTATCCGGGCCGCCCAACGCTTTGGCAAGAAAGTTGGTTTGGTGAGTCATCAAGGAATCCATATCAACACCCTCAAAATAAGGGGCCAACTGGTCAGAGTCCAGTACTTTCTGGTAGAAATTAGTAACCAGGGCGCTAAACGTGGTAAATCCACCGTATTTATCAAATAATGTTTCTATCATCACTAAATGTCCCTTCTAGTATTGATCATGCTTATTTTGGTTTTGTTAACAGGGCTCAGAACACCTAAATTTCAATCGCTTTGGGTATAACCTTCACTGAACGAAGTAAACACATCATTACCTCAATTAAGCGTTAGAGTTTTTAAAGTCTAGCAGCTTGTATGATGACTGATTGTTAGCTGGCTATTCCTTTTTGCTATTTCACTAACACACGCTTAGCTTAAATTAGCATTGCTCCTTATCTTTCATACTCGGGCATCTAAAACTGGCGCCTCTCAGTCCACTGAGTTATACCCTAGAAGGCAACAGCCTAAACTCAGGACAACAGCACATAGCCGTTAATAGATATATACAATGTGTTAGAATTATGGGAGCAGCCGCGAAGCGGTTTAGTTCAACACTATATTAGGCGTTATCAACCTAATTCACTGGTTTATTGCTAACATATTTCCCATTGTCGAATGTCGAAAAGAAGTGATTAAGCATAGGATGCATGATGGGATCGACACTATTATCAGGATCTAAATTTTGTTCAGCCACGTAGGTTGAATATATTTTTCCATGAACTAACACATGGTACCAAGGCTTATTTTTTGGAGGACGAGATCTTGCGATCGTTTCGTACCACTCGTCTGTTGCCTGAAAATTTCGATCCACATCTACAATGACGCCACGGTAATCGAAAAGGCGATGGTGAACCAAATCCCCGACAGAGAATTTCACTTTAAAAATATTTGTTACAGTTCCCATGCATTGCCTACCGTGGTCGAGTTGAGCTGGAACACATACTCTACAATTAACAACCTACCAGCCCCTCACTGACATAGCAAGCCATCAATCGATCAAAGGATTGGACGATAACCCGCTCAAGGAAGGGACTTATCTCCATTTAAGGCATACCGTACTACCACGTTGTTTCTCACTGTGTACGCCGCAGCTTTGTTGGTGGTATCGATCACCCCAGCGGCAAGCACTGCAAACACTACCGCCAATGGATTGAGAAGACCCTACTGATGGATGAGTCCGTATTCTCCTGTAGGGTCTATGTTGGTTAAACGCTATTCGTGCCACGCTGGCTAAAACACCTGAGGCGTTAGACCACGCCAGTATTCAAGAGCGTATTGCCTCACGCTTTAATCTTCAAGCATAGCGGCTACGGGTACTACTTTGTTTACCATTTAGATAAACAAGCTCGGCGCCGGAAAAAGGTAAAGAAAACAGTCAGCATCTCAAAAAAACTCAACGATAAAAATAACGCAGGGTTTTTAACGATTTATTTTTAGTAATGCTTGTTTCTGTGATACAGGGGTCGTATCGAATTAATTCTTACCCGAATGGCACTTACTTAAGAGCAGCACTGTTAACGGCTTGCGACCGTAGTATCCCGCCGCCACCCTCGGTAGTCTAACCCCTCACTCGGTTGGAACCCCACGCCCTGGTGAGGGGTTAGACTACCGA
>JAZFYA010000322.1:0-3622 GCA_036443315.1 Pseudomonadales bacterium
TCGGTAGTCTAACCCCTCACCAGGGCGTGGGGTTCCAACCGAGTGAGGGGTTAGACTACCGAGGGTGGCGGCGGGATACTACGGTCGCAAGCCGTTAACAGCGCTGCCCTTAAGTCAGTGCCATTCGTATCTAGACACAAAAGCATCGAGTAAATTCCAGCGCTGTTTGTGACCGAGGCGTCAGATAGTCTCTCGCTATTCATCGACGATTTACGTACAATTCTCCGCCTCTCCCTTAATCGCCAGTTTCTGCGAAGGTTTGTTGGATAGCTGCAGATGCCGGCTCCATGGCCCGTTGCATGAAATTATACCCATACGGCCTGATGAATAGTGACTATGCAAAATGATGAAGTGAAACAAATACTACAATCCCACTTGCCAGACTGTGATATTGAAGTCACTAGTGATGGCAGCCACTTTGATATTACTGTGGTGGGCGATGTGTTTGAGGGGTTGAATGCCGTTAAAAAACAACAGTTGGTCTATGCTGGTTTAAATTCGCAAATTGCCAATGGCAATGTGCATGCGATCAATATAAAAACCTATACCTGTAGTGAATGGCAGCAGCTTAACGGTTCTGTTTAATGGTTCAATTTAACGGTTCACTATACCCAAAGCGATTGAAATTTAGGTGTTATAGGCCGCTCCTGCGCATCCATGCGCCTGCGGCATTAGTGCATCCATGCACGTCACACCCCCTTTTTGCCCATGGCTGTGTTGTTTGAACTTGACAGTTTGAACGTGAAATATTGACAGTTTCCTGCGTTCAAACGCCTTGCCATGAACAACTTGCCATAAACAAAAAGGGCGACATCTATCCTGACACAGGGGGTAAAACCTAAATTTCAATCGCTTTGGGTATATGATTGTTGTTATATTGAAAATTTTAAAAATAGGCAGTTCCTGATGGATAAACTGGTAATAAGTGGTGGCAGAAAGCTGGACGGAGAAATCCGTATCTCGGGTTCCAAGAACTCAGCGCTGCCCATTCTGGCGGCGACATTATTGTCCGATGAACCAGTAACCATTTGCAATCTACCGCATTTGCACGATGTCACCACGATGATTGCGTTGCTGCGTTGTATGGGGGTGGATGTTGTTATTGATGAAAAGCTTAGTATTGAAGTCCATGCCAATACCATTCAGAAGTTAACCGCTCCCTATGAATTGGTTAAAACCATGCGGGCATCAATTTTGGTGTTGGGTCCTATGCTGGCGCACTTTGGTGAAGCCAATGTATCATTTCCCGGTGGTTGCGCGATAGGTAGTCGTCCAGTGGATTTGCACCTGCGTGGCCTAGAAGCGCTGGGCGCCACAGTGGATGTCGAAGAAGGTTATATCCGAGCTAGGGTTGATGGTCGTCTAAAGGGCGCGCATATTTTATTGGACACCGTTACTGTCGGTGGCACCGAAAATATTATGATGGCGGCGGTATTGGCTGAAGGCACCACGGTGATCGAAAATGCCGCTCGTGAACCGGAGGTGGTTGATCTCGCCAATTGCATGATTGCCATGGGTGCCAACATCGATGGTCACGGTACGGCGACGATCACTATCAAAGGGGTGGAAAAATTGCACGGCTGTACCTATTTAGTGATGCCGGATCGCATTGAGACGGGAACCTATCTGGTCGCTGCGGCGGCTACTGGTGGCCGTATTAAATTGAAAGATACACGGTCGGATATTCTGGAAGCAGTATTGGTAAAACTCGAAGAGGCGGGGGCCAAAATAACCCTCGGCGAAGATTGGATTGAGCTGGATATGGAAGGTCGTCGGCCCTTGGCGGTGAACATCAAAACCGCACCGTATCCGGCCTTCCCCACGGATATGCAGGCACAGTTTACCGCGATGAATGCAATTGCCAAGGGTGTTTGTTCGGTCACCGAAACGGTATTTGAAAACCGTTTGAGCCAGACCCAGGAAATGAATCGTATGGGTGCTAACATTTCTATTGAGGGTAATACGGCGATTATTACTGGTACAGATAAGCTACAATCGGCGCCGGTGATGGCTTCGGATTTGCGCGCCTCAGCCAGCCTGGTTATTGCCGGTTTGGTGGCCGAAGGGGAAACGGTGATTGATCGTATCTACCATATTGATCGCGGTTATGAATGTATTGAAGAAAAATTGCAATTACTGGGGGCAAAGATTCGCCGTCTCCCAGATTAATAGACAAGAAGCTAACGCGAAATTAACACGTAGCTAATACGAAGCTAACACAAAACTAACACAAAACAATAGCATTATGGACCAACACGTTATTATCGCCTTAACCAAAGGCCGTATTTTAAAGGAAACTCTGCCCTTGCTAGCGGCGGCAGGTATAACGCCTGCAGAAGATATTAATCAGAGTCGCAAGCTAATATTTGATACCAATCAGCCTGATGTACGCCTGTTGGTGATTCGTGGTTCCGATGTGCCCACTTATGTACAGCATGGCGCAGCGGATATGGGCGTGTCGGGCAAAGATATGTTGTTAGAAGCGGGCGGCGCTGATCTCTATGAACCGCTGGATTTAAATATTGCCAGATGCCGGTTAATGACGGCAGGATTGGTCGGCAAGAAATTACCTCAAGGGCGAGTTCGTATCGCCACCAAATTCGTTAATGTTGCCAAACGGTATTGCGCGGAAAAAGGTATTCAGGCAGATATCATCAAACTCTATGGTGCGATGGAATTGGCTCCGTTAATGAACCTCGCTGATATGATTATCGATATTGTCGATACCGGTAATACATTGAAGGCTAACGGCATGGAGCCATTGGATGTCATCGCCGCTATCAGTTCCCGTTTAGTGGTCAATCGTGCGGCGATGAAGCGCAAACACCAGCGTATCCAGCAACTGATCGATGGCCTGCGCGAAGCGGTGGAGGCTGGGGTCTAAGATGACCAGATCTGTGTCGGTTGCCAAACTGGATGCCAATCAGGGCGATTTTGATGTGCAGTTGAGCGCACTGCTTGCCTGGGAGTCCGTGTCTGATAAAACCGTAGTGGGCATTGTCGATAAAATTATCGATGCGGTTAGAGTCAAGGGTGATCAGGCGTTGCTGAGTTACACCAACCGTTTTGATCGTATGCAGGCCACCTCCATAACCGAGTTGGAAGTACCTGCCCAGCAAATTGCCCAGTCTCTGGAGATAATTTCCACCGCAGAGCGCCAAGCGCTAGAAGCCGCCGCTGAACGAATTCGCAGTTACCACCAGCACCAAAAACAACATTCCTGGTCCTATACCGAAGCTGATGGCACTGTGCTGGGTCAGCAAATTACCGCGCTGGAAAAAGTCGGAGTTTATGTGCCCGGCGGCAAGGCAGCCTACCCCTCGACTGTGTTGATGGGTGTGATTCCAGCCAAGCTGGCGGGTGTTGAAGAGATTATTATGACCAGTCCGATGCCAGGTGGTGACATTAACCCTATTGTCTTGGCGGCGGCAGCCATCGCGGGTGTTGACCGACTATTTAAAATCGGTGGCGCCCAAGCTATTGCCGCGCTGGCTTATGGCACGGACACCATTCCGAAAGTTGATAAAATTGTTGGACCCGGCAATATTTATGTAGCCACCGCCAAGCGACAAGTTTTTGGTCAAGTGGGGCTGGATATGATTGCCGGGCCTTCAGAAATTGT
>JAZFYA010000323.1:0-9053 GCA_036443315.1 Pseudomonadales bacterium
TTGAATCGTAGCGAGGGCGTCTAAGGTGTTGAAGGTAGAGCTTTTTTTGAAAATTTTGGTCGAAAGCAGTATCACCCATACGGTGAGGTCAAAATTTTCAAAAAAAGTTCTAGATTCAATGCATTAGACGTCCGCAGTAGATTCAACTGCTTTTTCTAGGATAATCCTTCTGAACTCTATGTTTTCCAAATTCAACAACCCAGCAGGGAAAATAATCTTTTAGCTTATGGTCTCGCAGCTCAGCACAAGAGTGATCAATACGACGTTTGCCTGCTTGGCAGTAGTGATGTTGTTAACCTTTCTACTCGCCTATTCAGAGACCGGCACCCCCCCTACTCTTGGCCTTGAACAAAGTAATGACACTCTTCCGGATTATTATCTGACCAATATTCGAAGTACCCAATTTGATAAACAGGGCATGCTGGATTTCACGATGGCTAGTCCATCCGTGGAGCACAACCCTAAAGATAATAGTGCCAATCTTAAGGAGCCGGTTTTTAATTTGTACCAAGAGGGTGCGCTGGTATGGACTATTAGCTCGCAATCGGGCGTTGTCTACAATGGCGAAGTAAAAGTTGATCTGCAACAACGCGTCATCATCTCCAGCATTGACCAGGAAATCATTTTAAAAACACCACAATTAGTTGTCTTTCCCAATAAAAAGCTGGCCAAAACTAACAAGCCCGTTACACTGCTGAACCCAAACGGATTTACCCGGGCGGTAGGCTTACGAGCTGACTTACAAACAAAAACCATTGACCTGTTAGAGCAGGTTCGCGGTCAGTATGAAGGCGTGCTTTACGATGATGAACACTGATTCCCCCGCATGGCTGGCAAGCAGAATAGTTACTGTGACGATATTGACTGGTATTGCTATGTCCAGCTGGGCTTTACCCGAAGATAACCAGCAGCCAATTAATATCCAGTCGGATCGCGCCACCCAAAAATCGCTCGCAAATGGCGAACAGACGGAATACTTTGGCAATGTAGTGATGACTCAGGGATCGCTGTTAATTAACGGCGATCACATCATTATTCACAGTAAAAATCGCAAGGCCACTAAAATCGTCGCTATCGGTAAACCCGCCAAATTCCAACAACAATCTACTCCGAACAAAGAACCCGTCAAGGCGCAGGCCAATACCATCAATTATGAGCTAAGGAATGAAACCCTGATACTGGCTGGTAATGCCACTATTGAACAGGATGGTGCAACGGTTAGCGGCAAACGAATTGAATACAATACGGCCACAGAAAGGGTTAACGCCAACGGCGGTGATACCCCAGTGACCATGGTATTCATGCCAGCTAATAACAAATCTGAAGAGGCGTCAAAAGGTAACAACGACGATAATGAATCCGCTGTACTCTCTGCTAATAAAGACAAGCTCAAGGAAAGTAATGCCAACGCTGACAGCCAATAATCTGGCCAAGGCCTATAAGGGCCACCCCGTAGTACAGGATGTCTCTCTACAAGTGAATAGTGGTCAAGTGGTTGGCTTGCTCGGCCCCAACGGAGCCGGCAAAACCACCTGTTTTTACATGATTGTCGGTATCATCACCGCCGATAAGGGTCAGGTTCTTCTTGATGACCAAGATTTAACCAGACTATCCATGCATGGTCGTGCGCGCAAAGGCCTGGGTTATTTACCTCAGGAGGCCTCAATCTTCCGCAAACTCTCGGTACAGGACAATATCAGCGCTATCCTCGAAACCCGTAGCGAGCTGAGCCGCCAACAGCGCAAGGAAAAACGGCAGCACCTGTTACAGGAATTCCATCTCACCCATATTCGCAACAGCCTGGGCATGGCCCTTTCCGGAGGCGAGCGTCGGCGCGTTGAAATTGCCCGAGCACTGGCTACAGAGCCCTCATTTATACTCTTAGATGAACCCTTTGCTGGCGTTGATCCCATTTCCGTCAGTGATATCAAGCATATTATTAACCATCTCAAGGGAATGGGCATTGGCGTCTTGATTACGGATCATAACGTACGCGAAACCCTCGATATATGTGAAAAAGCTTATATTGTTGGCGAGGGCCACATTATCGCTGAGGGTGATCCACATACCGTGCTAAACAACCAAAAAGTTCGCGATGTTTACCTTGGGCACCAATTTGTACTGTGAAAATGTGGGAGTTTTCCGCAAAAGCGGTATATTGATTGCGTGTGGGAAACTCCATCGCTACACTAAATATACGTTTTCAATCAAACCCATATCTCAAAATCCAGCCCATTAGCACTAATGGAACGAGTAGCAGTATGAGATATGCATTATGGGTAATGATAAGTAGCCTATGAAACAAACACTCCAGCTTAAAATTGGCCAGCAACTGACGATGACACCGCAGCTGCAACAGGCCATCAAATTACTGCAGCTATCCACACTCGACTTGCAACTGGAAATCCAGCAAGCACTGGAAAGCAACCCCATGCTCGACGTTAACGAGGATACTGAACCCGATCACACCCCAGAAACCGATACCCAACCAGAGCTGGTCGACCTGAGTAAAAATACTGATTCAAAAGCTGAAAGTAGTGAAACCACCGAAACTGAAGGTCCCGCTTCCGATAGTGACTGGCAGGAGACTATTCCCACAGACTTAGCCGTCGATACCCAGTGGGAAGATATCTATCAATCCAGTGGCAGTCCAGCACCCACTTCATCCGCCAATTCCGACTTTGATTTTGAGTCCCGCAACAGCCTTACCGAATCACTACAGGACCACGTACGGTGGCAGCTTAACCTGACCCGCATGTCCGATACTGACCGCTTGATTGGCATAGCGATTATCGATGCGCTAGCCCCTAACGGTCGCCTGACCCAAACGCCTGAAGAACTGTTAGCCAGTTTTACTACAGAATACCCTGATATAGAGCTTGATGAGGTCATTGCCGTATTACACCAGGTGCAACAGTTTGACCCCCCCGGTGTAGCCGCCGCTAACTTACAGGAATGTCTGCTTATTCAGTTAAACCAGCTGACAGCGGAAACCCCTTGGTTAAAAGAAGCCAAGCATATTGTCACCCGGCATATTAACTTGCTGGGCAATCGCGACTACGCTCAACTCATGCGCCGCAGCAAGTTGAAAGAACCCCAGCTGCGAGAAGTCTTACAGCTAATCCAGAACCTTAACCCCAATCCTGGCGAGACGATCTCCACGGAGACCACTGAATATATCGTCCCCGATGTTTTTGTGAGCAAAATCAAGGGCCGCTGGACCGTGGAACTCAACCCCGACACTGCCCCTAAGCTACGTATCAACTCAGATTACGCGGCCCTGGTAAAACGTGCTGATAACAGTACTGACAACACCTACCTCAGGGACAATTTGCAAGAAGCCCGCTGGTTCCTGAAAAGTTTACAGAGCCGCAACGAAACATTATTGAAAGTGGCGACTAAAATTGTAGAACACCAGCGCGGTTTCCTCGACTACGGAGAAGAAGCCATGAAACCGTTGATATTACATGATATCGCTGAAGCGGTTGAAATGCATGAGTCGACTATTTCGCGTGTGACTACCCAAAAGTACATGCATACCCCAAGGGGTATCTTCGAATTAAAGTACTTCTTTTCCAGTCACGTCAGCACCGACACTGGTGGTGAGTGTTCATCCACGGCGATTAGAGCATTGATTAAAAAATTGATTGCTGTGGAAAATCCCAAAAAACCTCTTAGCGACAATAAAATCACCGTACTTTTAGGTGACCAGGGCATCAAGGTAGCACGACGCACTATAGCCAAATACCGGGAATCATTGGTGATTCCACCTTCAAATGAGCGAAAAAGGCTAGTCTAAGCAGCCTTTTCTAGACGCTGATCTGGATCTATAATAAGACCTATAGTTTGTTAATTTAATAAAAACGTCCGAGTCTGGGCTTAAATTCAGATTCGACACCAGGGTACCCTTATAGAGGAGTACTTTATTTACCGCAAGCAATTTACCACAAACAATTTACCACAAACAAGAAGGAGCATCGTATGCAAGTTAATGTTAGTGGACACCATGTAGAAGTCACCCCAGCCTTACGTGACTATGTCAATACCAAACTCTCAAAACTCCAACGACATTTCGATAATATAACCAACACTGACGTCACGCTTACCGTAGAGAAGCTAATCCAAAAAGCTGAAGCTTCGGTACATGTAGCCGGGGCTGATCTCTTTGCAACCTGTGAGTCTGAAGACATGTACACAGCTATCGACTTACTGACTGACAAACTGGATAGACAACTGATCAAACACAAAGAAAAAACTATCGGTCGCAAACAAGGGGCCGCTTCCCGTTAACCAACGTAGTTAGTTACCCATAAGTAGTAACTCATGCAATTAGACAGTATCCTCAGCCCCAGTCGCACCCTATGCGGCGCACCGGGAGCCAGCAAGAAACGTATCATGGAAAATATTGCCCACTTTATCTGTGAAGATTTTCCATCTATGAACCCCAACCAGCTATTTGATAGCCTGATCGCCCGCGAGCGACTAGGCAGCACTGGCTTAGGACAGGGCATTGCCATTCCCCACTGCCGCATAAAAAATTGCAGCTCAATTATTGGCAGCCTGATCAAACTGGAACAGGCTGTCGATTTTGACGCAATTGATGGACAGCCGGTTGATGTGATGTTTGTACTATTGGTCCCTGAGCAAGCGCTGGATGAGCATTTGAATGTACTGGCAAAGCTAGCTGAGCTTTTCAGTGATCCAAAATATTGCCAACAACTGCGCTCAGCAACGGATAGCAAGTCCCTTTTTACCATTGCTACAGCCCAGCATTAGCGTACTGTCGCAAATAAACTGGAGGGTGGATCTTGATCCGCCTTTAGCATAATCCTAGAAAAAGCAGTTGAATCTAGGGCCTGCCCCGTGAGTACAACGAGTGCTTTGGGTATCAACTGCTTTTTCCAGGATAATGTGGGGACATTGTGGAACAATGTTCCACCCACAGCCAACCCCTAAATTAAGACACAATACATAACTAAAGGCCGGATTAATGAAACTTGTTATTATCAGTGGACGTTCCGGATCGGGGAAAAGTACTGCCCTTAACCTGCTGGAGGATGAAGGCTACTACTGTATCGATAATCTTCCCGTCGTATTGATTCTAGAGGTTGTTTCGTACCTGCAAAACAGTGACGCCCGCGAGCACGATAACGTTGCTATTTGTATTGACGCCCGCAATGCCAGCAATGATTTATCCAATCTGGTAGAACTGTTTCAAAACAAGCCTGAAGACCTCAGTGTTGATATCCTGTTTTTAGATGCCGATAGTGAAAAACTGATTAAGCGTTTCAGCGAAACACGTCGTCGTCATCCACTCAGTGATAAACATACGGCACTCACCGAAGCCATCGTCAATGAGCGTAAAATACTGGAGCCCATCGCCGATATTGCCACGCTGACAATTGATACCAGCAGTATGAGCTTGCATGAATTACGCACGACCATTAAATCCCGGTTGGTTGAAAAACAGGGTCCGGGAATTTCTATCCTGTTCCAATCGTTTGGATTCAAACAGGGCATTCCAGTCGATGCGGATATTGTTTATGATATCCGCATTCTCCCCAACCCTCACTGGGATCCCCTGCTGAGATTATTAACTGGGCAGGATAAAGCAGTCATTGAGTTTCTAGCCAAACAGGGTGAAGTAGAAGAGATGTTTAACGACATAAAAAACTACCTGGAAAAGTGGCTGCCACTATTCGAGCACAATAATCGTAGCTATATCACCATCGCCATTGGTTGCACCGGCGGCCAACATCGTTCAGTATATATGGCTGAACGGCTGGGCGACTATTTTACTGGTAGCTACCAGAACGTCCAGATTCGTCACCGGGAACTGCACCGGCAAAACAAACTTTAACAATCTAACGCTAGCATTCTATCTCTAACATTCTATTTCTAGCATTCTATCTCTAACATTCTATTTCTAGCATTCTATCTCTAGCATTCTATCTCTAGCATTCTATTTCTAAATACAAGTCAGCGACCAAGCGGCATTATGATCCAAACGAAAATCACCATCATTAACAAACTGGGGCTACACGCCCGAGCAGCTTCTAAATTTATCACCACCGCATCAACCTTCGGCTGTGATATAAAAGCCGGTAAGGACGGACAAATGATCGATGGTAAAAGCATTATGTCGATAATGATGCTGGCCGCCAGCCAGGGCACTGAACTGGATCTACAATTTGATGGCCACGATGAACAACTCGCTATGGAAGCCATCATTTCCTTGATCAACAATCGTTTTGAGGAAGATGAATAAGCAGCTCTCCCTTCTTTAGCAAGCTATACGTTGTTGATTTGTCTGCTTTTATGGATAATTACCATCATTCGCCTACACTGCGATTAGCCGTAATATCATTAACCACCATCATATCCTTAATCCTAGAAAACTCAGTTGATACCCAAAGCACTCGTTGTACTCACGGGGCAGGCCCATTGTAGCGAGGGCATCCAAGGTGTTGAAGATAGAGTTTTTTTTGGAAATTTTGATCGAAAACAGTAGGGCCCACCCCGCGTAGCGTTCAGCGTGGTCCGTGATACCCACTACGCTACGCGGGGCACACTGACCGTTGTGGCCATTGGGTGTCACCCATATGGTGACAGAAAATTGCTCCTGCATTTTCTGCATACATGGCATCCATGCCAATAACAGAAAATTGCTCCTGCATTTTCTGCATACATGGCATCCATGCCAATAAGGTCAACATTGCCAAAAAAGCGTCCTTTTTCTCTATAAGAAGTCAATGCATTAGGCAGTACCCAAAACACTCCGCGAAAAGCGCGTCGCGAGGCAGGCCCTAGATTCAACTGAACTTTCTAGGTTTATCACAATGGTTACCCTCCAGTGGAGTAACAATGCCCCAAACAATGGAAAAAAATTATTCTCAAGCACATCTGGCTGAACTCACCCAAGCGCTAAACAGCGGTACCTTTATCCAGGTGCGCCGTCTATTGAATGGTCTTCCCGCCACTGAAGTTGCCCATATTATCGAATCATCACCACCTAAAACCCGTGCAGTGATATGGCAACTCGTGGATCTACATCGAGAAGGTGACATCCTCCCTTACCTCAGCGATGAAATTCAGAGCCAGTTCCTCCAGGAAATGGACACCGAAGAAGTGGTAGTTATCACTGAAGGTCTGGAAGCTGATGATATTGCCGACATTCTGCAACAGCTTCCTAACCGGGTTATTCGCGAAGTGCTGCAGCTAATGGATCAACAAGATCGGCTGCGGGTGGAGCAGGTTTTATCCTACCCTGAAGATACCGCTGGCGGAATGATGAATACTGACGCTATCACCGTGCGTCCAAAAACACCACTGGATGTGGTCCTGCGTTATTTGCGCCGTCACGATGAATTACCCGAGATGACAGACAATTTGATTGTAGTGAATCGCCGTGACGAATATATCGGCTTGCTGCCGCTGCGTAAAATGCTTGTATCCGACCCCAGCATCACCGTGCGGGAAATTATGATTACCGATATCGAACCTATACCCGCCTCTATGGACGATGGCGAAGTAGCTAATTTGTTTGAGCGACACGATTGGGTATCCGCAGCTGTAGTGGATAACGACCGTAAGCTAGTTGGACGTATCACCATCGATGACGTAGTAGACGTTATCCGTGAAGACGCGGACCACTCACTAATGAGCCTGGCTGGTCTGGATGAAGATGAAGACACCTTCGCCTCGGTATTAAAAACCACTCCCCGTAGAGCGATTTGGTTAGGGATTAATTTAATGACTGCTTTTTTAGCTTCAGCTGTCATCAACCTGTTTGAGGGAACACTGGATAAAGTTGTTGCTCTAGCCATACTAATGCCAATTGTCGCCAGTATGGGAGGCGTGGCAGGCACCCAAACACTAACGGTTGTAATACGGGGGATGGCACTGGGACAGATTGGCAGTAACAACAGAGGCTGGCTAATCAACAAGGAATTTTTAGTTGGCATCATCAACGGTCTATCTTGGTCAGTGGTAGTAGCTGTCGCCGCTGCACTCTGGTTTGATGATTATTTATTAGGCGCTATTATAGCCGCTGCCATGGTGGTTAATTTAATTACCGCCGCTCTGGCCGGGACAACTATCCCTCTTTTACTGCGCAAAATGAATATTGATCCCGCCCTGGCTGGTGGCGTGGCATTAACCACCGTTACGGATGTGGTGGGTTTTATGTCTTTCCTTGGTTTAGCGACCTGGTTCTACATCTAAAGGCCACCTAATCCACGATAAGAGGATAAATGATAAGTGAAGAACGATAAAAGTAAATTTAACCAGGACGAAGAAGACATCATCTATGTCAGCAGGTCCGAGATAAAGCGGGATATGCTGGCACTACAAAAACTGGGCGAAGCCATTGTTCAACTAAGCCCAGGTCAACTATCCACAATCCCACTTGAAGACGAAACGTTAGCAGAAGCTATTCATACCGCCAGACGCATCAAACACCGCGAAGGCTTGCGTCGACAAATGCAATATATTGGCAAACTAATGCGCAAAGTCGATACCGAAGCCATTAAAAAGGCATACCAAACATTACTGGATGGCCGCACGCAACAAGCCCAACAGTTTCATGCGCTGGAGCAATGGCGAGATCAATTAATTGAAAATGGCCCAAAGTCAATTGAAGAAGTCATGACAAAATTTCCGTTAGCTGACCGCCAACGTTTACGTCAACTTGTAATGCAAGCAAATAAAGAAAAGAAAAACAACAAACCGCCGGCCACCGCCCGCAAGCTATTTCGTTATTTGAGAGAACTAGAAGGCTAGCCTCGATATTTCACCAGATGATAGATTTTACTGCGGCTATGCCCTGCCCTTAGGGCCAACCCTGCGGTCGTTGTCCACGCTTCGCTCCGGCGCTATACGACGTCATGGGTGTGCAGAGAAGAAAAGGCGCGATAAGCCCCTTATCCGAATGGCACTGACTTAAGGGCAGCGCTGTTAACGGCTTGCGACCGTAGTATCCCGCCGCCACCCTCGGTAGTCTAACCCCTCACTCGGTTGGAACCCCACGCCCTGGTGAGGGGTTAGACTACCGA
>JAZFYA010000324.1:0-6225 GCA_036443315.1 Pseudomonadales bacterium
ATCAGCTACCAACACATAGTTTATCGATAACTGTAGCTGTGTGCACCATATCAAATATAACATCTAGTTATACTGGCGCTCATCATCCATCAGTTAATACACAGATCAAAACAGAGCAGCAGAATGAACAAATTATGCAGCGACTGGGCGAGGAATTGCTCAATCATCGTGCTATTACAGCTAATTCATATACGTCTTGGTTTGCTTCTGGACAGGTTAGTCATAAGCAGCTACAGGCATTTATCGTGCAATTCTCCGTATTTTCGAACCAGTTTCTTATTGCGCAATTACTAAAAATGCTCGCAGCTAACAGTTTGGAAGAAATGCGCGCTTCCAAGGAGATTTTAGCTAACGAAATCGGTGTGGCTTTTAGTGGCTCGGTATCCCATGGTGACACCAGCGAAAAAATGAGTAACGATGAGCAACGATTTGGTGCCATCACTGGCAGTATTGAGGGGGGTCGCTTTCATTTTCGTGCAGCTCATTTTGAACTTTTGTTGCGCTGCGCCGAGTCTATTGGTCTTGGTTTTGAGGACCTGGGAAAGCGCGAGCTAGGTAGTCAGGAAACGCTGTTTTTTTGTGATGAATTGCGTCGCTTATATGGCAGTACGAATTACCAAGTTTCCGCTGCAGCATCTTTTGCGGTTGAACACTGGGCGGCTGCAGGTTTCTGGCAAGAATTGGAAAATGGCCTGACTAAGCTAAAAGCTCAGCCACAGTACCTACAATTGCCGCTTACTTTTTTTAGTTGGCACAACAAACTGGAGGCGAACCACGCTCACCATACCCGGGAGGAATTAAAAGAATTCTATGTTAGCAAACCGATGGATGAAGACGCTTTTATAGTGACAGGTAATACCATGCTGGATGCTGTTTATAGGTTTTGGGAAGGGCTGGAAAAACAGCGACTTATCATTTTGCATTAAGGGCACCTCTATTAATTGTTTGCGACCTCTGGCGAAGTGATCGAAAAATATGCCACCTTACAATAAATGTTTGCCGTTGTTATTGGCGCCACAACTGCTTGTTATTGGCGCCACAACTGCAATGAATGTTCTATTCGTTTGGATTTTCGTACATTATTAGCCGTTTCTCCACAAAAATCAGCACCCAATCCACACGTTTCTGATCAACTCCTGAGTAGTTTTTATGGGTTAGCAGATGCTTGTATCGAAGCAGAGCACATAGAAAAGGCGGCAGCATTATTGGCGTAATAACATTTATGGTTCATACTGAGGGTCAATAACAGCAATAATTGGATTTGGAAGGACTATATTGTGATTGCGCCCCGCTTAGCATTTCTCTTATCTCTACCCATCCTATTGCTTGCCTGTGAATCTGATAATGAGCACTTCTGTGCCCGCTACCAGTATGTATACGAGCAGTTGCTGGTAGACGATGTGCCACCCTATGATGAGATGAAACTGACATTGGTAGACAATTTAAGTAACCCTAAAAAGGATAAAGGTCAGGCCAAGTTTATGCTCTTTGTGCTGGAAGACTGGTATTCCGGTTTTAAGCCGGAGCATGAGCCTGCCCAGGATTTTTGTATGCGTATTAAGCGCTGGCAACACTATCAGTAAGCGGTGTCGGCAAACACTGTCAATAGGATAGGTAGACAAAGTGGGTCAGACATTGAGCCTGATTGCCAATCCTGTTAAACTGGCGTCCCATCTTTGGGGGCTTTAGAGGCGGGTTCCGACCCTGGTTTTAACCTTAGTTTTAACGCTGGTTTAACTATAGGCTTCAAATCTTCCGAGCAGTGTTTATCATTAACACCAATTATTGTATCAATTGGCCATCAAAAAAAGAGAAAGGTTCTACATGACGACTCGATTTATCTTCGTCACTGGCGGTGTTGTATCGTCCCTCGGTAAGGGTATTGCCTCTGCATCACTGGCAGCGATTCTTGAGGCTCGTGGCTTAAAGGTCACCATGCTCAAACTGGACCCTTATATTAATGTTGATCCGGGAACCATGAGCCCGTTTCAGCACGGTGAAGTATTTGTTACTGAAGATGGTGCTGAAACGGATCTGGACCTCGGTCACTACGAACGCTTTATTCGTACCAAAATGAGTAAGCGCAATAACTTCACTAGTGGCCGTATTTACGAAACGGTGCTGCGCAAGGAGCGCCGGGGCGATTATTTGGGTGGTACTGTTCAGGTTATTCCCCATATTACTGATGAGATCAAACGCCGGATAATCGAGGGTGCTGGTGATACGGAGGTAGCGATTGTTGAAATTGGCGGCACCGTCGGTGATATCGAAGGACTGCCCTTTTTTGAGGCTGCTCGTCAGCTCAAAATAGAGCTGGGTCCTAGTCGGGCCATGTTAATGCACTTGACGCTGGTGCCTTATATAGCCACCGCTGGTGAGACCAAGACTAAGCCCACTCAGCATTCGGTAAAAGAGCTGCGCTCGATCGGCCTGCAGCCAGATATTCTGCTGTGTCGCTCTGATCATAAAATTGACGAGGGCTCTCTGAAGAAAATTTCCTCCTTCACTAACGTGGAGTTGAAGGCGGTTATCCCGTTACAGGATGCCGATACGATCTACCGTATCCCCGGTGCGTTGAACAAGCGCAACCTGGATGATCTGATCGTCGAGCGTTTTGGGCTGGAATGTGGGCCAGCTGACTTGTCTGAGTGGGATCGTGTTATCGATGGTGTGTTAAACCCGGAGAAGGAAATCACTATTGCCATGGTCGGTAAATATATGGAGCTGCGGGATGCCTATAAGTCTTTAAACGAGGCGTTGCACCATGCTGGCATTAATACTCGCACCAAGGTCAATATCCGCTATGTGGATTCCCAACATATTGAAGATAAGGGGTTGGGTTTGCTAGATGGTGTCGATGGCATTCTGGTACCCGGTGGTTTTGGTAGCCGTGGCGTTGAGGGTAAGATTGCCACTGTGCGCCATGCCCGAGAAAACAACATTCCTTATCTAGGCATCTGCCTGGGTATGCAGGTGGCAGTGATTGAATATGCCCGCCATGTGGTCGGCTTAATCGATGCCAACAGCACGGAATTTAATAGACAGTCGCCACATCCGGTTATTGCCTTGATCACTGAGTGGACTGAAACAGATGGCACCACAGAAACCCGTGACGATAGTGCCGATTTGGGTGGTACCATGCGCCTGGGCGGTCAGGAGTGTCGTTTGGTGGAGGGCTCTAACACCAGAGCAATTTATGCCAAAGACTTAATTGTTGAGCGTCATCGTCACCGTTTCGAAGTGAACAACAATTATGTCGATCAGCTACAGCAGGCAGGACTACGCATTGGCGGTTGGTCCGCGGATGATACCCTGGTGGAAGTGATTGAAATGCCTGATCATCCCTGGTTTATTGCTTGTCAGTTCCATCCGGAATTTACTTCTACCCCCCGCGATGGTCACCCGTTGTTTAGTGGTTTTATCAATGCGGCGGTTAAATACTCTAAATAATTCATCGCTTAATAGCGAAACTTTTTAATAGTTAAATAGTTAAACTCTTTATAGATAAACTCTTTATAGATGAACAAGCGGAACCAACGTGTCACAAAAAACTCTTCAAATCGGCTCTATCAAGGTTTCTAACGATCTGCCTTTTGTGTTGTTTGGTGGTATGAATGTCCTGGAGTCCCGCGACTTGGCTATGCACATTGCCGAACATTATGTGCAAGTAACTGAACGTTTAAATATTCCCTATGTTTTTAAGGCCTCTTTCGATAAGGCCAATCGCTCGTCGATTCATTCCTTCCGTGGCCCAGGTATGGAAGAGGGGTTGAAGATTTTTCAGGAAATCAAAGACACCTTCAAGGTGCCGGTTATTACCGATATTCATGAAATTGAGCAGGCACAGCCAGTGGCGGATGTTTGTGATGTGATTCAGTTACCGGCCTTTTTGGCCAGACAGACAGATTTAGTCATGGCGATGGCGGCGACTGGCAAAGTGATTAATGTTAAAAAACCGCAGTTTTTAAGTCCGTCACAGATGAAAAATATTGTCGACAAATTTGCCGAGTGCGGTAATGCTAAGGTGATGCTATGTGAGCGTGGTAGCAACTTTGGTTACGACAATTTGGTGGTGGATGTGTTGGGCTTCCGTACCATGAAGGAAGTCAGTGGTGGCGCGCCGATTATCTTTGATGTGACCCATGCCTTACAGTGCCGTGACCCTATGGGGGCGGCTTCTGGTGGTCGCCGTCACCAAGTTGCAGAGCTGGCTCGTGCCGGTATGTCGCAAAAGATTGCGGGCTTGTTTCTGGAAGCGCACTCCGATCCCGATCAGGCCCGATGTGATGGTCCATCGGCATTGCCATTATCTATATTGGAAGATTTTCTCACCGCAATGAAAGCAGTGGATGACTTGATTAAGTCATTACCTGAATTAGACATTAAATAATCAATTGCTATGCCATTGTTTACGTTGTTTCAGCTAGTACGTTGTTTCAACGTCTGGCATCAGGCCTCTAACGTTAAGCATTCTGGAGTAATAACCCAATGACTGAAGTAGTCGATATCAAAGCGTTTGAAGTGCTGGATTCAAGGGGTAATCCCACCATTGAGGCGGATGTGATTTTAGCCTCTGGTGCCGTGGGCAGCGCCTGCTCCCCTTCTGGCGCCTCAACGGGTTCGCGAGAAGCACTGGAATTACGTGATGGTGATAAAAGCCGCTACCTTGGTAAGGGGGTGTTGCAAGCGGTAAACAATATCAATACCACCATTAAACGCTTGTTAGTAGGTAAAGATGCGGCTGATCAGCGTGCCCTTGACCAATTGATGATTGATGCCGACGGCACTGAGAACAAAGCCAACTTCGGCGCTAATGCTGTATTGGCGGTGTCACTGGCAGCAGCCAAGGCGGTTGCGGTGGCAAAGAATATCCCCCTGTACCAGCATATTGCCGACCTGAATGGTACCCCTGGACAATACAGCATGCCGGTGCCGATGATGAATATTATTAATGGGGGTGAACACGCGGACAATAACGTCGATATTCAGGAGTTTATGGTGCAGCCCGTTGGTGCCAAAACCTTTGCTGAGGCACTACAGGTGGGTGCGGAAATTTTCCACACCCTGAAAAAAGTACTGCAAGCCAAAGGCTTGAATACCGCCGTGGGTGACGAGGGTGGTTTTGCTCCCAACCTGGCGTCTAACGCTGACGCTTTGGCGATAATAAAACAGGCGGTGGTTGAGGCGGGCTATACCTTGGGTGAAGATGTAACTCTGGCGTTGGATTGCGCGGCTTCAGAATTCTACAAGGATGGTAAGTACGATTTATCCGGTGAAGGCAAGGTTTTCAGCGCTAAAGGTTTTAGCGATTATCTGGCGGAGCTATGTGAGCAGTACCCGATCATCTCTATCGAAGATGGCCAGGATGAATCCGATTGGGATGGCTGGAAATATCAAACTGAAAAGCTGGGTGATAAAGTACAGCTGGTAGGTGATGACTTGTTTGTGACCAACACCAAAATTCTGCAAGAGGGTATCGATAAGAAAATCGCCAATTCTATACTGATTAAATTCAACCAGATCGGTTCCCTGACTGAAACACTGGATGCGATCAAGATGGCGAAAAATGCTGGTTATACGGCGGTAATCTCCCACCGTTCGGGGGAAACTGAAGACACCACTATCGCCGATTTGGCGGTCGCGACCTCTGCGGGCCAGATTAAAACCGGCTCTCTGTGCCGTTCAGATCGGGTTGCCAAGTATAACCGTTTGCTGCGTATCGAAGCGGAACTGAAGGGTGTTGCCCCTTACCGTGGCCGTGCGGAATTTAAAGTGTAATGCTTGTTAAGGCGGGCTGAGTGACCTTAGTATGGATTGTATTAGTTGAATGGCACTGACTTAAGGTTGAACAACTAATAGAGCCCGGAGCCGTGAACCCGCTGTTCGCAACGCTTGGCCCACTGTTGGTTGGAACCCCACGCTCTTCAGTGAGCCAAGCGTTGCGAACGGCTACTCCGGTGGTACCCGGATACCGCACAGTCTAGCCACCCTCGATAGTCTAACCCCTCACCAGGGCGTGGGGTTCCAACCGAGTGAGGGGTTAGACTACCGAGGGTGGCGGCGTGATACTACAGTCGCAAGCCGTTAACAGCGCTGCCCTTAAGTAAGTGCCATTCGTCTATGACTTCTCTCTTTGTTCATGGTTGCGTGTGAGTTGTTTTTCCTATGCGTTGGATATTGATTCTACTGCTGGTTATTTTTGTCGGTTTACAGTATCGACTGTGG
>JAZFYA010000325.1:0-3027 GCA_036443315.1 Pseudomonadales bacterium
GCGCGCGCTGTGTTTTCGGCGCTGCCTGCGATTGGCCCGGGGGGGGGGCGGTTGGGAAAGGGGGCGGGCGGCCATAACCCCAAACACGCCTCTGGACCGGGGGACTCAATTTATAACCCTTTAAACACCCTCAAGGGCGTGGGGTTGCAACCGAGTGAGGGGTTAGACTACCGAGGGTGGTGGCGGGATACTACGGTCGCAAGCCGTTAACAGCGCTGCCCTTAAGTCAGTGCCATTCGGCTCTGAACGTATTTGTTCTAAGGGTATTGGGCGCTGGCTGTCATAGTGAAACAAGTTCCACCCAACAAGATAAAAAATCAGTTATTTTGGCGCAGGACACGCTGCTTTTGTTTGTTCCAATCCCGCTCTTTTTCGGTTTGCCGTTTGTCGTGTTGTTGCTTACCTTGGGCGATACAGATTGCCGCTTTCACCAAATGTTTTTTCCAATACAAAGCGGTGCACACACAGGTGCGCCCATCTTGCTGGGTGGCGGCAAGTAGTTTGCCCAGTTCGCGTTTATTCAGGAGTAATTTGCGGGTGCGAGTAGGATCGGCGACAACATGGGTGGAGGCGGTGTTGAGCGGGGTGATATGACTGCCTAGTAGCCAGGCTTCGCCATCTTTCATTAACACATAGGTGTCGGTGATTTGCACCTTGCCCATACGCAGGCTTTTCACTTCCCAGCCTTGCAGGGCTAAACCTGCCTCAAATTTTTCTTCGAGGTGATAATCGTGCCGTGCTTTTTTGTTCTGCGCGATATTATTACTGGATGTTTTGGATTTCTTCTTGGCCATGGCGGCGCATTATAGCGGTTGTTGCTGGTAATGCGTATTCGTCTGAGGTAAAAAGTGTATTGCTAACACAAGGTGAATCCCCTGTATTAAGATAATTGACTGAATAATTGACTGAATAATTGAATGAAGAGTTGAATGAATAATAGTCTGTATCAACCCAGTCTCCACGAGGTGAAGCGCAGGGGCTGGCGTCGAAGCTGGTCGTTTATAGCCTCTGCAACGGGTGCGACGATTGGCCTGGGTAATCTTTGGAAATTTTCCTATCTGGCGGGAGAAAATGGCGGCGCTGCTTTTGTCTTGGCCTATTTGTTGTGTGTGGTTTTAGTGGCTTTGCCCGTATTGATCGCCGAAGTGGTGTTGGGTAGTCGCGGTCGAGCCAACCCGGTAACAGCGATGCAAAATGTTAGCCTGGAGACCGCTGTATCACCTTGGTGGCAGAGTATTGGCTGGATGGGTTGTCTGGCGGGACTGTTGGTGCTTTCTTACTACAGTGTGATTGCGGGTTGGGGGCTGGCTTATATAGGAAAGATGTTCAGCGGTGAGTTTACCGCAGGCAGTGCGCAGCTGGCGGGGGATGGGTTTGCCGAGTTGCTGGCTGCTCCCATCGAGTTAATCAAGTGGCAAGCCATTTTTCTACTGATCATTCTGTTTATTACGGCGGCTGGTATCCGTCGTGGCTTATCAGTTGCGGCGCGGTTGTTGATTCCACTGTTGTTTATCATGCTGATTGCTTTGGCTGCATATAGCAGCCGGGTTGGGGATTTTGATGCCGCTTTGGCATTTTTGTTTACGCCGGATTTTACTTTGTTAAATGCAGAAGTCTGGTTCGTTGCGCTAGGTCATGCTTTTTTTAGCTTGAGTATCGGTGTTGGTGCGATGTTGGCCTACGGCGCTTATACCCCCGATAAGCGTTCAATTTCTGGTATGTTGGCCACAGTCGTGGTGATGGATACCTTGGTATCGCTGCTGGCGGGTTTGGCGATTTTCCCCCTGATATTTAGTTTAAATATTGCACCGTCCATGGGGCCGGGTTTGATGTTTGTGGCAATGCCCTATGGTTTTGGCAATATGGTTTATGGTGATTATTTTGGGGCCTTATTTTTCCTGATGGTCTCGTTGGCAGCGGTCACTTCCGGTGTCGCCCTGCTGGAACCCGCTACCGCCTGGCTGGCGGAGCGTTTTCGCTGCTGGCGTCCGGTGGCGGCAGTAGTGATGGCGCTGCTAGTATGGCTGCTGGGGTTGGCAACGATATTCTCCTTTAATATCTGGGCAGATATTCGTTTCGCCGGGATGTCGATATTTACCCTGCTGGACTTTGTCACGGCTAATATCTTACTGCCACTGGGAGGTGTGTTGATCGCTATTTTTGTCGGTTGGCGTATGCGCAGGGAAGTTTTGCGCGATGAGCTGTATGTAGAAAAGGCGCAAATTTTTTCGCTTTGGTACTGGCTTTTACGGTATATTGCTGCGCCCGGGGTATTACTGGTTTTTGCGATATCGCTATACCAGTATTTGATCTGAATAAATCTTAAGTTTTGGGTGTTTGAGTTGCAGCTAAGAGTCTTGTCAAAAAAACCGTGCCGGGAAGCTATGTTAAAAAACCACGGTGGAACATTATGTCGGGAAACAATACCAGAAAACAATGTCAGAAAACGATGCCACAAATAACGCGTAGTGCTTTATTGCCGTATCCTGCGCAAGCAGTTTATACCTTGATTAATGATGTAGCTGCCTATCCCGAGTATATGGAGGGTTGTGTCGGTGCTGAGGTTATTACCCAGGGCGAAATGTTTATGGAAGCGCGCCTGGATTTGTCCAGGGCGGGTTTGCACTACAGTTTTACTACCCGCAACCGCTATGAGCCGCCCTTTACAGTGACAATGGAATTGGTCGATGGACCCTTTACAGATTTTAACGGTTTGTGGACAGTGAATCCCCTCAGTGAAACAGCTTGCAAGGTTAGCCTGGCACTACAGTTCACCCTGAAGAGCAAAGTACTGGGGGTTGCGGCAAAAGCTTTGTTTAATCCCATGGCAGATAATTTGGTGGATGCATTGGTAAAACGAGTTCACCAGCTTCATAAGGATTAACCATTTTAACCATTGTGGAATGGCACTGACTTAAGGGCAGCGCTGTTAACGGCTTGCGACGGTAGTATCCCGCCGCCACCCTCGGTAGTCTAACCCCTCACTTGGTTGGAACCCCACGCCCTGGTGAGGGGTTAGACTACCGA
>JAZFYA010000326.1:0-3792 GCA_036443315.1 Pseudomonadales bacterium
ACAGCAATTCCCGCTCAACTGAAACCACCCCCAATAACAGGGCTTTCAAGCCATTCCAAAATATAGTTTTCGTAAACTTTCACTATACTATCAGCCACCTACTCGCCACATTTCAGGTTCACATAAAATAGTATGGCCAAATCCGCTCTCCGCCAGTCACTCAGTCTTCCCGGCTTGCTGCAAGAAACACGGCGTTGCTTTGCACGCATCCCCGATAAAAAATCGGGCTGTAAGATCCCCTTAGTTGACCACCTGATGTCAGGGCTGGCCGTCTTTGGATTAAAATACCCGTCATTGCTACAGTTTGACCAAGACCAAAACGTCGAGACCATTCGATCTAACTTACAGACCCTGTACGGTATTGAGCAAGCCCCTTGTGATACCTATCTCAGAGAACGACTGGATGAGGTTGATCCTGAACAGTTACGCACCGCCTACCGTCGTCTGTTCAGTGTCTTACAGCGCGGGAAAGGGCTGGAGGGGTTTGCCTATCTGGATGACCATTATTTACTCTCCATTGATGGCACGGGCTATTTTTCCTCCTCGGAGGTTCACTGCGAGCAGTGTTGTGAAAAGCACCATCGCGATGGGCGTGTGACATATTATCACCAGCTACTGGGTGCGGTACTGGTCCACCCAGGGTGTAAAGAGGTATTTCCACTGGCCCCCGAGCCTATTTCAAAGCAGGACGGCGCAGGTAAGAATGACTGTGAACGCAATGCCGCCAAACGCTTGCTGAAAGATACCCGCCGCGAACATCCCCACATGAAGTTCATCGTCATCGAAGATGCTCTGGCCTCCAACGCGCCCCATATCCGGCTACTTCAAGACCTAAAGTACCGGTTTATTCTCGGTGCCAAAGCCACGGATCATGGGTTTCTATTTGATTGGGTATCGACTACCACCGATACCTGTCACGATGAGTATACCGATGAGCAGGGCGTGCAGCATCGTTTTCGTTATCTCAACGGGGCGCCGCTCAATGAGGGCAATTTTGACTTAGAGATCAACTTTCTAGAATATTGGGAGGTACAGCCCTCCGGCAAAACCCTGCATTTTTCCTGGGTGACGGATATCCACATTAATGAATCGAACCTGATGTCCCTGGTGCGCGGCGCACGAGCACGCTGGAAAATAGAGAATGAAACGTTTAATACCCTGAAAAACCACGGCTACCATTTTGAACATAATTTTGGTCATGGTTATCAACACTTATCCACGGTGATGGTTCATCTGATGATGCTGGCTTTTCTGATTGATCAGATTCAGCAGCGTTGCTGTCAGCTGTTTAACCGTGCACTGGATGAGGCTCAAAGTAAGCGCCGTTTTTGGCAGCAGGTTCGCGGTTTATTTCAGCATTATTTAATACCCGAGTGGGAAGCGCTGTACCGGGGAATTGCTGATGGTGTTCAGCCGGTGATTATTCCTTACAATACGTCGTAAATAGTCACCATGATCGATGTGTTCAAGAGACGGTTTTTGGGGTCAAACAAAGCTAAGCGAAATGTATTGTGATTAGGCGATGGGGTTGGCTGTACCCTGAATGATCTTAAGCGCTGCTTCAACAGGGTATTTGCCCAGGGCGCTCGTTATAAATATTTCAGCGGGAGCTCCTGAAGGACGTACCAGTATCTAGCGGATACGTTCCCCAGCGCTGTATACTCGAGTTTCTATCACCTGCCCACTGCGGCCATAGCGCTGCGTTTTGCCGTCTAGTTTGTCGTCTTTATAGCTTTCTTGTAACCACAGCTTGCCTGATTCGGAGTACTTCTTACGTAGGCCGTTTTTGCGACCGTTTTGATAATCGGTTACCTGGCGTAGGCGGCCATTCTCATAAAACTGTTTGGATTGGCCAACGAGTAATCCATTCTCATAATTGGACTTGTCTTTGAGACTGCCGTCCCAGTAATACTCCACGTTTTCACCTTGGTATTGTCCGGCTTGGTAGAGGCGTTCTGTTTTGATGTTGCCATTATCGTGGAAGGTAAGGCATTGTCCGTCTAACTTGCCGTTTTTATAAACTAGCTGTTCTTTAGGTTTGCCGCTTTGATAAAAAATTCTTTTGCTTTGAATAACGCCCAATGTGTAAGTGGCGCTTGCTTTTATTTTACCGCTACATTGGTAGTAACTTTCGGTTTCGCCATCACGTTTGCCCTGCACAAAAACAGCTTGCTCTTTAATTTGGCCATCTTCGCAATAGGTGACTGCTTCGCCAATTAAAAAGCCGTTGTCATAGGTTTCGACTTTATAGGCGCTGCCGTTTTCGTAAAATGCGCGGTAGGGGCCGTGAAACTTACTATTGATGTAGCTGCTCTGAACCTTAAGCGAGCCGCTTTTGTAATAGCTTTTGTGGGGGCCATTAGCTCTGCCGTCAACGTAGAGCGTTTCTTCCATTAACGAGCCGCTGGGCCAATACAGCGTACGTGTCTCTGTGGGGGTAGTACAGGCCGTTAAAAAACAGCTGAAAATCAATATAAGGTGGAGTGCGTTCATAGAAGGGCTCACTTATGGGATGCCTATTGTGACATCGTTGTGCAGGTTGTTGCTTTGAGCGTTTCAAACTGTTTTTTGAGTGCATCATCGCCAAAGTTTGGATGTAGAACCAAGGTCATTTTGGCAATGCTGCAGGCTTTGTTCGAATTGTTCAATTGCTGGTGCATTGCTGCCGTGTGGTAGCGAGCCGTAAACCAGTGTTGGCTGCCTTCTTTCAGACCATCGGCAAGCTTGCGCCAGACGGTGATGGCATTGCTCCATTGATGTTGTTGTTCGTGAAGCTGGGCCAGGGCATACAGTGTATCCGCAGAGCGAGGATTGTATTGAAGAATGACGGCGTATTGCTGCTCGGCAAGTTGAGGCTGATCGCTTTGCAGATAGAGCTTGGCAATGCGCAGGTCGATAGCTTCACGATAGCGTTGGTAGCTGGTTTGTTGAGAGAGGCGTGCTAATTGTTGGTAGGCACTAAGCGCTGCAGTGGTGTTCTTGCTTTGATAAAAGTAGTCCGCCAGTTGCTGTAGCTGCTGGTAATAGACTTTATTATTAGCTGCCTTGTTGCTAAGTGAGTTCAGGCTAGCCTTAGCCAGATCGTTTTTCCCAAGCTGATAGTAGGCGGTGGTCTTTAGGCGAAGTGCCTGTGGTGCCAGCGCAGTCTCTTTGGCGAACTGTTGTTGAGAGGCATTCAGTATTTGCAGTGCACGATGCGGATTAGGTGGCTCACCCAGCAACGCAGCCCGTGCCTGTAACAGCTGCCAGTGGGATGCTAGCGTTTTTTTCTTGTTAGTGGGTAGGGCCTGTTGTTTGAGGCTTTCTAGTGCTTGGCGATAGCGTTGTTGATTCCACTTGCCTTGCTCAAGCTGTCTGAGTTGTGCGTCAGTGACGTAGTAACGGGCATGCCAATACTGAGCGGATTGCGTACTAACGTGTGCAAAGGCGGAAACTGCTTTGCTGTGCTGGCCTTGTTGTTGATAAAAGCGACCTAACTGAAAGTGTGCTTCATCGCGTGAGGAGCAGTCACGGCAGTAGTTCAAATAGTGGTGGCTGGCCGTTATGTAGTGACGGTCTAAAAACCGGGACAGATTTATTTTTTCGGTCTACCCGGATTACTCACCTTACTTTTAAAATGGGCCTCCCAGGCTTACCTGGAGAAACCCGCCCATTTAAATTCTTCTCAATCTCTTACTTGAACTTAGCGATTTAATAATCTGTCCCCGTTTATCCATCTACTGCATCAACCCATCCACTGCCATATCAATATCCATACGTTCACCTGCCCAATGGCTGATGGGGGTATGACTA
>JAZFYA010000327.1:0-2647 GCA_036443315.1 Pseudomonadales bacterium
TAGCCACCCTCGGTAGTCTAACCCCTCACCAGGGCGTGGGGTTCCAACCGAGTGAGGGGTTAGACTACCGAGGGTGGCGGCGGGATACTACGGTCGCAAGCCGTTAACAGCGCTGCCCTTAAGTAAGTGCCATTCATATACGGGACAAATAGAGCAGAAACTGTGTTCAGAGCTGACTTAAAAGTGTTGAGAAGCTTGGTTCTGGCCTGTAGCTAGTGACATCGCGCTAGATCACAGTAAAATGCGCGAGCAAATCACCACAAAATGGCCTGTGTGCTGATTTACGGCTAGACTATAGCCGAGCTGGGGCTGATAACAAATTTGTTAACTACTTGACTATCTAGGAATGAATATGAAAATCAAAAAGATACAATTACTAAGTGCCATTTTTGCCTCTGTATTCATGGTGGGTTGTGCGACTAATACTGCCGATGATGAGGCCGCTACTGCCGCGGCCGCGAAGCAAGCTGCCGCTGACCGGGCCGCCGCTGAGCAGATGGCTGCTGCCAAAACTGCCGCCGAAGCTGCCGCCAACTTGCAGACAGTTTTCTATTTTGACTTCGATCAGGCAACTCTTTCGGCAGATACCCGCGCTGCCCTGGATGCCCAAGTTGCGGTTTTGAAAAACAACAACGCTAAAGTTCGTCTGGAAGGTCATGCGGATGAGCGTGGTACCCGTGAATACAACATGGCTTTGGGTGAGCGTCGTGCCAATGCGGTTGCGAACTACATGATCATTAATGGAATTGCCCGTTACCGTGTTGAAACGGTGAGCTACGGTGAAGAACGCCCACAGGACACTGTTAGCAATGCGTCTGCCTGGGGCAAAAATCGTCGGGTTGAATTAAAGTAGTCGTTTACCATTCAATAGCAATGTAAATAGAAACCTTATGTCTATTCGGTTGAAAAAGTGTGCCGCGCTCATTGCAAGCGCGGCTTTTGTTTGTAGCGCTACTTATAGTGCTATCAGCTATGCTCAGGCACCGATTGTCGATGCTAGTGTAGATAATTCGCAGCGTGTTTCCCCATTAGAGAGGGATCGGAGCGCTTCCAACCCTGGGGTTTCTAATCAAGGGGCTCTTAATTCCGGGGCTCTCAATCAAGGAGCTCTTAATTCAGAGGCTCTCAATCAAGGAGAATTGTATAACCAGCTACTGATACTGCAGCAAGAAGTTATGAAATTGCGTGGTATTGTTGAAGAGCAGGCTTATCACTTGCGGCAGGTTAAAGAACAAAATAGGGAGCGTTACATCGACCTTGATCGCCGCTTGGGTGAACTGGCCGCTAATCCTTCTGCCACTACAACAAGGACAGGTCAGGCTTCAGTAAAGCACTCTGCTGTTTCGGTGGTGGCTATAGAAGGAGAAAAAGTAATTTACGATGTGGCTTATTCACTGGTAATCAGTAAACGTTTTGACGATGCGCTAGAAGCGTTTAAACAGTTTTTGGTGGATTATCCCGAGGGTAAGTACGCGCCCAACAGTTATTATTGGATGGGAGAGTTGTATCAGGTTATTACACCCCAGGATTTGGAGGCTTCCCGCCAGGCCTTTAGTCAGTTATTGGGTCAATATCCGGGACACCCCAAAGCAGCTGATGCCATGTATAAGTTGGGAAAAGTTTACTTCTTGAAAGGTAATAAAGACAAATCCCGCCAATGGTTGAATAAAGTCATTGCAGATTACAGCACAGGTGCCAATTCCTCTGCTGCTGATAAAGCACGTCGATTTATTCGCGCTAATTTCTAATCATTCTTTTGAATTGTTGGCATAATAGATAGACCCTTGGAAAGAATATTCGTTCTTCGGGGGGGTCTCAGTGCTTCATTATTGTCGAATGACTCCCCTCACACTGCTGATTTAAAATGTCAATGACCGACCTGAGAATTACAGAAATTTTTTATTCCCTACAGGGTGAAACCCGCACGGTTGGTCTGCCCACAGTATTTGTGCGCCTAACAGGTTGTCCATTGCGTTGCGGCTACTGTGATACGGAATACGCTTTCCACGGCGGAGAAAAATGCACGGAGCAGGCAATAGTCGATGAGGTCGCCAGTTATAAGCCCCGTTATGTGACGATTACCGGGGGAGAACCCTTAGCTCAGCCGAATTGTCTACCGCTGTTAACAGCGCTCTGTGATCAGGGTTATGAAGTATCTCTGGAAACCAGTGGAGCAATCACGCTGCAGGGTGTTGATCCTCGAGTGGTGAAAGTGATGGATTTGAAGACCCCCGCCTCCAATGAAATGTCTCGCAATCTCTATGACAATATTGAGTTGTTATCGGCTGGCGATCAACTTAAGTTCGTCATTTGTAATCGTGAAGATTATGAATGGGCACGTTTTAAACTGGATGAATACCGTTTGGCAGAGCGTGTAGGCGATGTGTTGTTTTCCCCCAGTTTTGGTGAACAGGATGCCACCCAACTGGCGGAATGGATTTTGGCGGATAATCTGCCAGTGCGTTTGCAATTGCAACTTCATAAATTGCTATGGAACGATGTGGCAGGGCATTAGGGTTGAACCTGTCATAGGATTGTCAAATAGTAATTGTTAGCGAAATCTTGGGCTATTACCCACACCCCGTTCTTCTTTCTGAATAAACCTTATTCAGGGAATTTTTGGGTGTGGCTCTGATGTGTTGAATTG
>JAZFYA010000328.1:0-17542 GCA_036443315.1 Pseudomonadales bacterium
AGGGTGGTCAGTTGGCTTAAGTTCATGATGGTTTTCATCCCGTGATCATGAACGACTTCAAGGGTTACTTCAGGCTCATTTTATAGTGGAATCACTTTCCTTCTCTTCAGGCTCATTTTATATTGGAAAAGACTCCAGCTTCCCCAAGCGGGTAAGTTGGTTTATATTGGTATCAGCGGCCTGTCCATGCTGGGCTTGGTCTAGCAATTAGCTGCATCGAAGAAATCGAGGATAGCAGTATTGAAATTCGAGTGGGATAACAACAAAGCGGCTTCAAATCTAAGAAAGCACGGTATCACGTTTGAGGAAGCGAGTACTGTACTGGCAGATTTCTTGTCTATTACTGTTCCCGACCCTCTTCACCCGGCAAATGAAGGGCGTTTAGTAACAATTGGGCAGTCAGAGAGGCATAGGCTTATCGTTGTGGTCCATACTGAGAGAGGTGATATAATGAGGCTAATCTCTGCTCGGCAGGCAACAGCACATGAACAGAAAAGGTATGAATAAAGTTATGGCTAGCAAAAAAGACCCCGACATGCTGGATGAATATGATTTTTCACAGGGTGAGAGAGGGAAATATGCGCAACGGTATAGAGAAGGAACTAATATCATTCGTTTAGATGACGATGTGGCGGCCATGTTTCCGAACTCACAAGAGGCTAATGAGGCTCTGCGTTCATTGGGAAAGCTTATTCAGCACCATGCAAGTATTGGCCTAACAAATCAATCAACGCAGACAAAATAAAGCTACGTGTAGCGCGCCACTTTCTGATTGTAAGATTTACCGAATTATCTGTCATATGATTTCGGGCTTTTACGATGGTTTTGCCACTTTGGGGTCATAACAAAAAACTATTTTCCCACTTTAAAATCAATAGGTTTTCCCGGTTCATATCGTAAGTCTGCGATAGATCTGGCTGATCGCCGTCAATTGATGCCTGTGTCAGTGACGACCCCACCGGCTTTCCAGGCATAAAAAGGGGAGCGCGTGGCTCCCTGTTATTGAGATGCCGCCATTGCTCTTGGGTACGTCTTGCCATATTCTTCTCCAGGTAGAATTGCTGGAGAGGAGGTTAGTGCCAATCACCAAACTTTAATAGATGGGCTTGGTTCGGCGCTTGCGTTAGATTACCGAGGGTGGCTAGATTGTGCAGTATCCGGGTACCACCGGAGTAGCTGTTCGCAATGCAAGGCCCGCTCAAGGGCGTGGGGTTCCAACCGATAGTGGGCGATAGTGGGCCTTGCATTGCGAACAGCGGGTTCAAAGCTCCAGATTTATGGCTCCTAAGTTATGCAGCCTTAAGTAAACACCATTCGATCCTGGCCCACTGTTGTTGCCGGAGGTGTGGTGTTTTGTTGTCAGCTTTGGGTGGATTGAGATTCACCCTGCAGAATAAAACCGTTTGCGTAGTCGGATAATAAAGCCAAAAATTTATAGAGAGCGCTTTTGTCAAACCCAGAAATATCAAATCCAGAGTCACCCGCAACCAGTCAACCCATAGCCGCTGGCGGATTACTAAAATCCAGCCTTGTTGTTGGCATGATGACGATGCTATCCCGTGTATTGGGCTTGCTGCGGGATGTTGTGATCGCTCACTTTGTGGGTGCAACGGCGGCGGCGGATGCGTTTTTTGTCGCGTTTAAAATCCCCAATTTTATGCGCCGCTTATTTGCTGAAGGCGCTTTTTCCCAGGCCTTTGTACCCGTGTTATCGGAATACCGTACACAGCGTAGCTTCGAAGCAGTGCAGGGTTTGATTAATCGCGTTGCTGGCGTGTTGGGGGGCAGTTTGTTGTTAGTGACGGGATTGGCGGTGATCGGTGCGCCCGTGCTAACAATGTTGTTTGCGCCAGGCTTTTATCTAGCCGAGGATCCCACTCGCTACCAACTGGCCAGCGACATGATTCGTATTACCTTCCCCTATCTTTTGCTGATTTCTCTGACCGGTTTTTGTGGTGCGGTGCTCAATAGTTATGGCCGCTTTGCTGTGCCCGCTTTTACCCCGGTATTATTGAACGTAGCGTTAATCAGCGCTGCACTTTTTGTCGCCCCCTATTTTGATGAGCCTGCCTTTGCCCTCGCCTGGGGAGTGATGGCAGCGGGTTGTATGCAGCTCACTTTCCAAATGCCCTTTATGCATGGTCTGCGTTTAACACCGCGACCCAGCTGGGATTTACAGGACGAAGGGGTAAGGAGAGTCCTGGCCTTAATGGGGCCCGCGATTTTTGGCGTTTCTGTCAGTCAGATCAATTTATTACTGGATACGGTGTTGGCTTCTTTTCTACCCGTCGGTAGTGTGTCCTGGCTGTATTATTCGGATCGCCTAGTGGAATTGCCGCTGGGTGTTTTTGCTATTGCCATTAGTACGGTGATTTTACCCAGTTTGTCCCGGCAACAGGCCAGCAGTTCCCCGCAAGCGTTTAATGCTACGCTGGATTGGGCGATTCGAATGGTGTTGTTGATTGGTATTCCTGCAGCCATTGCTTTGTTGATGTTGGCAGAGCCCATTCTGATGACACTATTCCAATACGGCAAGTTAACACTTCGCGATGTGACGATGGCGTCGATGAGTTTGCAGGCCTATGCAGTGGGGTTGATTGCCTTTATGTTGATTAAGGTGCTGGCTCCCGGTTATTTCTCGCGGCAGGATACCAAAACCCCAGTGACTATCGGGATTAAAGCGATGGCGGCAAATATGGTGTTGAATATAGCCTTTGTGGTGCCCCTGCATTACTACTGGCAGCTGGGGCATATTGGTTTGGCATTGGCGACATCGCTGGCAGCTTTCTTGAACGCTGGCCTGTTATATCATGGCCTACGCAAGCAGCAGGTTTATTCGCCACTGCCCGGTTTTCTCGCTACCATTATTCGCTTAGTGTTGGCGGCGATAGCCATGGCTGGGGTTCTATTGTTAGTCACGCCAGAGCAGTCTTTATGGGCTGATTGGCTGTGGTGGCAGCGAGCCTTCAATATTCTCTGCTTGTGTGCCGCTGGTGCCGCCAGCTATTTTGTGACGTTGGTACTTTTAGGCGCCAGGCCCCACCATTTTCGTGCTGATTCCAGCACAATGGGTTAATTTTGGCAGTCCTGCTGGCTGGTGGCCGACTAGTGCCTAAGCTATAATCACACGCTATTTATTGGTCTCATTTTATTGCCCCAGAGCAGTATAGATATTTATCCCATGGAGCTTATCCGCGGTCTGCACAATTTGCGCCCTCGACATCAGGGCTGCGTCACCACAATGGGTGCCTTTGATGGTGTTCATTACGGGCACCGGGCGGTATTGCAACAGTTGATCGATAAGGGTCGGGAAATGGGTTTGCCGACTGTGGTGGTAGTATTTGAGCCACTACCGCGTGAGTATTTTGCCCCTAAACAGGCTCCGGCGCGGCTGATGAGTTTTCGCGAAAAATTCAAAGCCTTCGAAGAGCTGGGAATTGATCGGGTGTTGCGCATTCGTTTTACTCCGACCTTTCGCGAAATGGGGGCGAAAGAATTTATTCATCAGATTTTCGTGGATGGATTGGCTACCCGCTATATTATCGTTGGCGATGACCTGCGTTTTGGCAGGAACCGCAGCGGTGATTTTGAGTTGCTAGAAACAGAAGGCATGGCATATGGTTTTGATGTGGTGGCCACGTCTACTCTAACCATTAGTGGGGACCGGGTCAGTAGCACCCGTATTCGCAAGGCATTGGAAGAGACGGATTTTGCATTGGCCGAGGCGTTACTGGGTAGGCCTTACAGTATTTCCGGTCGAGTGATAGTGGGCCAGCAACTGGGGCGGCAATTGGGTGCACCCACTGCCAACTTAGCATTACATCGCTTGCGGGCTGCATTGTCCGGCGTGTATACGGTTGAGATAGACATTGACGGGCGCTTGTTAAAAGGCGTTGCCAATGTGGGTACCCGGCCAACGGTAAACGATAGTCTCAAAGCGATATTGGAGGTTCACCTGCTGGATTTCAATGAGGATATTTACGGGGAAAATATTGTAGTGATTTTTCGCAATAAAATTAGAGATGAGCAAAAATTTGCTTCTATCGATAAACTAAAAGCACAAATACATAAAGATATAGAGACGGGTCGTCATTACTTTAAATAAATAGTTTTAAATAAATAGTTTTCTGTCGATGGTTAAATCTCTTTGGATTCCATCCCACGTGGCTTGCCGTGATGTCATCCTGAGTGCAGCGAAGGATCTTGAAACTTAGTTAAGCCTGCAGTTTTGAGATCTTTCGCTACGTTTGGGATGACATCAATACCCCGCGGCTTGCGCTGGGGATGTTTATTTGCAGTGATAGGTATTAAAAAAACATGAGTGATTACAAACACACATTGAACCTGCCAAAAACCGCTTTCCCGATGAAAGCCAATCTGGCCCAGCGCGAGCCGCAAATTTTAAAGCGCTGGCAGGAAAATAAGCTATACGAAAAAATCCGTGAAGCCAGTAAAGGGCGTGAGCTATTTATTCTTCACGACGGTCCTCCCTATGCCAATGGTGATATTCATATTGGTCATGCCGTGAATAAAATTCTTAAGGATATGATTGTAAAATCCAAAACCATGAATGGTTTTGATGCCCCCTATGTGCCTGGTTGGGACTGCCATGGTCTGCCGATTGAACTCAATGTAGAAAAGAAAGTGGGTAGGGCGGGCGTTAAAGTTGAGCCCTCAGTATTCCGTACAAAATGTCGTGACTATGCGCAAAAACAGGTGGATGGTCAAAAGGCAGATTTTATCCGTCTGGGTGTGTTGGGTGAGTGGGATAATCCATACTTGACCATGAGTTTTCAAAACGAGGCGGATATTATTCGCTCTCTGGGGAAAATTGCCGATAACGGCCATCTGCAAAAAGGCTTTAAACCCGTGCACTGGTGTATGGACTGTGGTTCAGCGCTGGCGGAAGCAGAGGTGGAATATAAGGATAAAATTTCTCCTTCTATTGATGTAACGTTTGAAGCAGTAGATCGAGCTGCCGTGTTGACGGCTTGTGGTATCGATAATGAGGTTGAGGGTAGTGTTGCTATCGCGATCTGGACTACGACGCCCTGGACCTTGCCAGCTAACCTGGCCGTCAGCGTACATCCGGAGCTAGAGTATGTGTTGGTGTCCTTTAATAAAAACGGCCGTCAGCAACAAGTATTATTTGCTGAAGCCTTACATGAAGCGGTCATGCAGCGCATTGGTATAGAAGATTTTGACGTATTAGGTCGCTGCCAAGGCGTCTCGTTGGAAAAGCAATTATTACAACATCCATTTTATGAGCGGCAAGTGCCGATTATTCTTGGTGAGCATGTCACCACCGAAGCGGGTACCGGTGCGGTACATACTGCCCCTGGCCATGGTGTTGACGATTTTAACGTTGGTCAGCAATATGGTTTGGATGTCTACAACCCGGTGGGTTCTAATGGCGTCTATTTGCCGGATACCCCTTTGTTCGCCGGGCAGCATGTGTTGAAAGCTAACGCTGGTGTGATTGAAACCTTAATTGAGCGCAGTGCACTGTTGCATCACGAGGATTTTAATCATAGCTATCCGCATTGTTGGCGCCATAAAAGCCCAATTATTTTCCGTGCTACACCCCAGTGGTTTATCTCCATGCAGCAAAATGGTTTGTTGGATAAAACCTTGCAAGCAGTGGAAAAAGTAGCATGGATGCCATCCTGGGGTAAGGCCCGCATCGACTCAATGATTAATGGTCGTCCAGATTGGTGTGTATCTCGTCAGCGTACCTGGGGAGTACCCATCACCCTATTTATTCATAAGGAAACCGCCGACCTGCATCCTGACACTCAGCGGTTAGTTGAAGACGTAGCGTTGCGGGTTGAACAAAAGGGTATCGATGCCTGGTTTGAATTGGATCCCGCCGAGTTATTAGGTGATGGAGCCGATCAGTACGAAAAAGTGAGCGACACCCTGGATGTCTGGTTTGATTCCGGCGTGACCCATGCCTCGGTATTAAGGCGCCGTGCAGGGCTGCAATATCCTGCCGATCTTTATTTGGAAGGTTCTGATCAACACCGAGGCTGGTTTCAGTCATCATTACTGACATCTGTCGCTATGAATGGTCACGCCCCTTATAAAGAAGTGTTAACTCACGGTTTTGCTGTGGACGCCGATGGTCGCAAGATGTCCAAATCTGTTGGCAATGTGGTGGCGCCCCAAAAAGTGATGAATACCTTGGGTGCTGATATTTTACGCTTGTGGGTGGCGGCGACGGATTATCGCAACGAGATGACGATTAGTGATGAAATCTTTAAACGCACCGCCGACTCCTATCGCCGTATTCGCAACACGGCACGCTTTTTATTATCCAATATGGACGGCTTTGATCCAGCTGTGCATTTGGTGCCTGCAGATGAAATGCTGGCACTGGATCGTTGGGCAGTGGATGCGGCGGCAACATTACAGCAGGATATTATCGCTGCCTATGAATCCTACCAGTTTCATTTGATTTATCAAAAATTGCATAACTTCTGTGTATTGGAACTGGGTGGTTTTTACCTCGATATTATTAAAGATCGTCAGTACACCACCCAGGCGGATGGTTTGCCCCGTCGCTCTGTGCAAACCGCCCTTTATCATATCGTTAGGGCTATGGTGCGCTGGATTGCGCCGATTACCAGTTTTACTGCCGATGAATTGTGGCAGTACCTGCCCGGTGAAAAAGAACAGTCGGTATTTCTGACTCAGTGGTACGACGGTTTGGCAACCTTGGCTGATGACGTCGCATTGGGGCGGGGCTATTGGCAAAATGTGATGACAGTTAAAACGGCGGTTAACAAAGTGTTGGAGAGCAAGCGCAGCGAAGGGCTGATTGGCGGCACCCTAACAGCGGAAGTGACCTTGTATTGCAATAGTGATTTGGCTGAGCAGTTGCTGAAGTTGGGTGACGAGTTGCGTTTTGCCTTAATCACCTCCAAAGCTGAAGTAAAGCCCTTATCTGAATCTATCAATGCGTCGGCAACAGATGTCGATGGTTTGGAAATTGCCGTTGTGCAAAGCGCTCAGGCCAAGTGCGCTCGATGTTGGCACCACCGTGAAGATGTGGGTGCCGATGCCAATCACGAAGAGCTCTGTGGCCGCTGTGTCAACAATATTGATGGCATCGGTGAAGTGCGTTATTTTGCCTAATTATTCAGAGTGTTGAGAGTATGATGTTCAACAAGCAACGCGTTGTCTGGTTGGTGGTCGCGATTGTTATTGTCGCTTTAGATCAGTGGACTAAGTTTCTTGCTAGTAGCAAACTCAGCTACGGTGTGCCGATTGAAATTCTGCCCGTCTTTAATTTAACCCTGCAACATAATACTGGGGCTGCCTTTAGCTTTCTCGCCGATGCTGGCGGATGGCAGCGGTGGTTTTTTACCGCAGTTTCCATCATTGTCAGTGTGGTATTATTGCTGTGGCTATGCCGTTTAAAACCCACAGAAAGGCTGATAGCGGCCAGCTTGTCATTTATCTTGGGTGGTGCCATTGGCAATTTATGGGATCGCTTTGAGTTGGGTTATGTGGTGGATTTTATTTCGGTACATTATCAGTCCTGGTATTTTCCCGCCTTCAATATTGCCGACTCGGCTATCACGATTGGTGCAGGTTTAATGATTTTGGATATGGTTATGAATGCGGATAAGAAGTCGGATGATGGCGTGTAGGATGGGTCTCGATCCACATTACGTTTTTCGCCGGTTGCGAATGGCGCTGACTTTATAAGGCTGCAACTAAGGAGCCTTGACCCCGCTGTTCTACGCTGGGCCCACTTTCGGTTGGAACCCCACGCCCTTAAGTGAGCCCAGCGTAGAACAGCTACACCCGTGGTGGCCGGATAGTGCTTTTTCCAGAATTATTGGAGCCACCCTCGATAGTCTATAACCCCTCACAAGAGAATGGGCTTCCAACCGAGTAAGGAATTAGACTATCGAGGGTGGCGGGGGAAGGTCATACAAGCGTAGGAGTTTGCAAGCAGTTAACAGCCCTGCTCTTAAGTCAGTACCTTCGCACCGGATACAAAAATAACCTACGTTGGAACCGATACACTCCAGAGTTAAACGATGAATGATATTGAAATTGGTACTAATACTCGAGTCACCCTGCATTTTTCCCTGAAGTTTGACGACGGTACTGTGATCGATTCAACCTTTGACAAGGAGTCTGCTAGTCTTAAGATGGGTGATGGCAGCCTGCTGGATGGTTTTGAAAAGAAGCTTTATGGAATGAAAGCGGGACAGCAGGGCAGTTTTGCTATGTTGCCGGAGGAGGGTTTTGGTCAGCCAAACCCTAACAATATCCAACATTTTTCTCGCAAGGACTTTGCAGAGGATTTGGAACTGAGTGAAGGTTTGATGATTGCCTTTGCCGATGCAAATCAGTCGGAGTTGCCCGGTATGGTGAAGTCTATTGAGGGTGATACCGTCGTTGTGGACTTTAATCATCCGCTCGCTGGGCGTAATATTCAATTTGATGTTGAAATTATCAATGTCGAAAAACTGTGATTATCCGTGCGTCATTGTTTATGAGTCACTGTCCATAAACCATTGTCCATAAGTCATTATCTATGAGTAGTGCTTGATGAGTTCTTCCTCCCAAAATATAAAGCTGCAAATTAAGCTGGCCAATCCACGTGGTTTTTGCGCCGGTGTCGATCGTGCCATTGAAATTGTGAACCGCGCGCTGGATGTATTCGGTGCACCCATTTACGTACGCCATGAAGTGGTCCATAACAAATTTGTGGTGGAGAACCTGCGCTCTCGTGGTGCGGTCTTTGTCGATGGGTTGGACGAAATTCCCGACGATGCCATCGTGATATTTAGCGCCCATGGTGTATCGCTGGCGGTACAAGAAGAAGCCAAGCGCCGCGGATTAAAAGTTTTCGATGCCACCTGTCCTTTAGTGACCAAAGTTCATTTAGAAGTAACCCATTATTCGCAGGAAGGTCACGAGTGTATTTTGATTGGCCATAAAGGACACCCAGAAGTAGAAGGTACAATGGGACAGTATGATCATTCCCTAGGAGGGGATATCTATCTGGTGGAAGATGTTGAACAGGTGGAACAACTGAACGTCAAAGTTCCTCAAACGCTTTCCTATGTTACCCAAACTACCCTATCGATGGATGATACGGCTCAGGTGATTGAAGCCCTGCGGAAGAAATTCCCCCCTATTAAAGGGCCTCGCAAGGATGATATTTGTTATGCCACCCAAAATCGTCAGGATGCAGTCAAGGAGTTGGCAATAGAATGTGATCTGCTGTTGGTCGTAGGGTCACCCAATAGTTCGAATTCAAATCGCCTAAGTGAATTGGCCAAACGGATGGGGACGGAATCCTATTTGATCGATGCTGCGAAAGATATTAATCCCGACTGGTTGAAGGGCAAAACAATCATTGGCATAACAGCGGGAGCTTCAGCTCCAGACATTTTGGTTAAGCAGGTCATTGATAGTTTGTGTCTACTGGGTGCGGATGCGCCGCAAGAGATGTTGGGTCGTGAAGAAAGTATTACCTTCTCACTGCCACGAGAATTGCGTATTGTTCCTTCCAACTAAGAACCGTCTGTGGATGAGATTGTGAATTCACTCTTCAATATTTAACTTTTTTATGCGATAGCGTAGCTGCCTAAAGGACATGCCTAGTAATTCTGCGGCGGCAGTTTTATTCCAGTGACTGCGCTCCAGGGCCAATTTAATGGCCTTGGTTTCCATGCTTCCAAGGAAGCTTTCTAGTGATCCAAAGGCCTCCTCTGTGTCCCGTGGTTGATACAGCTGGTCTTGACTAATGATTGCCTGCCTAGAGCTTGAACTACTTAGCTGTAAGTCTTGCTGATGAATGGTGCCATCTTCACAGAGGGTAAAGGCCCGTTCAAGCGTATTTTCCAGTTCCCGAACATTACCGGGAAATGGATAGCTGTTCAGGGTTGCAATAGCATCTTCTGAGAATGAAGGTTTTTTCTGTTGCCACTCTTTAGCCAGTTTTGCCAAGGCGAAGTCTGCCAGTAAAGCGATATCCTCTTTGCGCTCCCGCAATGGAGGCACTTTAAGTTCAATGACATTGATACGATAAAATAAGTCGTTACGAAAGCGTTCGGCTTCCACTTCCTTGGCAAGATCCTTGTGCGTTGCGCTCAAAATACGCACATCAATAGGGACTTCTTGATTTGAGCCCACTTTGCGAATGGCCTTTTCTTGCACAGCTCGTAATAACTTTACCTGCATGGGAAGTGGTAAGTCTGCTACTTCATCTAGGAATAAAGAGCCACCTTGAGCTGCTTCAAATAAGCCTTGCTTGGTTTCTAACGCTCCGGTAAAGCTGCCTTTAACATGGCCAAAAAATTCACTTTCCATCAGCTCAGAGGGAATGGCTCCGCAGTTTACTGGAATAAAGGGTTTGCTGCCTCGGGGGCCATTAGCGTGAATTAGGCGGGCTACCACTTCCTTACCACTACCCGATTCACCACTGATATAAACAGGCGCTTGACTACGGGAAAGTTTGGTGATTTTTTTTCTTAGTATATCAATAGAAGGGGCATTGCCAATTAGCTGTACCTGCCCACTGTATTCCACCTGCTCAGTGCTATCTCCCAATTTTAGGGCGCTTTCTATCAAACTGCGCAGGCGATCGAGATCGATAGGCTTGTTGAAAAAATCAAAGGCCCCAGCTTTTAAAGCAGCAATAGCGGTTTCAACACTTCCAAAAGCGGTAATCATGGCAACTGGCGTGTTAGGGCAGTGCTGTTGAATATAGTCGATAATTTCCAGCCCTTCACCATCGGGCAATTTCATATCAGTCAAGCAGAGTGCGTATTCAGTGGATTGTAATTGGTGGATGGCACTGGCCACGCTGTCGGCACATTGAGTATTTAAGCCCATGCGACTAATAGTGATATCCAGTAGTTCTCGGATATCGGGTTCATCATCAATAATTAATACGCTATTTGTGGCCATGGTTGAAAAATCACCTTATCTATAGGGTTTTTATCTAGGGAGCCTCTGAATAAATGTCATGCTGAGCGCAAGCGAAGCATCTCAATGGTAGAAATAGGTGATGCAACACAGATCATTCGCTTACACTCAGGATGACAACCCGGCTTATTCAGAGACATCCTAGTGTGCATCTGGAAATGCACCCCGCCATCGTGGTTGTCCTCGGATGCGCATTCGTTATATCTGTAGCAGACGTCGATCAGGGTGGGGGAAGCTAATTCGAAAACAGCTTTTACCTTGATCCGTACGAATATAGTCCAGTCGCGCCTCATTGGCTTCGCAAAGTTCCCGGGAAATATATAATCCAAGCCCGCTGCCCTTGGTTTCGGTAGTATAGAACGGCTCGAAAATATTGTCTCTGCAATCCTCAGAAATCCCAGCACCATCATCAATTATATCCAGTACAGGAAGTTGTGTGATTGAATTGAGATGGATATCGAAGCTCAATGTAGCCTTGCCCGTTTGTTGCTGGCTGTATCGCAAGCCATTTTGTACCAGATTAGTCACCACTTGATTAAGCTGGCTGGTGTCAATGGTAGTTTGATGTTCCTTGCCGTCAGAGCATAGAGTGATATCACATTGCTGATTATCCATAGATCCGAATTCATTTATAAATTGTTGCAACCATTGGACAAGGACAATTTTTTCCGGGTTGGGTGCGCTACGGCTGGATAACTGCAATACATTTTCAATCACTTTATTCATCCTGCTGGAATGGTTGCGAATGATGTTACAGAGCCTTTGATCGGCATCACTCAGTGCATCCGATTCTTCAAGCAATTGTGCAGCATGGCTGATGGCACCTAAAGGGTTGCGTATTTCATGGGCAATGCTGGCGGTTAGTCGTCCCAGCGATGCCAGCTTCATTTGCTGAGCCCGTTGTGTCAGCTGCCGATTATCTTCCAGAAAAATCAGAATATCGGTGCTGTTTTCATTGCTGCTGTTAGTAAGGGAAATGGCAGAAAAACTGGCATGCAGTTCTGGCCCGGTTTCTGTTGCCCGAAACGGAGGTGTGTGGTATTGAGGATAATCCTGCCAGTGTTGAAATTGTTTCATTAGTTCCGGGTTTAAGAACAGCGGCGTGGACTGTTTATAGGCTTTTTGTAACAAGGGATTAGCCAATAATTCACTGGCGGCTTCATTGGCCAAATAAATTTTACCAACAGGGTCTGTCACCAAAATTCCAGTGCGCATGCTTTGCACAATTTCCCTGTTTAATAATTGTAGCTTGCTGACATCGACGGCACGCTGCTCAGCTATGCGTTGGACGCCAAGAATACGCGACGCTAGATTCTGAATAAAAAATGAGGTGATAAATAGAATAATGCCCAGTAAACCTGCAGGCAGTAAACTGGAGGTTTCAAGGTGGTTCTGAGAAATTAGGCTGGCTGTATCAGCAAGAACCGCCAGGCTGGCCAGTGCCGCAATCAGCATCGCCAGTTGGCCGCGCAAAATGATACTACTGGCGGCAATAACAACTACCATCAATATACCGACTCCGCTGGCAATACCTCCTGACGCATCAACTATAAAAATAATGGCGATGATATCGATAGAAAAATTAACAATCAGTTGCTGGCTGTTGAAGGAAATACGTTTTGGTAGTACCAACACTAGAGTGATGATATTGAGTAGGAAATAAATGCAGGTGGAATAGATAAACAGCCCGGGTTTGAGCTCACCGACCAATGGTTGCTGGTAAGAATTGAGTAGAAATGTGGCTATTAGTGCTATTGAAAGTAGCACGCGGTAGAAAGTATAAATTTTTAATAGCGACAGATTTTGTTGCTGGGTTGTATTGTCGGGAGTTGGCGATGTGATGGTTTCAGGCATAGAGGATAGTGACAAATTTTTAGGTATGAGGGATCCTGTCCGAATGGCACTGACTTAAGGGCAGCGCTGTTAACGGCTTGCGACCGTAGTGTCCCGCCGCCACCCTCGGTAGTCTAACCCCTCACTTGGTTGGAACCCCACGCCCTGGTGAGGGCTTAGACTACCGAGGGTGGCTAGACTGTGCAGTATCCGGGTACCACTGGAGTAGCTGTTCTACGCTGAGCTCACTTAAGGGCGTGGGGTTCCAACCGAAAGTGGGCTCAGGGTGACAGCGGTATCGCTTATAGTGTAGGCCTAATCATAGATTGTTGGTATCGGCAGTCGTTTGTGTTGGGTTTTTAAATAGATTTCCATTACTCGGTTATTGACTAGATCGTTAACGGGTTTGCCTTCCAGGTAATCATCAAGGTCATCGTAGCTAAGACCCAGGGCATGTTCGTCAGCCTGCTGTGGCGTTAAGCACTCGAGGTCTGCTGTGGGCGTTTTTTCAATCAGTGCTTGAGGTGCTCCCAGCGTTTTCGCTATTTGTCTTACCTGTCGTTTGTTCAGACCAAACAGCGGTGCAAGATCACAGGCACCATCACCCCACTTGGTGAAAAAACCGGTAACATTTTCCGCTGAATGGTCAGTGCCAAGAACCAGACCCTCTAGTAAGGCGGCTATGTTATATTGAATTACCATACGAGTTCTGGCTTTAACATTTCCTTTGGCAAAATCGATCAAACCTTCGGAATCTATTAATAGTTCATTGTCTAGCAGTGCTGCAAGGGTTTCCCCGTGGGCAGCATCGACTCCCAATTTAATATTAACCGCTATGTTTTTGCTGGGCCTGATAAATTCGATGGATGCCTGGGCATCGTGTTCATCCGCTTGTACGGCATAGGGCAGTCTAACGGCGACAAATTTGTAAGCTATGGAGGCTTTTTCTGCGTTGAGTTGTTCAATAGCTAATTGGGCTAGACGACCGGTTGTGGTTGAATCGATGCCGCCGCTGATCCCCAGAACCAGGGTTTTGGCGCCACTTTGCTCGAGAGTAGATTTAATAAAATCAATCCGCCGTTTGATTTCAAACTCAGGATCAATGGTTGGCAAGACCTGCATTGCTTCTAGTATTGTTGCTTTATCCATTGTTGGTTCCAGAGCCATTGACAATAACAAGTGATATTTTAAAGGTTGCGCTTTCGGGGTGAAATAGTTTTAGTGACGAGAGGCCGGAAACTAGCAACGAGAGCGATTCTTTACGATTTTAGCTTAGACTATTTTTGCCTTTGGATTCTAAACCCCAAACTTCAGATTCGAATGGCACTAACTTAAGACTGAACGCTAAGGAGCCATAAACCCGGAGCTTTGAACCCGCTGTTCGCACTGCAAGGCTCACTATCGCCCATTATCGATTGGAACCCCACGCCCTTTAGCGGGCCTTGCAGTGCGAACAGCTACCCCAGTGGTGCTCGGATACCGCACAGTCTAGCCACCCTCGGTAGTCTAACCCCTCACCAGGGCGTGGGGTTCCAACCGAGTGAGGGCTTAGACTACCGAGGGTGGCGGCGGGCTACGGTCGCAAGCCGTTAACAGCGCTGCCCTTAAGTCAGTGCCATTCACCTCAGATCCTAAACTTTAAGCCCTAGCGTATTAAATACTCTGCACGATTATCAAACTTGGGTGGCTCGATGTGATCAAATAGCCCGAAGCTTATTTTGTTGATTAGCGAAGGTTTGGCCTTGACCATGGTGAACTTGCTGATAAATTGTCCATTTTTATCCACTGAGGGATGTAGCGGAAAGTTTTTACTCAGCACGGTCAGAGAGTCATTTGCCAAATCGTTTAATCCCAGTAACTGGTAAGCTTGTACCAGCACGGCTAGGGCATCGCCCGTTGCGGGTGTTTGTGGGAAATTTTCCACCACATAACGACCACGATTAGCTGCGGCCAGGTAAGCACCTCGTTTAAAATAGTAGTTGGCGACATTAATTTCGTAACGGGCTAGTCTGGCGCGCAGGTAAATCATCCTCGCTTTGGCATCTGGAGCATAGGCACTGTCTGGGTAGCGATACAGTAACTGGCGGAAGTCCTCGAAAGATTGCAGCGCTGCACCCGGATCGCGCATGGTCATATCGGTGGGCAAGAAGCGGGCAAGAAAACCTTCTCCTTCATCATAATTAGTTAGGCCTTTTATATAATAGGCATAATCCACATTGGGATGCTGTGGGTGCAGGCGGATAAAACGGTCGGCGGCAGCGATAGCGGCTTCCGGTTCAAAATTACGGTAGTGGGCGTAAATAATCTCTAGCTGCGCCTGTTCTGCATAAGGGCCAAAAGGGTAGCGGGCTTCGAGCAGCTGGAGATTCTTAACGGCTGTCCAGAAGCCGCCACTGTTGATATTTTCCTGAGCCCGTTCGTACAGCTTCTTCTCAGTCATATCCTGAGGTTTTTCCTCATCTGAGGAGCAACCGGTTAGTCCCAACGTGAGAGCGGTGGTGATAAAAAGTATTTTAACAAGCATGTTCATTCAAAGGTTTCCCGGTATTCCTATACAATATGGCCAGCTTGGACCAACAAGTGACAAGACAGTGCATCTGACCTTGGTTAGCCAGCGAGTACTTGTCGGCTGATGGTTGTACTGGCGAAGCGCTATTTAACCACAGCTACCGGCTCTCATAAAGGCCGACACGGTATTAACGCTTAGAAACAGGCGATAAACGGGAGATAAATGACAGAGAAAATCACCTTGCAGGCCGAAGTGCCGGAAGAGCTGCGGGGTGTTCGTCTGGATCAGGCTGCGGCCCAGTTGTTTGCTGATTACTCCCGGGCGAGGCTGCAACTGTGGATCAAAAGTGGTGAATTAACCGTCAACAATAAGCAGAAAAAAGCCCGTGACAAATTGATTCCAGGTGAGTTGCTGTCTCTGTCCGCCGAGGTGGAGGATGAAGAGCGCTGGCAGGCAGAGGATATTGCACTGGAGGTGGTTCACGAAGATGAGGCGATTCTGGTGATTAATAAGCCCGCGGGCTTGGTAGTTCACCCCGCTGCAGGTCATGCCAGTGGCACGTTGCTAAACGGCATATTGGCCCATGTAGCCAATAGTGCCAGTGTGCCCCGAGCGGGTATCGTGCATCGCCTGGATAAAGACACCAGCGGTTTGATGGTGGTTGCCAAAACCCTGTCAGCGCAAAATCATTTGGTAAGCCAGTTGCAGGACCGTTCGATGAGCCGGGAGTATGAGGCGGTGGTATTCGGGGTGATGACCGGTGGGGGAACCATGGAAGCCGATATTGGTCGCCATCCTCGGCAGCGAAAAAAAATGGCGGTTGTGGCCTTGGGTGGAAAAGAGGCGATTACCCATTATCGGTTGATGCAGCGTTTCCAGAATCATACTCATATACAGTGCATACTGGAGACCGGGCGCACCCACCAGATCAGGGTACATATGGCCCATATTAAACATGCGCTGATCGGTGACCCGCTCTATGCCGGGCGTCCGCGTATTCCCAAAGGAGCCAGTGAAGCGCTGATTAATATGTTGAGAGGTTTTGGTCGCCAGGCCTTGCATGCCCGTCGATTGTCATTACAACACCCGATTACCGGTGAACCCACCAGTTGGGAGGTGTCCTTGCCGGAAGATATGCTGGCATTGCTGGATCTACTTGAACGGGAAGATGGTTAATATCAAACACATTGTTGTTGCACCTCAGTTGATAACCCCACAATGGCCAGCGCCAGATAATATCGTTGCCCTTAGCTCTTGTCGCAGTGGCGGAGTGAGTACCCAGGCGTATAGCAGTTTGAATCTGGCTGATCATGTGGGTGATAGCGAGCGACATGTTGCTGAAAACAGGAAAATACTGCAACAACACTGTAAGGGCTTGGAAAGAATTCAGTGGTTAAACCAGGTTCATGGTACTGATGTGTTTAGTATCGACTGTAGTATCGACTGTAGTATCGACATTGTTACTATGGATAACATTCTTATGGATGGCACTCTGGTTGAGTCATTACCTGCGACCGAACCCGCAGCCGATAGTTGCACTACCCAGCATGTAGGATTGGCGTGTGCGGTCATGGCGGCAGATTGTTTACCGGTGTTATTCTGTGATGCCACTGGAGAGCAAATAGCGGCAGCCCATGCCGGTTGGCGTGGTTTGGTTGCCGGGGTACTAGAAAATACTGTCCAGCACTTTAGCTGTGATCCTCATCAAATAATGGTGTGGTTGGGGCCTGCTATTGGTCCGCAACAGTTTGAAGTGGGGTCAGAGGTACGACAAGTTTTTCTCGATGCAGCAACCGCCGGTCAACAGCTAATGATTACTGAGGCCTTTGAACCCAGTATCAATAATGGTGGTTACTACTTTGCTGATTTATATCAATTAGCGCGTATTCGTCTTCAGCACATGGGCATCGACAGTATCTACGGTGGTGACTTTTGTACTTACCGTGATCAACAGCAATTCTTTTCTTACCGCCGCGATGGTATTACTGGGCGAATGGTTACGTTGATTTATAAGAGTTAGAGTTTCAGGAAGAGCATTAGATCAGACAATTCAACACTATCGCTCCGGGCCTGCAGGACAATGGACACGGTGGCCGGTCGCAAGCTGGTTGGTCTTTGCGGCGGCTGCGGAACTCGCTGCGCTCAGACAGTCCTCGCTAAAAACGCCGCAAACACCAACCAGCTTAAACGCGCCGTGATTGCCCCCCGTGTCCATTGTCCTGCAGGCCCTAACATCGTGCCAAT
>JAZFYA010000329.1:0-2068 GCA_036443315.1 Pseudomonadales bacterium
AGCGCTTTGGTTCAACACTAATTTCAAAGGGACAGTTCAGTGATTACATTCGGTTGCTAAAGGAATATTTCGCAGCAGCCAATATTGCGAACGTAATGTCCGGACACTTAATCAGCGTTGATTGGCAAGGCTTTCTCTACGACTGCGATTTTAATCAGCACTTAGGATTGGAGTTAGGTCTTGCTACACAATCAGTGCAAGGACATAAAAGAAAACCTCATTTACGCGATTTGATGAATGAAGACCCGATGGGTCTACCAATCCGGGTAGCTGATCACTGCTACGGTTGCACTGCTGGACAAGGCAGCAGCTGTGGCGGTGCATTGCATGAGTAAAACCAAACAATGAAAAAAATAACGCTTGTTGTCGCGGCGATATTTTTGGTGCTAATTTTTTTTGCACTGGATCTAAACTCCTATCTATCTCTCCATAGTCTTAAGGTTAGCCTAGGACAATTCGAGGCGTGGCGAGCAGCCTCACCAGTTCTTGTTGGGCTTAGTTTCCTCTTGTTTTATGTGATAGTTGCTGCACTTTCCTTACCGGGTGCCGCAGTACTGACACTCGCTGCTGGTGCTTTGTTTGGCCTACTGTGGGGAACAGTAATTGTGTCGTTTGCCTCTAGCATCGGCGCCACACTTGCCTTTTTGGTCTCACGTTATCTATTTCGTGATGCCATCCAGTCCCGCTTCGGGGACCGGTTAAGTGCCATTAACAATGGTATGGCTAAAGACGGTGTATTCTATTTATTTACGCTTCGTCTTGTACCGCTATTTCCTTTTTTTATTGTTAATCTCTTAATGGGGCTGACACCAATTCGCACGTCTAGCTATTATTGGGTAAGCCAGGTAGGTATGCTTGCCGGAACACTCGTTTATGTTAATGCTGGCACTCAACTCGCGCAGATATCAGGGCTTTCCAGCATCGTCTCGCCTGGGTTGCTAATCTCGTTCACTTTGTTAGGAGTGTTCCCGTTACTTGCCAAATGGTTTCTGCATTTCCTGCAACGTCGTCGCGTCTATGCTAAATGGAAACGCCCGCAGAAGTTTGACCGTAATCTAATAGTAATCGGTGCCGGAGCAGCCGGTTTAGTTACCGCATATATCGGTGCCGCCGTTAAGGCTAAGGTGACGTTGATCGAAGCGCACAAGATGGGCGGCGATTGCCTCAACTACGGCTGTGTACCAAGCAAGGCGTTGATCAAGTCGGCCCGCCTCACCCACCAGATGAGTCATGGCGGTAACTACGGCCTTAAAGCCATAGTGCCTGAATTTAGTTTTAGCAAGGTGATGGCACGGGTGCATGAAGTTATCCGTACCGTAGCACCTCACGACAGCATTGAACGCTACACTAAATTAGGCGTAGAAGTACTTGAGGGTTACGCCTGTATCAAAGATCCTTGGACTGTAGAAATAAAGCTCCATAACGGCGACATACAGCGCCTGACCACCCGAAACATTGTAATAGCCACAGGGTCTCAACCAATCGTACCACCTTTGCCCGGTTTAGATGATGTCGGCTACGTTACCAGTGACACACTGTGGGACGAATTCGCTAAGAAGGATGCGCCACCATCTCGATTGATCGTACTTGGTGGTGGGCCGATTGGCTGCGAACTAGCTCAAAGTTTTGCCCGCTTGGGTTCCAAAGTCACTCAAATCGAAATGGCATCACGGATCATGACCCGCGAAGACGAGGAGATATCGGAAATGGCACGAATCTCGCTTGAGCGGGACGGCGTGGATGTTCTCATAGGCTATAAAGCCCTCCGCTGTGAGTATGGAAATGAAAATAAATTTATAGTCGTAGAACATGATGATGTAGAGCAACGCATCGAATTCGACACACTATTATGTGCTGTGGGCCGTATAGCACGGTTAACAGGTTACGGCCTAGAAGAACTGGGCATTGAAACGAAAAACACAATAGTAACCAATGAATATCTAGAAACACTGTATCCCAATATTTTCGCTGCTGGTGACGTAGCTGGCCCCTATCAGTTCACCCATACCGCTTCACATCAAGCCTGGTATGCGGCAGTTAACGCACTCTTTGGGGACCTTAAGAAGTT
>JAZFYA010000330.1:0-13436 GCA_036443315.1 Pseudomonadales bacterium
TGCGCAACTGAGCAAAGCATTATTTATGCAAACACAAGAAAAGGAGAAATAAAATGAATCAGGAATCACTTTACGAACGTCTTGGTGGCTATGACGGTATCACTATTTTTGTTAATGACTTGCTCTCACGGTTACAGCCCGACCCTCAATTAGGTCGATTTTGGGAGAATCGTGGAGATGACGGAGTTGCAAGAGAGAGGCAGCTGTTAATTGATTACTTGTGTTCGATTACTGGTGGTCCAATCTACTATACGGGCCGAGATATGAGGTTGTCGCATCGAGGCATGAAAATAAGCGATAGCGATTGGTCAGTATTCTTGGAGCATGCTAGTGCTACAATGGCAGCTTTAGAGGTTTCTAAGCAAGAGTGCGATGAGGTTGTTGCTTTCGTGCTTAGCCTCAAAGAAGATATTGTCGATGCATAGCGAATCACATAACTAGCCAGTCATCGGGCTGCCGGGACGCTGCTGGGCAGCTAAAATCCCGGCGGTGTGTGTTGCCGTAATCACCATGACTAAAATGAATCATTTTTGGAATACATTATGAAATCCCTTCATAAAAATAACCTCTATTGCTGGAGCCAATTTGATGAAGATCGGAATATAGATTTTCATAGTTATCTTTGGGTTAGAGATAAAGGAAATATAGTTTTCGACCCTCTCCCATTAACTAGTCACGATAAAAAACACCTAAACTCACTGGGAAAGTTGAGTCATATTATTATTTCGAATTCAGACCATGTTCGTAATGCAAAAGAATTGGCTAGTGAAACCGGAGCACAGCTTTGGGGGCCCGCTGCCGAGAAAGACAATTTTCCTATTGAGTGTTCAAGGTGGCTAGACGAAAGTATAGGTTTGATAGAAGGACTGGATGTATATTGCCTAACGGGTTCAAAAACAGAGGGTGAATTGGCTTTTGTTGTTGAAGGCGATACACTGATAACGGGCGATCTCATTCGGGCTCACAGCGGGGGTAAGCTGTGTATACTTCCTGTAAGTAAGCTGCAAGATTTAGATAAGGCGATAGATTCTGTAAAGAAACTGGCTGTTATTGAGGGTATTAAAGCGATATTACCGGGTGATGGTTGGCCTGTTTTTAGGGAGGGTGTGGTAGTGATGTCTGAGTTAGTTGCGTCTATACGTAAATAGAAATACACACATAACAAAAGTATCTTGGCAGACATTATTGTCGGCGCTCGAAAAAGACCAAGCACCAACAATAATGCGCCAAATACCGGCGTTGAGGCAGTAGAAAAACTCCGGCGTGCTATAGCACCTAAATTTCAAACGCTTTGGGTATATGTTGCTAAAGGGGCTTAGTGATGACTATGTTGATATGTTTTTTTGGAGTTTTACTAGTACTTGCAGGATTTTTTCTCATTATTAATCCAGATTTCTTTTTTGGTTTTCTCAATAAAAATGTGGATAAGCTCTGGGTTTATATTGGAGCTGTTATAGTCAGAATAATATTCGGCGGACTTCTTATATATTCTTCCCATTTGTCTAAATTTCCATTAGCAATTTCAATCCTTGGTTGGATGATATTAATGGTTGCAGTCATTTTGTTGGTGATAGGGCGCAAAAAGTTTGAAAAATTAGTTTTATGGGTAATTTCTGTATTTAAACCCTATGGGCGAATTGGCGGATTGTTTTCAGTAGGCTTTGGATCATTGTTAATATATGCATTCATTTAGCATAATAATTCACAACATAATAAGAGGGTCAACGAGGAGCGGCGCAAAAAAACGCGCCACCCTGTTACCCTAAACGTCAGGCCGTAAGGCTATTGGTATAGAAATTTTGCAAATCTATAAGTCGGTTACAAAAATATGGGAGATTAAAATGATCAATTATTTTCATAACGATGCAATGGGTAAATTACTATTACGCTTAACAGTTGGCGCTCTTCTGTTGTTCCATGGTGTTGCGAAGATAAGCAACCCAGGGGCACTTGAATTTATTGAGGGCCTACTTTCTAACAATGGACTGCCTTCAGCTATTGCCTATGGTGTGTATGTAGGCGAAATCGTTGCACCACTGATGATAATTATCGGGTTCCATGCTCGCATTGGCGGCTTGATTATTATGGTTAACATGATATTTGCTATTTTACTGGCGCATACAGGGGATATTTTTAACTTAAGTCAGCATGGTGGGTGGGCACTTGAATTACAAGCGTTTTATTTATTCGGAGGCTTTGTTATTGTGCTGCTTGGTAGCGGAAAATGTGCGATTAAACCCGACTGAGACACCCTAGTTGCCAAAATCCCTAACTAAGGTGTCAATGCGAGCCCTTTTCCGTTGTGTAGCCAAGCGAAACAACGGAAAAGGGCAATATCACACCGGCTTAGATCACACATTCCATTTTTTTGTATTTGTACCAAATTGTGAGTGATCCGGGTCTAATTGAAGGTAGCGCTTTGCGTTGGACAAACTGAAACAAGAAAAAGGACAGCGAGAACAGATGACGTGCCAAGTCATACTAGAATTCCGCGTTAAAGAAGACTGTGTCGAGGAACTACAGGCGTGGATGAAGAGAGACCTGCCCACTACTCTACTTTTCTCCACCATGCCCCACGCCCTTTCCCTTCGACTCGAATAATATTGTTATCCCGCAAACCTCTTAACGCCATTCGCACCTGATCCGGGCTGATAGTCGGAAAAGCAATGCAGACTTCGTTAAAGCGAAAGGGTTGTTGCTGTTGGTTTACAAAGCGCTTCACTAGCGCTGTCTTTGAACCCCTTCCGGGGCTGATATTGGCGTGTTGGATTTGTCGATCAAAACGGTGATAAAGGCGTTTGATCAATACCCACCAGTAACCCAGCCAGAGGGTTGGATTGTCATTGCCAAGACTGCTTTGGTAGAGCGAGCGATAGAAAGCCCGTTCGGTAGTCGCAAATTCAGATTCCAGATCGATATAGCACATCACGGAATGGCCGTGGTGAATCAATAGATGACGAGCCAGTAATAGGGCGGTCCGGCAGTTACCGTCGAGGAATGGAAATATTTGCATAAACTGGAGCACAAACAGCGGGATAACGACCAGGGGCTCGAAACCGTGGTCTAGCACCTGTTGCAATTGAGTCAGTAATTGCTCTATAGAGCGATCAATGGTTTGTTGACCTGCCGGAATACGCAGGTTTTTACCCGGTTTGTCCCGCCGCTCCAGTCTGAGCATTACACTGCGCCAGTTACCCCCTTGGGGGTTGAGTTGTTGGTGCAATTGGCGGAGTTGGTTGGGATTGAGAGGCACCGTAGCATCCAGGGTTTCCAGATAGTCCAGGCCTTGTTGGTAATCAAAGAGAAGACGACTTTCCACCGGCTGGGCCATGGCTTTACATGCCTCTAACCGGGACTTTACCGCCATACCGCCTAATAGATCCTGAGAATATTGGCTAACCTGCCCATAGCGACCCTGACAATAGCGTAGTGCCGCCAATTGTTGACTGCTTGCCAGAGGGAGTTGCAGGCTTTTAAGCGCTGCTTGATCCAGAATACTCAAGAGAAATCCTTATAAAGGGTAATTATTAGAGATAATACCTCTATATAAGATAATGGCAAGCTATAGAGACAGAGGGCGACTTATAGACCAGAAAGGTTAATAGAGGTAGTTACTTCAATAAATACCCTTATTTGGGGCTGATTGAACCTAGAAAAAGCAGTTGGTACCCAAAGCACTCGTTGTACTCACGGGGCAGGCCCATCGTAGCGAGGGCGTCTAAGGTGTTGAAGGTAGAGCTTTTGTTTAATCGTTGGTGTCAGGTTGTCGTAGGGACTGTAAACCTCGGTGGATTTTTTGCAAGTGTTCACTAATGGCTGGCCCTTTGGCTCTGGAGACACCTACCGCTAAAATATCGATTAGCGTCATATGGGCCATCCGAGAGGGTAGCGGGGTGTAAGTCTCAATATCCTCCTTCACGTCAATATGCAGTGGGATATCACAGCGGGTCGCAACCGGAGTAGCCGTGGGTGCCAGGCCGATAATGGTAGCACCCGCTTCTTTTACCAGGGCCATGGCATCGATTAATGCCTGGGTGCGTCCGGACTGGGAAATTGCCACCACCACATCGCCAGGGGCCAGCGACATGGCTGACATAGCCTGGATATGGGGGTCAGAATAAGCCGCTGAGGAAATTTGCAGGCGGAAGAATTTGTGTTGGGCGTCTGTAGCCACCGGGCCGGAGGCACCAAAGCCGTAGAACTCAACCCGCCGGGCTTTTTGCAGGGCGTCCACTGCGGCTTCAATGGCACGGGTATCCAGACTGTCACGCACTTTTTTTAGGGTATCCATCGCCGAGTCGAATACCTTGATGGTGTACTCGCGGGCAGAGTCGTGTTCGTTGAGACTGAACTCTTCATAGCTGGGGTTGTGGGCCACATGTTGGGCCAGCAACAATTTGAATTCCTGAAAACCATCACAACCAATAGCGCGGCAGAAACGCACCACAGTAGGCTCGCTGACGTTTGCATATTGTGCGAGATCAACAATGCGCAAGTGAATGATTTTGTCGGGCTGAGCCAGAATATAGCGGGCCACTTTTAACTCAGACTTCCGCAAGTCGTGACGACAGAGTTCAATGGCGTTGATAATATTAAGTGGTTTCAAAATCGTTGCTGTTTTATTTAAGTGTTGTTATTCAAGTGTATATTTTTGGTTCATCGTTAGATAGCGCCATGTAGTGTTGAGTGAGTGGGTTTTAACTAAGGATGTCCCTCAAAGTATAGGTCGTGCTTCATAAAGTATGGGACAGCCAGATACTCACGTTATTTTGGGATAAGCCCTTAATTAATCCTGCTATAAACCCGCAGCGCATTTTTGCAAAGGAGTCTGGTAGAATGCCTCACCATGGATGTGTCGCATATTCTCAATGATTTAAACGACGCTCAGCGCAAAGCGGTGGCAGCACCGGCGGGCAATTTATTGGTGCTGGCCGGTGCTGGCAGCGGCAAGACCCGTGTGCTGGTGCACCGTATCGCCTGGTTGATTCAGACGGAGGGGGTGAACCCCCATAGTATTTTAGCGGTGACCTTTACCAATAAGGCCGCCAAAGAAATGCGCGTCCGTATCGATGAGTTGCTCGGTACATCGGGTTATGGTGGTGGTGCGCCGCGAGGTATGTGGGTAGGCACCTTTCACGGTATAGCTCATCGTTTGTTGAAAGCTCATTGGAAAGATGCGGGACTGCCGCAAAATTTTCAGATTCTCGATAGTGATGATCAGCTGCGGGTGGTTAAACGCATTCACAAAGAATTGGATCTTGACGAAAGCCGTTGGCCGGCACGGCAATCCCAGTGGTTTATCAACGGTCAAAAGGATGAAGGTCGACGTGCCACTCAAAGTGAATCTTCTTATAACCTGGGTTATGGAAAGGATTTGAACCGCACAACGATGTTGCGGGTTTATCGTGCTTATGAGCAGGCATGTGAACGGCAGGGTGTGGTCGACTTTGCCGAACTGTTATTGCGTGCGCATGAACTGTGGTTAACGCAACCGGCCATTCTGCACCATTATCAGGATCGTTTTAGTTATATGTTGGTGGATGAGTTTCAGGATACTAACACGATTCAGTATGCCTGGTTGCGGGTACTGTCCGACAAGAAAATTCCAGTGGTGGCGGTGGGTGATGATGACCAATCCATTTACGGTTGGCGCGGGGCCAAGATAGAAAATATTCAACAGTACTCGAAGGATTTTCCCAATACACAGATTATTCGCCTGGAACAAAACTACCGTTCTACGTCGACAATTTTGCAAGCGGCTAATGCGGTTATCGAAAATAATACAGGTCGCCTGGGAAAGGAATTGTGGACCGAAGATGGTGAGGGCGATTTAATTTCCCTCTATACAGGATTTAACGAGCAGGACGAGGCGCGTTTTGTGGTGGAGCGCATTGAGGAATGGATTAAGGATGGCAATGATCGATCAAGCTCGGCGATTCTTTATCGCTCCAATGCACAGTCGCGGGTATTGGAAGAAGCGCTAATTCATGCAGCGGTTCCCTATCGTATATACGGCGGCCAGCGTTTCTATGATCGCATGGAAATTAAAAACGCTTTGGCCTATATGCGCTTATTAAATAATCGTGATGATGATACGGCAATTGAACGTGTGGTTAACACACCCACCCGGGGTATAGGTAGTAAAACTGTGGATACCGTGCGTGATTATGCGCGTGAACATGGTTTATCCCTATGGTGTGCGGCGTTCAATATTATTGAGAAAAAGTTGCTGCCTAATCGCGCAGCCAATGCCTTGCAGCTGTTTATCGATCTGATTGATAATATGGATAAAGGGTCGGACGACCTATCCCTTGATGAATTAGCTGATCACGTGCTTAGTATTTCCGGTCTGATTGAATTCCACAAAAAAGAAAAGGGCGAAAAAGGACAGGCCCGTGTTGAAAACTTGCAGGAACTGGTGGTTGCTGCCCGTCAGTTTTCCCCCGAAGATGAAACTATTTCGCCGTTGCAGGAATTTCTTGATAGTGCTGCCCTGGATGCAGGGGAACAGCAAGCGGATGAGTTTGAAGACAGCGTGCAATTAATGACATTACACTCAGCCAAGGGTTTGGAATTTCCACTAGTGTTTTTAGTGGGTATGGAAGAAAATTTATTTCCGCATAAAATGTCGATGAATGAGTCCGGTCGATTGGAAGAAGAACGTCGCCTTTGTTACGTGGGGATTACCCGGGCGATGCAGAAGTTGTATATTACCTATGCCGAGTGCCGCCGCATGTACGGCAATGAGAATTATAATTCACCCTCGCGTTTTATTCGGGAAATTCCCCAGGAGTTAATGCAGGAGATACGCCTTAACACGACGATTTCCCGCCCGGTGAGTTTTGCTCCATCAGCCCAGGGTTATGATATTCCCAACACCGGCATTAGTTTGGGACAGCAGGTTCAGCATTCTATTTTTGGTTCGGGTACGGTATTAAATTTTGAAGGACAGGGTGGCAATGCGCGGGTGCAGGTGAACTTCGATGATGAAGGCACCAAATGGTTGGTGGTACAGTACGCCAATTTGGAAGTGATTTAGTTCATACTAGATTGCTTCTTAGGTAGGTAGAAAGCATAGCCAATAGAGTTTATAAAAATATTAGCGGAATAATAATGACGACAAGTTATAGCCGGTACAGCCCAATAATTATTCTTTTGCTTGTTGCTGCCCTGGTAACGGTTAGTTGGTTATATGTAATAGAAAAGGCATCACTATATAATACTCCGCCGCGAGATTCTGCTGTTACAGCAGAGGATGTTGACCTCTCCCTATTAGATAAGCAGCAAGAAAAATATGCATGGAAAATGGTGACTTCCTGGCCAAAAAACTTTCCTGGATTAGGCACCGCACCGGAACGCTTCGCCGCAGTGATTAATACGATGAGTGAAGGCCGCTTGACGATTAAAGTCTATGGCGGTGGTGAAATTGTTCCACCCTTCGAGGTGTTCAGTGCAGTCTCCCATGGCACTGCGGAAATGGGGCATTCTGCCGCCTATTACTGGAAAGGAAAAATTCCCTCGGCACCGTTTTTTACTTCGGTGCCCTTTGGTTTGACTGCTCAGGAAATGAATGGCTGGTTGCACTACGGTGGAGGTCTTGAGTTGTGGCGTGAGATTTACGCACCGTTTAATATTATTCCCTTCGCGGCAGGTAACACCGGTGTGCAAATGGCGGGCTGGTTCAACCGGGAAATTAATTCCGTGGCGGACCTTAAGGGATTAAAAATGCGTATTCCGGGAGTAGGCGGTGAAGTATTTAGTCGAGCTGGCGGGACGGCGGTTACTCTTCCGGGCAGCGAGCTGTACACCTCTCTTCAAACGGGTGTCATTGATGCCACTGAATGGGTGGCACCCTATAACGATATCGCGTTAGGACTACATCAGGTTGCCAAATACTATTATTATCCCGGCTGGCATGAACCCGGACCTACTCTGGAGTTGCTGGTTAACAAGGATGCTTTTGAGTCGCTGCCCAAGGATTTACAAGTGATGGTAGAAGTGGCCGCTCGCTATGCGAACCAAGATATGCTGGATGAATATACGGCGCGCAATCATACTTCATTCATGCAATTGCAGGATAATCAGCATATTGAATTTCGCCGCTTGCCCGATGATGTTATTCGGGCGCTACACAAAGCTTCAGATGAGTATTTGCAAGCTCTGGTGGAACAGGACGAGATGACCAAAAAAGTGTATAAATCCTGGAAGGCCTATGCCGACGGGGTTAGAAATTATCACCATATTTCTGAGCAGGCCTATATCAACGCCAGGGATTTATAAACAATAATAAGCCAAGAAGATATAAAACCGGATCGGAAACGTTGCCATTATTCCCTTCATAAATGCGGATATTACTTTGTTTAGCCCTGAGCGCGCAGATGAGGAAAATGCGCATCTATGACGTCATACAAAATCTGAAATATACAGGCTAGTTAGTTTTTCCTATCGGTCGAGTTCGCCCGTTATCGTCAATTGCTACAAACACAAAATCACCCTCCGTTACCTTAAGGGGTTCGAAGGTGGTTTTGTTATTGATCCAGACTTCCACCTTAACTCGTACCGATGTACGACCGATTTCTACAACCTTGGTATAGCAGCTAACGATTGCACCCACATGCACTGCTGTTAAGAAATGCATACTTTCGATAGCCACCGTAGCAACGCGACCCCGTGATATTTTTAAGGTGGCGACGGCTGCAGCTAAATCCATTTGCGACACTAGCCAGCCAGCGAAAATATCTCCCCGGGGATTAGTATGGGCAGGCATGGCAATGGTTTGAATGGCCAGTTCGCCAGTTGGGGTTGGTACGCTATCAATATCGGAAAAATTCATAATGACTTAATTAGGCTATGGCCTACTATTATTTAATCACACGGGGACGACCGTCGTCGTTGATGGCTACAAACACAAATTCTCCTTCAGTCACCTTGGCGAGTTCATAGGTTTTTTTGTGTTTAATCCAGACTTCGACCTTGACTCGAATAGAGCTGCGGCACACTTCGAGAATATTGGTATAGCAGCTGACGACGGCTCCCACATGAACGGGAGTTAAGAACGCCATGCTATCAATGGCTACCGTAGCGATACGTCCTTGCACCACTTTCAATGCGGTGATGGCTGCAGCCAAATCCATTTGCGATACCAGCCAACCACCAAAGATATCGCCATTGGCATTAGTGTCGGCGGGCATGGCGATAGTTTGCAGGGCTAATTCCCCACCAGGTGTCGGGATATCGTCGTTTAAATCGTCATCGCTCATGAATGTTATTGTAAGCCTTTCTTGTATTAGTAGTTTGTAATAGCGATTAAAAGTAGTGATTTAACGTTGTGTTAAAAATAACGGTGCCTCTAAGAAGACCGTTACAGTATACCTTAGTTCGGTTATTGCAACGCGCTTTGGCGGATAATTTTTACTTCAGCAAGGCGGGCAATGTTGTTACCAGCGCTGGCCAGTAGGCGATCACGGCAAGTAGGAATAATTGAATAAAGACAAAAGGAATAACGCCGCGATAGATATCGCTGGTCTTTACCGAGTCCGGCGCTACGCCCCGTAAATAGAACAAGGCAAAACCAAAGGGTGGGGTCAGGAATGAGGTTTGCAGGTTAATCGCAATCATAATGCCTAACCAGATCGGGTCCACGCCCATCGCTAATAAGATAGGCCCGACGATAGGTACTACGACAAAGGTGATCTCAATAAAGTCGAGAATAAAACCTAGTAGGAAGATCACCAGCATGACGAGTGCTGTAGCACCTAAGACACCACCTGGGATGTGTTCGAACAACTGGTGGATCAATTCTTCTCCGCCGAAGCCACGGAACACAAGGGAGAAAACGGCAGCGCCAATCAGAATCATAAATACCATACAGGTCACTTGCAGCGTTGATTGGGCGACCTCTCGTAAGCGCTGGATATCCAGTTCATTTTTGAACAGGGCCAGTAAGGTCGCCCCCAGTGCTCCCACCCCAGCGGCTTCGGAGGGGGTGGCGGCGCCGACTATAATTGAGCCCAGCACCGTAATAATTAGGATGATCGGAGGCATCAGGCCGCTCAGCAGTGCCGACATCGAGGGCCGCTGTTGATCCAGCCGTTGTGGTGCGGCCTGGGGCTTGAGCTTTACATAGATGAGCAAGTAAACAATGTAGAGGGAAACCAGCAACAGACCTGGAATCAGTGCACCAATAAATAAATCACCGACAGAGACTGTCTTGGGGTTGTAGATCCCCCTATTCAGCTGGGCCTGCTGATAGGCGCTGGAGAGAATATCGCCCAGTAACACCAGGGCAATCGACGGTGGAATAATTTGCCCCAGGGTGCCGGTGGCGCAAATAACCCCGGTGGCCAGTTTTGGATCGTAGCCGCGGTTGAGCATGGTGGGCAAGGAGAGTAGCCCCATGGTGACCACGGTGGCACCAACGATACCGGTGCTGGCGGCCAGCAGAGTGCCGATAGTCACCACAGCAATGGCCAGACCGCCGCGCATTTTGCCAAACAGAGCCGCCATATTGACCAATAATTGTTCGGCTATCCGGGATTTTTCCAGCATCACCCCCATCATCACAAACAGGGGGATTGCAATTAGCGTGGTATTTTTGATAGTGCCAAATAGACGATTGGGTAAAGCGTTAAGGAAGGCTGAGTCAAAATCTCCGCTGATAATACCGGCACCGGCAAAAAGCAGAGCGGTTCCGGCTAAACTGAATGCCACTGGATAGCCCAGCATTAATACCAGGCAGACGGCGGCAAACATAAGCAGGGGGATCATTTCAGCCATCAGAATTATTCATTTTCTTCTAAAAGTATCAATGTACTGCGTAAAATTTCAGCTAGCCCTTGTAGGCCAAGGTTGATGGCCAACAGCGGTATCAGGGTTTTTAACAGGAATACAGCGGGAATACCCCCGGGCTCTGAAGAGACTTCGCGAATCTGCCAGGACTGGTCGACAAAATCCCAACTCACCACAACGATATAAACACACAGCGGCAACAGAAAAATAATGCCTCCCAGACTGTTAATCCAGGCTTTGGTACGGGGTGAAAAATGGCGGTAAAAGATATCGACGCGCACATGACCGTCACGCTTCAGGGTATAGGCGGCACCCAACATAAACACCGCCCCATGAAGATAGGTAACAGATTCTTGTAGGGCGATAGAGCCAATTTCAAATCCATAACGCAGAATAACCACCAGAGAAAGCAATATCATCATTAACAGGGTTAACCAAGCCAGAAAGCGGCCGGTTAAATCGGTCAAGGTATCAATACTGTGCTGGAGATTGCTGAGTCGTTGCATAGGAGTTGAGCATTGTGCTTCTTTAGGCTAGCTGTTGTCTTATTGTCGAGGCTTTTTCTAGGATTATAGCTGAGCCACCTGCCAGAAGCACGATATTGGGGCTCTGACTTACGTCTATTCAGCGTCTTATTGTTGAGGGGAGGCCCACAGTGACTGGCCAGAGAGCAGTATCATCTGCTATTGTTAGCATCACATTTTCATTTTACGGATACTCAAAATGATAAATTCAATGGCTTCAATCGTTGGTTTAGCCAAACGCATGTCCAGTAGACGCATGCTTGGTCAATATGGTCCCAGCGTATTTCAATTCACCCTCCCTATTAATAGGCTTGCTACGGTTTATTCAGTTGCACGGATAATATTGCTGATGTCGGCAGTATTACTAACCGCCTGTGAGAGTAAGTGGGAAAAGATGCCCGATGATATATTAGCGGCGAAAGATTCCGAATGCCGGAACAACAATGACCAGGCAGCAGCGATGATTCAGGTTTGCAAAAATTACAAGCGCGAGTGTGAGCGTCGTCGTTCAATCGGGGTGTATGTGTGCTAGTACGTTGTCAATACCATGTTGACAGAGTACTCGTTTCGTTCAGGCAAAGCCTGTAGTTATTTTATAGAGGGCTTGATCATAAACGACAGCAATAGCGAGCAAATAGGGGAGAATGCACTGGGTGGTGAAAACACCCTTGAGTTAATTGCTGGTCGGCACCCCAATGGTGAGTTAATTGTTGAGCGATTGTTGGTGAGTCCACAATCAAGTCCACAAGAACCAAGTCCACAAGGACAGGCCAACAGTTATCAGCTATTGAAATCGCCAGTGTTCGTGCGCGGTATTGCCAGGGCGGATGTGATTCAGCCATTGGAACAGTCCAAAGGCGCTTTTAAGGTTTTGCAGCACGGCGGTAATCTTTGTATCCGCCTATTTAGTAAATTAGGTTTTACTGAGCCAAAGCTGGAAGCGCTAGAGCAATCACTCACCGCAGCTATTGAAAAGCTGGGTGGTGATCTGGATGTTCGTGAGGAGCGGGTTTTGGTTTACAGCATCCATGTCAGTTGTGGTTTTAACGAAGTTGAAAAATTGCTGAATGAAAAACTAGCTGCTTTTCAGGATGTGAATTGGTATTACGGCAATGTGTATGATCCAGATACCGGCGAGCCGTTGAACTGGTGGCAGGCGATCCTTGCGCCATCGTGAAGGTCATAGCAAAGGTTATAGCAGAACCAAAAGCTCGGAAAGACTTTTTCAGGTTTTACTAAATAGTGCCCATCCATAAACTGCTGTCTTTCCCGCGCAGGCGGGAATCCATTGGCCAGGATATCGCTAAAGACCTGGGTTCCCGCCTACGCGGGAAAGACGATCACGTGATATTTTTCAATTTATGGATGGGCACTAAATAGGTTTTTCCGAACAACGGTTGTTGAAAAAAATGTTGATAATTATTTCTCCTGCAAAAACGCTGGATTTTGAATCTGCAGCTACAACCAGAGTGGCGACCACAGCAGATTTTCTCAATCAATCACAGCAGCTTATCGATAAATTACGTGAGTTATCTCCTGCGGATATTTCAAGGTTGATGGGGATAAGCGCCAAACTGGGCCATTTAAACTGTGACCGCTTCTTGAACTGGCATACTCCCTTCGATGCCGATAACGCCAAGCAGGCGGTGTTAGCCTTTAAGGGTGATGTATACACCGGGCTGGACGCTGAAAGTTTTAGTGGCAAAGAATTTAAATTTTCCCAAAAACATTTGCGTATCTTATCCGGTCTTTATGGTTTGTTGCGGCCCCTGGATTTAATTCAGCCTTATCGTTTGGAAATGGGCACCAAGTTTGCCAATGAGAAAGGCACCAACTTATATCAGTTTTGGGGTGAGCAATTAACAGCAGCCGTTAACGTCCAGTTAAAAAAGTCCAAAAGTGAAGTATTGTTGAATTTGGCCTCCAATGAATACTTTAAGGTGTTGCAAGGAAAATCCATTAATGCAGATATCATTACGCCGGCGTTTAAAGATTTTAAAAATGGTAAGTATAAAATTATCAGTTTTTATGCCAAAAAAGCCCGTGGCTTAATGAGTGCCTATGTGATTAAAAATCAGATTACCAATGTTGAAGAAATCAAACAATTTGATGTCGACGGCTATT
>JAZFYA010000331.1:0-6539 GCA_036443315.1 Pseudomonadales bacterium
TTGCTACCTACTGGCGGGTTGCGATGGTATTTTGCAGAGGTATCGAAAGTATGCGGATGTCGTGCAGTGTGAATAAATGTGTGTGATCTAATGTAGCATGAGCTGAACAAAGTGAGTGTATTACAAATCATCGAATGTAATACACGCCATCCCGCATCTTTCCAGTTCATGCAAGCTGTGCTTTTGTTATACAGACCCCAAAAAAACGGGTCTGTATAACAAAAGCGCTTGGCAAGGGAGACGCTGCCGCTCTCCCGTTGCATCCCTCTCGGCTATGACCCATCATCGGCGTTGAACCTTGATGGGCCAGCAAAACCTATCGCGGTTTTATCGCTCGCAGGCCGTTGGCCGTTGCATCACCATTCAAGGGCGCGTCTCTGTTCCCTTAATAATCCGAGTATATTGGCGAGAAAGATAGACCCCTTTGCCTGTGTAACACGCGGTGCAATTTTGTACCTCGAACAGCGTTAACGCGCCGCTTAGTCACCCAGGCAACGGTGCCGCATAAATTAATTTTAAGCATATTGCTAAATTTTAGGCAGGATTCAGTAGTAGCGGTTTTAGACACCCCAACTGTCCGCCGATTAAATGGCGTAAACGTCTAGCTGCTTAATCGCAATCAAGGGGCGCTCTTGGCTTCTTAAAACCCGTCTTAGAAACATGACGCAAGGTGTTTGAATATCTATTTACTATAAATCTGGTATATCGAAACGAACCGTGTTCTTGTTATTGTCAACCTCGTCTGGCTCTGGCGTTGATGGCTCTAGATTGGCACTATCTGAGCTTGCACCGTTAAACGCATCATATACAGGCGGTCCATTGATTGAGCTTTTTCCTAAGATATCTTTTGCGGCTGTTAAACTGTCAAAGTGTGGTGGCTGTTGGTGATTGGCAAATTTATCAATGACAGCATCGTGGGATGATTTTACTTCTTCTAACTGCACGAGCATATCATTCAATTCATCTTTGCTCGGCGGATTGTCTTGGTCATTTAGCCGTTGTCTGATGGGGGCAATGACGTTTCTCTGATCGGCTTCAATCTGCTCTTTATAATCCCGTAAAAGTTGATTACTTTGCCTTGCAGCTTTGTAATCTTTCCAAGCCGGAGCATCATCCGGTATGGTGATATTGGAGATTTCATTAGCAGTGAGGACAATGCCGTTTTCTGTATAAAAATCTCCCGTGGCACTGTCGTAAAAGAATGCTGTTCCATCAGGTAAATGTGCAGCTTTGCTGTGCATATCAGCAAGTTCACTGTTCGATTTTGAGGTAATATTTACGATCAGATCAAGTGCTTGGCGCGCTGTATTCTCTGCTTTGATGAGTTGTTCTTCAACTTTAAAATAAAGTTGTCGATATTGAATATTTAGTAATAGCTTTTGCAATGTTCGCTCAGCTTCTTGGCGGCGCTTCTTTTCTCGCCCCCTTGGAGTGCGCTCGTCATTTTCTGATAAAAATCGCCGTATACGCCCCGTTTCGTTACCCGCTAATTCATTGTTTAAGTCGAATTGATCAAGTTTTCGTGATGTTTCTTCACGCAATTGACGCATTTGTTTTAAATCTGACTTATCCGTCAACTTACCCTTCCCTTCAACAGGTGTCATACCCGCTTACATTGTAAGTGGTAGTGATGAATAAATTGTTAAAACACAACTATAGCTTGAGTTCGCAGTCCTTTTTGAGCAATGCCAGAACAATGGCTGTTGGGGAATGATTTGGATACTGTCTGAACTTCTCTATAAGAAGCCTTTTCTTAGCAGGTTGGTCTTCACCTAGCCAACTCCAAATGCAAACGGCGGTTTTTTCATCTTGTGTCTGTAGCGCCATATGGCCTAACACCGAGAATGCCCCGACATACCACCAATGTTGTTGAGCCTCGGAATATCCTAGAAATCTTTTAGTGCTAACAGCCGCTTCAGCGATGTTTGGGTCAGCAATGACAACTTGCGAACATCCCCAAAACAGCAAACAGGTTATATAAAACGGTGGAAAACTGCTTAAAAAGTATTTAAAAGATGATGAAGTTATACTAAGTATAGCTTGTGTGGGGCCTCACTGAGTATTTTTCCTGGCTCCACACACCTCTAAGTCACTTGAAACCTTGAGGATTTTATCATTATGTCAACTTTTAAATAAAAGATAACCAGCCACATACGGGCAGGGAAATGTGTATTTCATGGACAAAGGCCGGAATTTCAATCACCCTGGGAAAGGCGCATCTATCAAAGTCCACCCCATTCGGCATGTTAAAGATATTACGGCCATTAAGACACTTTTAGAATGCCAGCCGCGCAATCTCTGCCTGTTCACCATGGGCATCAATACCGCCTATCGCGCCGGGGAATTACTTTCCCTGACCGTGGGGCAAGTGTCTGATTTGAAGATCCGCGACCGACTTGAAATCAAACAAGATAAAAATCAAAAATATCGTGCCATTACACTGAATAAAACAACGGTCGATGCGGTACAAAATTGGCTGATAGTGCATCCTCTGTATGACAGGCCAGCAGCCCCATTGTTTATTTCGCAAAGAGGCAGGCAGTCGTTAACGGTGGCGACGGTTAACCACTTTGTGAAGCGATGGTGCAAGGCGATTGGATTAACGGAAAATTACGGTTCCCACAGCTTAAGGAAAACATGGGGCTACCACCAACGGATACATCATGACACGTCTGTTGCGCTGCTAATGAGGGCCTTTGGTCATGACAAAGAGGCTCAAACACTCGAATATCTCTGCATTCAGTCCGATGAAATTCAAGCATTGTATATGGGGATGGAGTTATAATCGTGTTAATAGATGCGCATTTATTCACGTGATTTATTTTAGAAGCAGCGCAGCGATTACTTGCCTCTGTGGGTGTTGTGGTTTGCTCCAACTCACCAAGAAACAGATGGAAATTTCTTTATTCTCTGCGCTCGTTATCTTCACTTTCCTGTATAACAGGACAGGAACCTGCTATCAAAAGCCGCTGCGCTCCTTCTTTTGACAGCAGAACCCCTTACCTGTTACACAGCCGCTCGCGATAACGGCTCCGAGAAACAGAAATTTTGAAGGCCCAATCTGTTCCCAAAAAAAGAAAAAAGTTCAATCGTAAAACCTTTCATTTGCCGCATTGTCTGTGACAGATTTAAAACGGTTTGTAACAAATACCTTCTTTGGTTCTATGCCTGGCATGGCCTTTGGTAAATTGTCATTGCCAACAAATCCACGACTTAATTGCACCGGATGCAGACCGAATGTTCAGCAAAGTTATACTTGGTGAACAACCAATTTAACACTATGTATGCGTAGTGCTAAATGACAAGCCCCTTTTTGACGCGAAGACCGCCGATAAGGGGCCGATTGTTGACCAATGATTTAACACTGATTAGGAATTGTGTTAAATCAGTTGTTATTATAACCGTCATATCACCCGAAAAAGAGGAAGTTCCGACGTTCGTATTCTGCCTCAAATAAAGGATTTTGGTGTGCCCATATTGCCTTTTGAGGGCGCTTGTCCTAAAATTATTATGAGTAAGTCTTCATAATGAACGTTTGTAGGGGAAAGTGAAATAACCTTATGCATCTTAATTTTTTGTAAACTATAGTTTCCGATTCGCGATTCCTGTCAGGGAGGTAGTAAAAATGGCTCAAGCCAAGCTCGTAGCAAGACTATACTTGTTATTATCCTTTGTCTTTCTTTCAAATACCCTATACGCCCTTAGTGTACAAGCTCCAGAGAAATGGACACGCATAGATCGAGTCCTTTCCTGGCCGGCCCCAACACTTCTCCATGAGGGACCACCACTGGTGAAACCTCGTGGAATCATCTTAAATGAAGCTCAAGACACCTTGTGGATCGGCGATCCAGGAAGCTCACAAGATGCAGCACGAATCATAAAAGTACCCGTTACAAATGGTGAGCCCGGACAACCTAGTATTTTTTATATGGATCCCAGTGTACTCATCAAAGCTAAGTGGGCCTTTCCTACAACTTTGAATATGCAGGAGGTTTTGTTGGTAGCCGATCAGGGTGAGGTGGATCAAGATGGAAATTTCACTGGTGCCGGTGCTAAGATACTGATTATTCCCGTTGAACCTGGGAATACTGCAGGTATTCCTCAAGTGGTGTGGTCTGGTAACCCTTTTGTTTGTCCAACTGGCATCGTCCGCGTCGGAGATTATGCGCTCATTACGGATCCTTGTGCAGGCCCTCTAATTAGCCGAGTTGATGATCCACAAGAAACACTGTTTCCTTCTTCTATTTTGTTTGCATTGCACTTGAATGGTTTGCAAACTCCTTTTGAGCTTCATCAAGGCAGTCCTTTTACCTCAATGATTGGTATTTGTTTATACGTTCCTGGAACCGTACTCGTTAATGATACCGATGCTGGTCGACTTGATCCAACCTCAACGGGTGGACGCGCCGGATTTGCACCACCGGCAGGTGCCGAGAAATTTATTTTTGATTTTATCGATGAGAACAGTGAGCCTCCTCATCTCAGTCCACCTAAACGACAAGCCATTTATGAAGAAGGTACTCTACAGTTTCAATTCTCGGACTTTGGTCACTTGGCTGAAGACACCCAAATTTTTGTGACTATCGAAGGGGGAGACCATTTTATCCTTGACCGATTCAATGACATTGCGCCCACTAGAAATATGATTTTTTACCTCGACGATCTAGATGCTCAAGGAAACCTTTCTTTCAATGTGGCCAGCAGTACCTTGTTGAACTATATTTCTGTAATGATTGATGTTGATAATTTCTGGCAAAAATGGGAAATTCAGAAAGATGAGACACAAAGCAATATGTTTGTAGACAACAAACATGCTGGCGCAGTACAAATGCCACAAGCGGTCGTTGTTGGTGAAGAACAGTACAATCGTTTTACGGTAGATCAAGGCAGTGCTTCAGTGTGGATTTATCCAGACGAAGGTGGTACGCCCGTGCGTATTGCCCAGGGAGGGATTATTAACCAACCTCTGTCCGGACAACTCAGTGCTGATGCGCAAAATATTTGGATTGTCGACAAAGCCAATTCATCACTGTACCAAATTTCCTTTCCAGGCCCAGAAACCTTTCAGGAATTATTTCCATTTCGTAAAAAATTTAACGTTATATTAGGATGGTCAGATAAAAATGTAAATGTTGCACAAGACATAGAGGGTACTACTATTGGTTGGTGTTGGAATGCAACTGACCATCGAGTTCAAAGGGAAAATACTTCTCATTGCCAAGAGTTTGGCCGTTTGTATGACTATAATGAAGCTATAGCCGCCTGTGAATCATTAGGAAGGGAATTACCCACAAAACAAGACTGGTATACGCTACGAGGATATGTGGGTGGAAAAACAGTCGCTGGCTATCACTTAAAGTCTTCTGAAACACGCTATGCTGAATTTGCTGGGAAACCCCCAGCGCTTGATGATTTTGGTTTCACCGCGTTGCTAGGCGGAGGGGTTTTTGCGGGTACAACAACTTTAGCAGGAGGTAATGGTGCTGGTTATTGGTGGTCAAGCAGTCTAACCGAAGATGGTTCCCAAGCCTTATTTTATATGATGAAATGGTATAAAGATTCTCTTATGCATGAATGGGATCCTCTATCTTCTTTGCTTAGTGTTAGGTGCATTTCTCGTTAAATTCTTACCGTCTAAAAGGCAAAAGAATGAGAACCGGCGAGCTTGCAATACACTCGCCGGTTTTTTTAGTGTTTATACCCAAGTGACTTCCACAATTAAAATTTACTGCCCATTCATTACCTGAACCAGACAGCGTAGCAACATCAGCTCCATAATGATTTAAAACCGGATCCTTCCAAGCTCTAGGAGCCTTGCAGACCTTGTTAGGGATTATTTTTATATTTCTTTATGGGTTTGGCGTTAAAGAATTTGTTTGCTATTAAATAATATAGTCCATGATTATGCCTCTAACTCCCGTAGAGTCACAGGACCTCCATGGATACAGGTGTAACAAACATCGGCCTACGGGGTGTGGAGCAACAATGCAGACTTCTGCTTTTCGCCGATGACGCGCTTCTACAGCCCTTAAAGAGCTTGATTTAAACCCGCCAGAAATGCTTTTGCGTTCAAAATCCGTGACTTTACGAGAGCTAAAGACATAATCATGACATAGTCAAATACGCATGGCCGTATCACGTTTTGAGGGGTTGTGGAATTAGACGTTGGCACTTATCGCAATTACTTGGTCATACCTCGATTTAACACAATTCCTAATAGTGTTAAATAAAATGTACTTTCGGCGGTGACGGTCTCGCCATTCTCTGCGGTAGGCGGTTTAAAAATGCCTTTGAAATTTAACCCTTTCCATACATAGTGTTAAATATGACTAAAAAAATAAATGGGGAGATACCGTTTCATTTAACGCTCAAAACCTGGTTTATTGTATGAAGGGCGGTGATTATACTCAAACATATCTTGCCGCCCTTGCTTGATTTCATGATATTGGGCCAAGTCATCGGATAGGGTTTGTTGTTTCTTTTGCTCAAAATCCTTGAGCCGGTCCAATCGCGCTGTTAATTTTCGGCTTTGGCCCAGT
>JAZFYA010000332.1:0-4332 GCA_036443315.1 Pseudomonadales bacterium
CTCCCCTCAGACCAACCGCATGATGCCCACTACTCGCATCAATACGTATTAGTAAAATATCCCTTTCATCCCCTCCACGGCCAGCGCTTAGAAGTCGTAGGGGAACGCACCTATCATAACCAAACCCATTTAGTGGTAAAGACCCCATCACAAGGACAAATTCATTTGCCTCAATGGATGACACAAGAGCAGGCAGGTGATATGTCTATCACAACATCGCCTGCGCTTTCATGGTGGTGTTTGTCCAATTTATCTGCGTACTTAAAACAAATAAACGTACTCTTCTCCGAGAAACATCACATGCCAATGCGGAGAAGAAAAAATGGACAAAAAGTTTGCACCTCAATTCAATCTAACACTGCATCCGGCAAACCAAAATCAATCAATCCCCGAAACAAACCAGCACGAAGCCCTGCAAAAGTTCGCTGAATTGATTGCTGATTTTTTAAAAACTCACAGACCCTTGCGTGACAACGAGAAGGTACTCCACCATGGAAAATAAAATTACACTTGAACATTTGAAACGTAAAGCCTACATCTATGTGCGTCAAAGCACAAACGATCAAGTACTCACTCATAAAGAGAGTCAACGCCTACAGTATAATTTAATCGAACGTGCGAAACAATTGGGTTGGCCGCCCAGTCGTATCCATGTGATTGACGAAGACTTAGGCCATAGTGCTGGCGGAACAGTGCGTGTTGGCTTCAACAAGTTGTTAGATGATGTCAGTGCCTATCATGTCGGGGCCATCTTCTCGTTAGATGGGGCCGCTCGCTTAGCGCGTAATGGCCGCGAATGGCATACCTTGCTCGAATTTTGTGGTATCGTGAATACCCTATTGATTGATCCAGGGATGATCTATGACCTACACTTATCAAATGATCGTTTGTTGCTAGGATTTAAGGGCGAATTTAGTGAGATGGAATTACGTGTCTTTCAAGAGCGCTCTCAGGCGGCTATCAAATCCAAGGCACAACGCGGTGAACTGTACCTGATGATCAGTGCAGGATACATCAAGGGGGCGAATCATTCGCTGATCAAAGACCCCAATCAACGCGTAAAAAAAGTCATTGCTTTAGTGTTTGAAAAATTCCAACAATTGGGCAGTGTACGTCAAACTCATAAGTGGTTTGTCGAGCAAAAAATTGAAATTCCGGTAGCCACCTATAAAGACAGAAATCGGTCACTCACATGGAAAATTGGCAGTGGCAACACCTTTGCTCATATGCTCAATAATCCTGTCTATGCAGGGGCTTACGTCTACGGCCGCACGAAAAGAATTATTGAAATCAGGGATGGAAGAAAGCATATACGAAAAGGTGTCAGACAAAAAAAGGTAGATTGGGACGTGTTTATTCCAGATCATCATGAAGGCTACATCAGTTGGCAGACATATGAACATAATCAAGAAAAAATTGCACACAATACGAATCAAAAAAAACCTCTTGTGAGAGGATCAGCGACGGGTTCAGGTGAGGCTTTACTCTCAGGTTTGTTCAGGTGTGGACATTGTGGATTAAAGTTGATCACCCGCTATCAAGGCCATTCGGGACGTATTATTCGCTACCAATGTCCCGGTAGAGAAACTGAACAAGGCAAACAAACTTGTATTCATTTTGGTGGTGGCCGAGTCGACCAGGCCGTTGCCAATAATCTATTGGAAGTTTTTTCAGCCGATGGCCTGGAAGTGGCCCAACGCGCCATCGACACGCTTTCTAATAATCAGTCTCAAGTACAACGTCAACGCTTGCTCGCTTTAGAGCAGGCGCGTTATGAAGAGCAAAGAGCGAGACGACAATACCATGCCGTGGAACCAGAAAACAGACTGGTCGCCGTCACCTTAGAAGAAAACTGGAATGAAACGTTAAAAAAGGTAGCCGAGTTAGAAAATGAAATAGCTGATCTGGAAGTACAGGCAGACCAATTATCGGAAAAAGATCGCGCTGAGATTGTATCACTGGCTCATGATCTTCCGTTTGTCTGGTACCACACTGAGAGTTCTCCTACCATCAAGAAAGCCATTATCCGTACTGTCATTAAAGAAATCATAGCTTGTGTAGAAAACGAGACCATTCAATTAAAAATACATTGGCACGGAGGAGATCATACTCAAATAGAGGTGCGTAAAAACAACCGAGGCGAAACGAATAAAACAATCGACAAGGAAGTTAAGAAAATTATTGTTGTACTGGCAAGAAGAATGTCTGATTCACATATTGCTGGATTTCTTAATCGACAAAGCAAACGCACTGCAACAGGATTAACTTGGACACCCCAACGTGTTTGCTCATTTCGAAAAGACTACCAGATTCCGGTGTACAAACCAGGCGAACGAGAACAACGCGGTGAAATCACGATTGATGAAGTAAGTGCGGCGCTTAATGTGAGTACTAACAAAGTGAGAAAACTTATCAAACAAGGTATCATCCCTGCCGAGCAGGTCTGTTTTGGCGCGCCTTGGGTGATTAAACAGCAAGTTTTGCAGTTGGAGCATGTCAAAAAAGCCGTTTTAACCGACGTAAACTGCCTGTTGCCACCCAACTCAAAACAAAAAACCTTTATTTTTTAATAACATGGAGAGATGTGTATGATGAACACTACCCCCTAAGAACGGAGCATGCTGCTTTCACCGCACTCCGCTCAAGCCATACGTAAGCCCTCCTTCTGGATGACCCAGCCACTGATTGCAAACGTAGATCTAGAAGATCGGTGGTTCGTTCTTCCCTTGACCCACACTGGATGATATGCTTTTCTTGGATTGTCTCCTTGAAAAATAGTCATCATATGATGCGTCAAACGGATTTGCCGCTCCTCTAATTTTTGTGTGTCGTTTTATCTTTGTATCTGAGGCATAGACTAGATCAAGGTTGCTAACCTTTGCGTCCTTGTTCTTCGTTTTGCAAAAGAATATCCAGTTCCTAAGCCCTCTGTGATGAAAATATTTCCTTTTTCTCCACTGAGCACTCTTGCTTGGATGTCTTCGCTTTGTCCATCGCCACAGCCTATGGAATACACCCTTGTCCACATAGGCAAAGGTTTCTTTGGAGACTGCGTGTCGGAAGTAATTCGACCAACCTCGAATTTTGGGATTCAGCTGGTTGATCATATCTTCCGTCTTTATTCCAACACTCTTCTTAATGATTAGGCTCAGCTTACTTAGAAAGATTTTCTGGCTTTCTTTGGATGGCTTGATTAACAATTTCCCCTTGTATTTCCTTACGTTGAACCCGAGGAAATTGAACCCGTCATCAATGTGTGTCAGATGCGTCTTCTCCTTCGACAATTCCAGTCCACGCTCGGCAAAAAAGTCCTCGATAGCAGGTTTGACTCTGCTTTCTAATACTTCCTTGGAGACCCCAGTGACGATGAAATCGTCTGCATAGCCTATGATATTCACTTTGTCGGTTTTGGCCACAGCTTTCTTGACTGTTTCCTCAAGCCCGGTTAGTGTTATCACCAGTAATGTTGGAGAAATAATTCCTCCTTGCGGGGTTCCAAGCTCGGTGGCATGGAGTTGTGCCTTCTCTACATATCCAGCTTTTAGCCATTTTCCAAGGGTTATTCTATCCATAGGAATAGGGTTCAAAAGCCAGGAATGCGAAATCCGATCGAAACACGCTTTAATATCCCCTTCCAGAATCCATTGTGCTGAATGTTTACTTGATAATGCATTGAAACATTGCTCAATAGCATCTGCACAGGATCGTTTGGGCCTGAAACCGTAGGCGTTTGGATCCGCCTGGGTCTCAGATATCGGCTCTAATGCCAATAAATGTAAGGCCTGAACGCTTCTGTCCATCAATGTCGGAATTGAGAGTGGTCTCCGCTTTCCGTTCTTTTTGGGGATGTATATGCGTTTTAAGGGTTGGGAATGATACCCCCTCCTTTTGATCATTTTCGCTGCTTGAACTTTTTGTTTCGGTGTTTTCCACGTGACACCCTCTACGCCAGGCGTTTTACCGCCTTTGTTTTGTGTCACCTTCCTGACGGCTAGTAACTTGGCCGCTAGTGAGTGTGTTAGGAGCCATTGTAAGGCCTTCGCCTTGCCGTAGCGCCCTAATTTCGTAGCCTCTGCGATTCGCCTTTGCAGTCGTTTGACCTGTTTTTCGATGTTCGTCCAGTTAATGGATTGCCATGATAAACCGGTTGTAGGTGCACCAGTCAACGTTTCCATTGCCGTCATTTGCATTCCCCCATTTCAATCGATTCTCCTAGGTTATCGCAGTGTATGACCAGTCGAACGTGTGCCCACTTTCGTGTCGAGTAACCTTTAAACTCGTATCCACCCCATTACAGAGCGGCATTCGCTTCTTTCGACCTCCCAAACTCGC
>JAZFYA010000333.1:0-13886 GCA_036443315.1 Pseudomonadales bacterium
TAATTGATTGCGTATCAAAGCATGGCCAATATCGGCTGATAATTGCTGCCGCTGCTGTGTTAACTTATCGAGACAAAGGTCTGCGAAATGGAAGCAGTTACCTCCACTGTCTCTGGATTGGCGCAGGGCCGTATCTGCCTGTATCAATAGTCGCTTGCTGTTATCCCCATCTTTTGGAAACACTGCCACACCGATACTGCAGGTAATGGTAATATCAACCGTTTCTGATTCAATGGCAAAGTGGCAGGCTTGTAATATACCGTTAGCTAATGTGCTTGCATCATCACTGCCATGGAGTTGGGCGGCAACAACAGCAAATTCATCGCCACTTAAGCGAGCAACCATATCTGTTTCACGGATACAGTTGTGCAGTCGATCAGCTGCTTGGGCTAGTAACTCGTCGCCAGCATCCTGGCCTAAAATTTCATTAACTCTGTAGAAGTTATCGAGGTTGATTATCATCAGGGCTAATTGCTGTTCGCTGCGTCGGGTCTGGGAGATATATTGGTTCAGCCGGGTTTTGAACAGGGAGCGATTAGTGAGGCCTGTTAGTGCATCGTAGTTGGCTAGTTTAAGTAATCGAGTTTCATCAGTTTTCTGGTGGATAGCATGTAGAATGCTGCGCTCTAACAAGCTGGGTGTAAGTTGGTCCATCGGTAGGCAATCACTGGCACCCGCTTGGAGTGCTTGATGGTAGATTGCAGGAGTGTCTTGTTCTACTAGGGCAATAATGGCTAGATTGGTATTTTCGCTACCGGTTTTAATCGTTTTGATTGGTTCCAGTTGAGCATTCGTTTTATCGCCACAATCCACAAGTATGGTATCGAAATGTTGGCTTTTCAGATGGCTGTAGGCCAGAGAGATATCCTGCTCAATGGTCAGCTTTATCTTACAGTGAATACAGCGGGCAAGGGTTTGCTCTATATATTGGACATCAGTAGAGAATGGGCTGATCAATAAGGTGGTTATAATTTTTGCCATGCGAGTTCCCTGGTAAATTTCCCCTGTGCGGTTAAATATAGTCGATGAGCCGAAAGCATGTGGTTCGGTCTTGTTATAAGAAGATGGTGTTTTTATTCTATTGTTTGTTATGTTTAGATCGGACCTGTGTAGTCAGGGGGCTAAACGCGCAGCCATTTTCGTTGTCAATAGGCTATGCTGTAAGCATGTTTTTTATCAGGTAAAAAGTATATGAGTAAGTCAGTGTTGCGGACTTTACTAGCGTTTACCCTGTTGTCTGGCCAGTGGGTGTTGGCGGTAGACGAAAACCGCATCTGGCTGCCAAAAAAGTACAGTTCTGTAAAACCTAAGTTACTGGCGGCGGCGAAAGAGGCGGAGGAAACCAAGCGTTGTAAACAAGTCGTAGCGGGTGAAATGATCGTTCGCAAAAATACGGACGAGCATTACTATTTTGTGATTACCTGCCGTGATGAAAGCTATAAAACCTACAACCTAAGCTACCACTATCCTGTGACTGGACAAACTCCGGCGTTGGTGGCAGAACAGTTCCCAAAAAATGCTAAAAAGAAAGAAAAGGTTGAAATAACTGCAACCGGCGTCAATAAAGATCAGGCGGTCACGCTGTGCCGCAATGAATTGATTTCATCAACGGATACGCAGGATGGTGTAACAGTTTTAGAAGATTTATTGGCTGACCCCGTAGCAGACGGTGAAGGTTTTTTATTTGCCATACCTTTTACAGCTCTTAGTGAACTTGGCAATGAGACCCGTTATCGAGCTGATTGCTGGGTAGGAAAAGAGGGCAAAGCCCGTATTGAAGTGATATTGGAACCGGAGGGGGCTCTGGTGATCTGCCGAGACAGTTTGCGGGCCGAATCGATTTTGTTAGGTCGTTCGCGGGTTATTGATGAGGAAATTAAGGAATTACTCGTTGACAAGGGTGGTTTTCGTTTTCAAATTCCTTTTGACGCCAAAACTAGCGGCAGCAATGCCATCCGCTATAGGGCTGATTGCCAGATAGACGCTGATGGTAGCAACGAGATTGAGATGACGCTACAGCCCTTAGGCGCATTCACCCTCTGCAAGGATGGTTTACGCATAGAAACCTTTTTGATGAAATCAGTAGAGATTGCGGAACAACCATTGAGTGAATCCGTGCAAGGCGATCATTTTTTGTTTCAATTGAGTTTTACGGCCAATGATCCTGATGGCAACAAGAGAAATTTTAAGGCCCACTGCCAAGTGGATGAAGAGGGGGACGTTGAGGTGACCACGGAAATTGATAAGGATGCGATTTTGTCTGTATGCGTGGGTGATCTGAAGGTTAAGACCAAAACCATGCTGGATGTGACGATTCTGGAGCAGCAGATTCCAGACCTTAAAGAAGAAGGTGAGGGTTATGTTGGCATTATTCCCTTTGATGCCAAAAGCCCCAGTGGCAGGACGTTGCGGTACCAGGCAGAGTGTCGGGTGAATGGGAGCGGTCACAGTACAATAAAACTAAAAGCTCGTAGAGACTAAAAAAGTGTGCCTGCGGACGTGCATGGTGACGTTGTAAGCTACTGAAACGGGCTTTGTAGCAAAAGGTAGCAGTGTCTGCAGCTCACTGCGACGGGAACCCTCTAAGTATTGGCTAGCAGTACAAAGCGGGTGGTTAATTCAACGGCAGTGAATAAAAAAGGCCACCCTTATCCAGGGTGGCCTTTTAGTTTAGTCGGTGCTTATTGCCGAAGGATTTACTTAGCGGCTTTTGCCTTGCGAGCACGCTTGCGCTTGGCAGGGGCCTTTTTAGCTGCAGCTTTGGTTTTAGTCGCTGCTTTTTTAGCTTTGATCTTTTCTTTGGCAGCGGCTTTTTTGGCCTGGGTTTTCTCTTTTTTGGCAGCTTTTTTAGCCTTAGCGGCCTCTTTCTTGGCGAGTGTTTTTTGAGCGGCGGCTTTAGCTTTTGCTGCAGCAGCACTGCTTTTGGCAGCAGCTTTGGCCATTGCTACAGCAGCTTTGGCAGTTTTAGCGGCGGTTTTAGCAGCAGTGTTGGCCGCTTTGGCGGTGGCAACAGCGTTGCGAGCTGGAGCGACCAGTTTTTTAGCCGCAGGAGATTTTTTGGCTTTGGCGCTAGCAACGGCCAATTTTTTGGAGGCGGCTGCCAGAGCCTTTTTAGTTTTGTCTGCTGCTTTAGCCGCTTTTATTGCTGTTTTGTTGGCTTCGCTTGTTTGTTTAGCAACTGCTTTAGCCAGTTTAGCCTGTAGTTGAGCAATGTCTTTTTTCAGTTGCGCAACGGGATTTGCGGCTTGTTTTACTGCTGCCATAATGTGTTTCCTTAGATGAATAGATAAGTAGATAAATGAAAGGTGAATTATTATATATACCGAACGGATTATAGTCACTTTTTTAATAGTTGGTATAGAAAATTGCAGAAATCTATAATAATTTGATGAAATAATTCATTTAAGGAAATATTGTCGAAGTTTTTAGGGCTTAATTTCCAAAAAAACCATTTTTTATGCAACGGTGAGGTCCATTTATACCCAAAGCGATTGAAATTTAGGTTTTACCCCCTGTGTCAGGATAGATGTCGTCCCTTTATTGTTTATGGAAAGTTATCTATGGAAAGTTGTCTATGGTAAGTTGTTCATGGCAAGGCGTTTGAACGCAGGAAACTGCCAATATTTCAAGTTCAAGCTGTCAAGTTCAAACTGTCAAGTTCAAACTGTCAAGTTCAAACAATGCAGCCATGGGCAAAAAGGGGGTGTGACGTGCATGGATGCACTAATGCCGCAGGCGCATGGATGTGCAGGAGCGGCCTATAACACCTAAATTTCAATCGCTTTGGGTATATAGTAGAGCTGTTGGTTTACGGAGTTTTTAAATAGATTATTTATCCTGATAGGCACGGGTTTCATCAATTAATTGTTTTAACCAACGCATAAAAGGGGTGCCACCGGTACCTTTATCGTCATCGGTGTGGTCGGCAATATATTGAATCGCCCAGTTGTAATGAATTTCCCTGAATTGGGCGATGTATTCCAACACTTGATTAAAAATTTTGGTGTCAGCTAGGGATTTCAAATGACTTATTTGGGCTGTGTCTTCAATAAATTGACGGTGCCTAACGGGCATATATTGTCGCATAACGGTTAAATGCTGAGTAAGCTCCGATTGTTGGTGGGGGATTTTTAGCAAAGCTTCCAATGTTGGGATAATACTACTTTGGGCACCGGTTTCTCCGCGAAAGCTGATAGTTTTATTGTTTACCCCCTCATAGTGCACTTGCTCGAAGAAGCGGATATAGGGTCGGAAATGATCGAAGTAAAGCTCTGCAGACATAAACTCCGGAATACGCTTTAGGCAGCTGATTAGTGACTGGAGACTATCAGCGATGTTGTGTAAAGATCTATCTACCCATCCTGGGGTCAGTGGGTTTGTCATTAAATCATTAATAGCCGCTAAAATATCCGCCGCTTTCGCCTCGATTTCAACATGCACCAAAATAAACCAGTGTTCGTCGTATAAATGAACAAAGTTTTGCAGCGTTTCGATATTGCCCAGGGCAATGGGGCCTGCTTGATCTAGGCGTAGCCAATTATACAATGCGTAACCGTCGTAACTTAAAATGGGAGGTCGAGCCAATAAATCACACACCTGACAAAACGGAATAGATAAATTGGCGGGCAGGGTTTTGCAGCTGGGTTGTCCTATCTGGTTAATATAACCGGAGATGAGAAACCCCAGGCGCAGATAATAGAGCCTACATTCGGCGAGATCCAGTTCGTCGGTCAAGGGAGCCTGCCATGTCGGAATGGATAATTGCCTAGCGAATTGTCTAAACTCTTTTTGTAATAGCCAGCTCGGTAGGTTTCTACCTAAGTCATCTAAAAACGTATAGTTGTTATGGCGTTCAAACTGTTTGGCGGGATCCTGGGATGGCAGAAACCCTCGTTGATAAAAATTGTCCAGCATTTTAAAGTCCCTTCTATGCATCAGCAAGTATAGGAACTGGTATAAGCCCAGGTTATAATTAAGCGTGATATAATCCCCAGCTACTTATAGTTTTATCCTTTTATTTGCAATATAACGGGTTACCGAAGCGAGATCAGAGAATGGACAAACAACAGAACACCGAAATTGAGGCAGCCGTGTTTAGGCGTTTACTCGCGCATCTGGATGCCAATAAAGATGTGCAAAATATCGATTTAATGAACCTGGCGAATTTTTGTCGCAACTGTCTAGCGAAGTGGTATGTGGCGGAGGCGGAACAGCGAGGTGAGCAGGTCGATTATGAGCAGGCTCGGGAAATGGTTTATGGAATGCCTTATCAAGAGTGGAAGGAAAAATACCAGAAAAAGGCAACACCAGAGCAATTGGAACCGTTTAGTCAGCAACAAAAATAAACACCCTTAGAGTCGCTTCAGGTTGTTTGTTACTCATAGCTTAGCCGAATGGCACTTAAGGTTGAACAACTAAGGAACCATAAGCCTGGAGCTTTGAATCCGCTGTTCTACGCTGAGCCCACTTTCGGTTGGAACCCCACGCCCTTAAGTGGGCTCAGCGTAGAACAGCTACCCCAGTGGTACCCGGATACCGCACAGTCTAGCCACCCTCGGTAGTCTAAGCCCTCACCAGGGCGTGGGGTTCCAACCGAGTGAGGGCTTAGACTACCGAGGGTGGCGGCGGGATACTACGGTCGCAAGCCGTTAACAGCGCTGCCCTTAAGTCAATGCCATTAGTCCCTGAGCGCTTTACGGTTAGATTAAGCCCACGACTCATGACAATGATCTCATAACAATGGACCATGAGGTAAAAATTGATTATCGCTGTTAGCCTTAATCCACAGTACCAGCTCTCGATTAATACCGGTTCCGCGTTTTTTCAAGACTTTCCCCAGCCAGATAACCGGTGAATTGGCACCGGCTTCCCAGCCGGGCAGTTTTTCTGCCACAGTGAAAAAGCGCATCAGATGTTCGATATCGTTATCGCTAAATGGTTTGGCAATGCTCCCCCAGTTTTTCTTATTGAGCTGCATTAGGCTGGCCTGGGCCTGTTGTTCAGTGCCAGAAAGCTGGGTGTCCAGCTGATCTAGTTGGTCATTTAAGCTGATAGCAATAAATCGTTTCAGCAAGTCTTGATCAACCTGAAGATCGTGTTTGGCCTGTTCTGTGTTTGGATCCCAGCTACCAAGAGACATTTACCGCTCCGACTGTAAGAGTAAAGGGAATGGGTGAATCGCCATTATAACCTGCGCTGGCATACGGAGTCACCGGAAGAAAGATAAGAATAGAATGACACTGATTTAAGGGCAGCGCTGTTTATTGCTTGCGATTTTTGACATTTGTGCGAGCTGCCCGCCACCCTCGGTAGTCTAAGCCCTCACTCGGTTGGAACCCCACGCCCTGGTGAGGGGTTAGACTACCGAGGGTGGCTAGACTGTGCAGTATCCGGGTACTACTGGAGTAGCTGTTCGCCATGCAAGGCCCGCTAAAGGGCGTGGGGTTTCAATCGATAATGGTCGATAATGGTCGATAGTGGGCCTTGCATGGCGAACAGCGGGTTCAAAGCTCCTCAGCCATTTCTAGTACTGTGATGTCATCCTGAAAGTAGTGAAGGATCTAGAAACCTCGCTAACTGTGGCGTTCTAAGATCCTTCGCCAGGCTCAGGATGACAGCGGTATCGCTTTAAGGAAGCGCCATTCGAGTCTGGCCAGGGTTTAGATGAAAGACTGGCTTAATCATTGTTTTCACTAAGGTAAAGACTTGCTGCCAAGGATGGCCTGTGGCTATACTGATGCTGAATCGAATAACATTAATGATGTGATATGGGATCAGTTCCAAAAATAGTATGTTTGAATTTCGACGCCTGAAGCATTTTATTGCTGTTGCTGAAGAACTGCATGTGGGTCGAGCTGCTGTTCGTCTACATATCAGTCAACCACCGTTATCACGTAGTATTCATCAGTTGGAAGCGTTCCTTGGCGTACAGTTGTTTGTGCGTACTCCACAGGGTGTAGAACTGACCAATGAAGGTGAAGTGTTTCTAAAAGAAGCCCGTAAAATTTTACAAATGGTTGAACGTGCTTGTGAATTTACTGCCCAGGCGCAGCGTGGTGAGATTGGTCGACTGATAATTGGTTATTACGGTTCAGCTATTTTTAATGTGTTGCCGCGTCTGATGGCAGCATTTAAATTGCGTTATCCCTCCGCTGCATTATCAATACACAATATGAACAAGAGTGAGCAGATTCAGGCGCTACGGGATCACAGTATCCATATTGGTTTTATTCGCTACGTCAACGATGAGCCAGATATTACGACAGAAACGATTATGCGTGAACCTATTCACGTAGCCGTGCCAGCAAATCACCCTTTGGCTGAAAAAGAGAGTATGGGTGAGCTGAGCACTAAACCGATGATGGTATTTCCCCGTTCCCCACGCCCGAGTTTTGTTGACCAAGTGATCAGCCTATGTCACAAATCGGGTTTTGTGCCCAATATTGTACAAGAGGCAGATGATGCTGAAACCTGTATTGCATTGGTTAGTACGGGTCTGGGTATCAGTATGGTGCCGGCATCATTGAGTAACCTGCGAATTCCCGGAGTCGTTTACAGGCCCTTAAGTGAAGAAATGCTGATGACGGAACTTTCCTGTGTCTACTTGGCTGATCGGAATGCACCAGTGCTTGATGCCTTTCTTGGCTGTGTGAAGGACATTGAATCATTGTTTTGAAATGATTTTGTGCCCTGAATCAGTTGCTCAAATTGCCAGGCTATCACTCCCGTCACTGCCGTTTTTTCTTCTTAAACTGTCCTTCTATCCTTTCTAACTAGTTGATTTATATTAGTTGTTTTTGGTCATGCTATGTAGGTATCAAACCCAATGTGATTAAGTATTGGCTACCCAATCCTAGAATGGATATTTTAAACGCCAACAGCTTATGAGCTTGTGCTTATGAGCTTGTAACTTGCGAATAAGTGCATTGGAGAAATAAGATGAATGAACGTCACCAGGATATCGTTATTAGCATTGTCGATGCTGTCAGAGCAGTGTTGAGAGAGAAACAAGTGACGTTTGATGAATACCGTGCAGGTTTTCATCATCTGATTGAAACCGCTGCAGCCAAGGAAACAGGACTGTTGTTGGATATGTTTTTCAACCAGACCATTTGCGATACAGAAATGCAGCATCGTATGGGTACTCGCTCCAATGTTGAAGGGCCTTATTTTCTCGAAGGTGCACCCATGGTTACTGATGAAATTAAAGTACGAGGCGATGTTGATCCTTTACTGATTCGTGGTCAGGTAAAAGATACTAACGACAATCCATTGCCTGATGTTGACGTAGATATCTGGTTTTCCAGCCCTGACGGTTTTTACAGTGGTTTTGCCGATGATTATCCGCAAGAGTATTTTCGCGGCAAATTGATTACCGATAAAAATGGCCGATTTTGTGTCAAAGGTTCTATTCCTGGCGAATATCCCATAACCAGAGAACGTCACGGACCTACCGGCAGTTTAATTGCCAGTTTGGGTGGGCAAGGCAGGCGTCCCCGTCATGTCCACCAAAAATATCGCAAACCAGGTTTTCAAACGTTAACCACACAAGCCTATTTTGCGGGTTCCAAATATCTGGATGAAGATCCGGTTGAAAGCGTGTTTGATGACCTGGTCCATGAAGTGAAAGTGGAAGAGGGCATTAAGGTTCTGACGTTAGCCATCGTACTCGATCCTAGCTAACCACGTGCATAAAAAACTACTTGAATCATATCGTTGTTTAACAAATTTTCGAGAGCAGTTTTTAACAAGGAGAAATAAAAATGTGTCACAACAATAAACTTAGTGCATTGCCTGAACCCGGGACGTACCAACGCAAAGAGACAGACGGGTTGCAGTGCTGGGAATATAATTCTGCAAGCGGTGCCGATAGCAAACGCTTGATTGTGTTGCCTGATATCTACGGCTGTAATGAGTTTTATCAAAGCTTTTCCACCTATTTAGCGAGTAAAGGTTGGCAAGTGCAGCTGATGGATTTATTTAGCGACCTTGGTGAGCTGAAAGAAGTGACCCGTGAAGCGGCTTTTGAACGTCGTCACTTGTTACGGGACCGTCAGATCTGTGATCAGCTACAGAATTTTATCGGTAGTCAAAACAGTTGTGCGGTGGTGGGTTTCTGCTTGGGTGCAAATTATGCGCTGGAATTAGCCAGGCGTAATGTGGACCTCAATCTGGTGGGTTATTATCCTTTTCCGGGTGGTCTGGTTAATCAAGATCAAATTGATACGCCACTGGACTATATGGCTGTACTGAGCAAGTCGGTCACTTTGTTAGTGGGTGACTGCGATGACAGCGCCGGTCGTGACAATATGGCTAGGGTGGTTGAGGTGGCAAAAACTAATAAGGCACTCGACGTACACGTTTACCACCCATCGGGTCATGGTTTCCTGTCCCATCTGGATAGTGACGATAAGACGTTACGAAAAAATGCGGAAGATTCATTGGTTGTCTGTGAACAGGCGATAGCCCAATAGCCACTTGTAATGGACAAGGACAAGAGAGTTATGAAAACATTTACTTACAACGCCCTGCCAGGACATATTATTTTTGGTGCAGGAAAAATTCAGTCGCTGGCCGATGAAATTGATCGGCTGGGTTGCAGCCGGGTGTTGGTATTAACTACCCCAGAACAGAAAGGTCAAGGGGATATGGTTAAGGATTTGCTGGGTGATCGCTGGATAGCCACATTCAACCAGGCGACAATGCATGTGCCGACCGATGTTGTTGATAAAGCTATGGACTTTGCTGAAACCAATAACATTGATTGTTTTGTCGGGATTGGTGGTGGTTCTACTACGGGTTTGTGTAAAGCGCTAGCGCTACGCAGTGAACGTCCCATCGTTGCCATTCCAACCACCTATGCGGGTTCAGAGATGACGCCAATTTGGGGAATAACTGAAAAAGGTCTTAAGAAAACCGGCCGAGACCCCCGGGTCCTACCGACTTCGGTCATCTACGATCCCGATCTAACGATGACGTTGCCGCCTTTTATTGCCGGCCCTAGTGGCATTAACGCTATTGCGCACAGTGTTGAAGCACTATACGCCCCGGATGCTAATCCTATTGTCAGTTTAATCGCCGAAGAAAGTATTAAAGCCTTGAGCTCTAGTTTGGCAACGGTAGTGAGTGAGCCTGACAATAGAGACGCCCGAGCTACAGCTTTGTATGGGGCTTATCTGGCCGGTAGTGCGTTGGCTGCAGTAGGTATGTCGCTACATCACAAACTGTGTCACACCTTGGGCGGTAGTTTTAATTTACCCCATGCCGATGTGCACACCATTATTTTGCCCTACGCTACGCGCTATAACAGCGAAGCTGCGCCAGAAGCGATGTAATGTATTTGTCGCGCTATGGGTACTGATGATGCTGCCAGTGGTTTGTATGATTTGAATCGTTCCATCAATGCGAAAGAAGGACTAAAAGATATTGGTTTTACCGAAGCTGATATTGATAAAGCGGCGAATATTGCCACACAGAACCCCTATGCCAATCCAGCTCCCGTTACTAAAGAAGGTGTCGTCAAATTGCTGACTGATGCCTATCACGGTGTTCGTCTGTAGGTTCACACAGCGTTGATATTGGTTGATGAATTGATACGAGGCTTGAAGGTAATAAATGCTGAAATAATTGAAAAGATAGAAACGCAGATTGTGGATTTACCGCTGAAGCGTATACATAAATTTTCAGCCACTTCCATTATCAGCAAAGAATTTCTGTTAGTTCGTGTGTATAGCCGTAGTAGTCTAATGGGTATTGGTGAGGCAACTACGCCAGGTGGTCCCTGGTGGGCCGGTGAAGCGATTGAGACCATTAAAGTGATGATCGATCAATACTTTGCTCCCTATTTGATCGGTGAAGATGCACTTAATGTTATTCAGCTGATGAGCAAGCTGGAGAAAGTAGTAGGTAATACCTTTGCCAAAGCGGCTATTGAAATGAGCTTGCTGGATTTAAAAGGTCGCGCTCTGGAGGTGCCGGTTTATCAGTTGCTGGGTGGCTTGTATCGTGAATCATCACGCATTAATTGGCCTTTGGCTATGGGAGATGCCAAGCTCGATATTGAAGAAGCCGAAAAAATGATGGATGACAATTTGGCTCACAACTTCAAAGTGAAAATGGGTTATTTGTCGCCACAGGATGATGTCAATTATCTTGGTGAATTGTGTAAAGGCCTATGTGATAACGCCAGTGTACACGGGGATCTTAATGGTGCCTGGGATGAAAGTCAGGCTCGCAGTCTATTGCCAGTGTTAGAAGAGCATGGCATGAAATTTATTGAGCAGCCTTTGCAATACTGGAATCGATCTGGCTTGGCCAGGGTGCGTGAAATGATCGGCATGCCGATCTTGGCCGATGAATCTGTGCGCACTATTCAAGATGCATTGGCGTTAACGAATTTGGCCGCCGCCGATGTTATGTCCTTCAAACCTTTAAAGTCCGGCGGACTGTTGGTTTGTCAGCAAATTGCAGCCATCGCAGCAGCCTCGGGCGTGGCTTGCTATGCGGGTACTTTTCTCGAAAGCTCTATTGGCACCGCATCGATGATGCACTGGGTTGCGGCTACTGCGAACATTGATTACGGTAATGAATTGGTTGGGCCGATTTGGTTGGCTGATGATTTAGTGCAAGAGCCCGTTGAATATCGTGATAACCAGGTCTGGGTGAAACACGGTCCAGGCTTGGGGGTTGATTTAAATGAAGACAAAGTAAAGCATTATTTACGCAACTAGCGCGAGATTATGCACAGATTTTTTCTGATCACCACTTAAATGAAGGAAGAGCCGTATGTTACGTTTGCTACCGGGACAAAAATTTCCTGATGATGTTTTCGAAAGTCTGAAGGGTCCGGCATGGTCATCAGCAAAAGTATCCTTTTGCGCGTCCGCATCTGGATGAAATTATTCGTGGTACTGATTTTATTGTTGACGCTAAACGGCTACCTCGTGGCACGATTTAATGACAGCTATAAGCAGTAAAACACGGGAAATAATGGTATGAAAACAGTAGCTCAAATAACACTTGAAGAAGCTGCTAACAAAGTGAAGGACGGTGATGTATTGATTGCCGGTGGCTTTGGTATGACGGGCAATCCCGTACATTTACTTCATGCCTTGGCAGAAACCGATACCAAAGGGCTGACTTATGTGGGTAATAACGTCGGCGAAACGGGTTTAGGTGGTGGGCGTCTGCTACGCAACAAACAATTGGAAAAAGTTATTGGTTGTTACTTTACCAGTAACCGCGAAGCCGTGGCTGCTGCGCAGTCTGGTGAAATTGAAACCCTATTATTACCACAGGGAACGTTGGCCGAAGCAATACGTGCTGGTGGTGCTGGTCTGGGTGGATTTTTTACGCCTACGGCAGCAGGTACGCCCTTGGCCGATGGCCGAGAAACTAGAGTGATTAATGGTACAGAGATGGTCTTTATCGAGCCACTGCGTGGCAATGTGGCTTTTGTTCGGGCATGGCGCGCCGACACCGCAGGTAACTTACAGTACCGTATGACTGAAAGTAATTTTAATCAGGTCGCAGCTACTGCAGCTGATCTAGTGATTGTTGAAGCTGAAGAAATTGTCGAAGTCGGTGAGTTAGATCCTAACCATATCCATACCCCCGGTTGCTTTGTTGATACCTTGATTACAGACTACGCCATATTTCGTTTTACTGATCAGGGTTTGCTGTTAACTCAGCTTATGCCGGGTATCAGTCTTGAAGATGTTGCCGAAAATACTAGTGCCAGCTATACCGTAGCGCTGGATGATTAATTGCCGCAGTTAAACAAGCCTAAGAGTTAGCTATGAGCGATGCCATAAAAGAAGCCTTTATCTGCGATGCCATACGTACACCCATTGGTCGTTATGGTGGTAGTCTGTCATCTATTCGCGCTGATGATTTGGGTGCGCTGCCACTCAAGGCTTTAATGGAAAGAAATCCTTCCGTTGATTGGCAAAAAGTTGATGATTTAATTTACGGTTGCGCCAATCAGGCCGGTGAAGATAATCGCAATGTTGGTCGAATGTCCTTACTGCTGGCCGGTCTACCCGAAACCATCTCTGCGACTACCGTGAATCGTCTTTGTGGTTCTGGCATGGATGCGGTAGCGATGTCAGCCCGTGGTATTAAAAGTGGTGAATTAGAGTTGAGTATTGCTGGTGGTGTGGAATCCATGTCTAGGGCACCGTTTGTGATGGGTAAGGCGGAATCAGCCTTTTCCCGTCAGGCGGCGTTGGAAGATACCACGATGGGCTGGCGTTTTATCAATCCCTTAATAAAAGCTCAGTACAGTGTCGATGCCATGCCAGAAACGGCGGAAAATGTGGCGGAAGCCTTCGGTATCTCCAGAGAAAGTCAAGACGCCTATGCGTTTCGTAGCCAGCAACGCACCTTGCCATAAACAACTTTCCATTAATAAATAAGGGACGCACTCTAAAACCTAAATTTCAATCGCTTTGGGTATAGTTACCGCCTCAAACAAAGGGGCAAGTTACTGCATCACCATGCTCTATCCACGCAACCACAGCAGCTGGGTGAAAATTGCCGCTTATTTTAAGTAGCTGTGTCTCAACAATCTGGTGAAGTTGTTTACGTGTAGGTAGGCTATTTTTCAACACCCAATTCTTCGCGCCACTCTTACTGCAATTAAACTCCTCAGCTAACTGCCTTGACCTGCCATCATCAGGAGGAGCATATTCATCAGCAAAATCAAGTAACGCATTCATGCGCCCCGATACTGTTTTCAAATCATATTTTGATGTGTTGAAAACCTTTGAATAAGCGCCACCGGTTTCAGAATCTACCGATGGATCGTCAGTTGTTGTTTTTTGTAGGGCAGTTTTCACTTAATAATCCATCGATATAATCTAGAACATCCAGTTTGCCATTACATT
>JAZFYA010000334.1:0-21231 GCA_036443315.1 Pseudomonadales bacterium
ACTACCCGGTTGTTTTCTTCGTTGTACGCTTCTCGGTACGCTTCGCGGCATTCTGCTCCGGTTGCCAAGACAGCGTTCTATATCAACAATACCAACCCTGGGAATCACCCTTTACACACTGAACATACCGCCAATACCGTCTTGACACGGTTGACGACACTGCTTACACCCGGACCGAATGCGGGTAACACAAGCCAGGATACGACACACAATACTACCCGGCTGTTTTCTTCGTTGTACGCTTCTCGGTACGCTTCGCAGTATTCTACGCCGCTTGCCAAGACAGCGTTCTATATCAACAATACCAACCCTGGGAATCACCCTTTACGCGCTGAACATACGGCTAATACCGCCTTGACCCGGTTGACGACACTGCTTGCATTCGGACTGAATGCGGATAACACCCACAAGGGCAGGACAGGCAATATCTGGCAATATCTACACCTGGGTGCACCTGTTGTGCCGCCGGTCGCGCCTGACAATGCAGTCATAAAACTGATCGGACAGGATCATCAGCGCCACAATGGCATACCCGCTGCAGCGCTATTTTTTAGCCAGCGTCAAATCAGCAAGCAGCAACATCAGCCGATACAAGATCAACGGCAAACGGTGATCGACAAGGCATCGGCTACCATCAACCGCCCTGTCAGCCATAAACTGTTTAATCTCTCTGGTAAGAAAGTAACGAATATTTTCAAAGACAGCCGCCATAGCGCAGCGATAACCCTGGCGACCGTGATGGCGCCGGTCAAGCATCTTTACGCCGACCATCTTTACGCCGAGAATCACCGGGCCAAAGACGCGGCCACAATAGACGCGGCCACAATAAAGGGTTCACCTTGGCAGCAAACACCGATTGCCAAGGGCAACACACGACACACCGAAGACAGACAACGCAGCCACCGCCATCGCGCCGTTGTCAGCCAATGGATTAACACGCTGAGCCGACACGACAAAAATGAAAAAACAATCACAGTACAAGCACAAACACAGCAAAAAACCATCGAACATCTTGATCAGAATTTACAGCAATTAAAAGGCGATCAGAAGCAGGCCTTTCACGTCCTGCGGGACAAATTGAATACACTACAAAATCACCTATCGCGACATTTATCGCAACATTTATCGCAACAACAGCAACAACCACGGGCTGCTATTTTCACACGCAGACCTCCGTCTTTTTCGGGACCGATTTAATAAACTAGGAACTAGGGACTAGCAACTAGTTACTAGCATTCAACCACCCCTCTTTCGGAGAATCCATTATGGACAATACCATGATGCTACTAGGTGTCGTACGTTTTTCCATTGACACCGCCGCCTACCAGCAACTGCAGCGCAGTACGCAATACCAATGGGCTGCACAAAACCGCCTCGGCCACCCGATACTCAAGCGCTTCGGCATTGGCGGCCCGACGCTACAATACATCGGCCCCGGCGATGAAACGATCAGCATCAACGGCACTATGTACCCGCATTACAACGGCAGCCCCTTCCATATCTCACTGATGCGGCTGCAGGCCGGCCTGGGGATACCCTTGCCATTAATCAGCAGCAGCGGCGGATTTGTGCTGGGACTCTGGATTGTGGAAAGCATCCAACAAACCGACACCGCCCTATTCAGCGACGGCACCGCCCGCAAAATCGAATTTAACCTCAGCCTAAAACGCTACACGATTCTCAATTTGTTGTAACCATTCAACCATTTAACCATTCAACCATTCAAAAGGTCCCCCCCATGCCCCCAACCTACCGCACCCACCCAGGCGACACCCTCGACTACATCTGCTGGAAATACTATATCCAGGACGTCAGCCTCAATACCGCCATGATGGCCGTTGACCCGCAGGTGGCCAGCGTTCTCAGCAGTGAAGACCTGCAACAATACAGTAACAGCCTGGGCTACGGCAGCGACGCCGGCCAGGGTCTGGAGGGCGGGCTGGAAGCTGTGTTGGACGCCAACCCCGGTCTGGCGGAATACCCTTTGCAGTTACCCGGGGGGCTCACTATTCAACTGCCCGACCTGGACCAGCAAACGATTAACGACAACAGCATAAAACTCTGGGATTAAGCTAATGACGCTACGTGCACCGTCCTATCGCCTGGAGGTAGGTACACTGAAAAAGAGTAAATTTACTCGCCAAGTTTTCAACACCGCCTTAATCGACAACCGTCTGCTATCGCTCAGTGTCACCCTCAACAGCGGTGTGAGCAGCGATCAATTGACGATTAGCCTCGATAATTCCCCCGTATTTATGGGCTTGGGTGCGCATATTTCTCCGCCCTCGCAAAAAGCGATTAAAGTGTCAATGGGCTACGACTTCAATCTGCTGGAACTGGGCATCTTTACCGACATCGACGTGACATTGCAGAGTTCCAGCGCCGGCGAAACCCTCAATATATCCGCCACGCCAAACTTAATGCGCGACGAAACAAGCGAGACCCATAGAGAGATCACTCTCGGTGCATTGATCGGGAAATTCGCCGACCGCTATGTATTAGAAGTTGCTCTTGACAACGCCCTGATACCACTGGGCACGACGAACATTCCTTTAAACCAACAATGGGAATCCGCGTTAAGCTACCTGAGCAAAATAGCGGACTATTTTGATGCTGTGGTTAAACCCATCGCCGGCAAACTGTTATTTCTAAAAAAAGGCCAGGGTACAGCGATCTCGGGCATAGCCGTCCCAACGGTGAAACTCCAAGCCTATGACATTATCAGCTGGCACTGTGATCTGTCGACGGGACAGGAGCAGAATTACGGGGCCGTAGTGGCCCGCTATTTCGATTATCAAAACGCCACTGAAGTTGAAGTTGAGGCCAAACTCAACCCTGTGACCGGCAACGTCGACATTACCACCAGCGAAGACGGCACGACGACCACCCCCGTCGGCGTTGCGAGCACCACCCATCGCATGCCGACACTCTGCAAAAATAAGGCTGAAGCCGAGAAGCTGGCAGCGTCCAAGCTGGCGGAATTGCGCCGCAATCAAGGCCCCAAACTCAATCTGACACTGCAGGGGAATCCGCGCATTACCGCCGAAGGCAGTCTGCAAATATCGGGTTTACATTCAGAAGTGAGCGGTGGCTGGTTGAGTTCAATTACCTGGATTGTCAAATCCGTCACCCACACCTACAGCAGCGGTGGTTATCAAACCCGTTTAACGGCCTATCAAAAATTATAAATTCAGTAAAAACTAGTTTCTAGTCCCTAGTTTCTAGCAGTGGTTAAATGGTTCTTCACCATTCATTACCAGCTTCCAATCAGCCATAAGATCTTCTTGGTGAAGTTCTGCCAAAACCAGTTTAATCTGTTTTTTTGGTCGCTTAATAATGCATTATGGTACTTTGAGGAACGCTAAAAACTAGCAACTAGCATTTTTAACCATCTCATTTGTTGTAATTAAACATTTTTAATAATAAAATGCTTAGTTAAGCAAACCATAGTTAAGATGGCTTAAAATGTCAAATCTCCATTTCCCCAGACCGGAACTCGCTGAACAGATAATTGCTTCATTAAAAGCCGGGATTTTCTCATCCTTCGCGTTAATTGCGCCAAGACGAAAAGGAAAAACGGCGTTTATACTGCTGGACCTGGCGCCAGTGGCCATTAAAAAGGGTTATTTTCCCCTATACATTAGTTTGTGGCAGGAGAGAAACAGCCCTCATCTGGCGATATGTCAAGCGTTGGAAGACGCTATCGCTTCCCTCAATAGAAAAAGTGCCTTGCAACGCCTATTGGGAACGAAAATTCGCAAGGCGTCAATTAACAATGAATTTCTGGGTAAAGTTGAAATGGAGTTTGCCGACAATCCTGAATCGGCGCAAAGCCATGAGCTGTTAAAGATCGAGACATTGTTAAACCTGCTTGTAGATCAATTAGGGAAAAAACAGCTGTTATTACTGGTTGATGAAGTGCAACATCTTGCAACATCCACTCAATTTGATAACGTGACACATGCGTTAAGAACATCACTTGATAAACGTCAAGGGGCCATTAAAGCGGTGTTTACGGGCTCTTCACGACATTACATGAATCAACTTTTTGCGAAACCCAAATCGCCCTTCTATTTGTTTGGCGAGTCCATACCTTTTCCGGATCTTGGAGAAGAGTTTCTGAACCATTTAATTAAACGCTTAGCGATTGACTATGATATCGACGTTAACTATTCGGCCCTGGAGAAAATTTGGAGAGCGCTCGACAAATCGCCTTTCTGGATGATGAAAGTCATCAATCGATTAATTACAGCTGATCCCAACCTGAAATCGGCATCGGCGTACGTCTTTGAGTTACTGACGCAATCAGAAGACTATGAAGCGCTTGCCAAATCACTAAAACCCGCTGATGTGATCGTATTTTTGGCTATCGCAAACAATGAAAGCCCGTTTGGAAAAGACACCTTCACTAAAATTAATAAACAGACGACGATTAAGGGAAACACCGGAAACGTGCAACGATCAATAAAAAGGTTACTTGAAAAATCGCTTATTAGTCAGGCGGAGAAGGGAATTTATAGGATCGAGTCGCCAGGGTTGACTTCGGTGTTAAAGCGAAAATAAATAGAGGACACTGACAACCAAACAACTGAGAGTGGGTGGACGCTGGAAAAATTAATCAGATATGTATGCAACCATTTCGACCTTGAACAGGAACAGTTAAGCCACAGGGGACGGCAAAATCAACTTTCCATAACGCGCGCCCTGATTTGTTATTGGGGCAGTGCGACGTTGGGACTTCCCGGTACGCAAATCGCGCTGCGATTAAAGATGTCGCAACCGGCGGCATCGAAAGCCGCGCAACGCGGCAAGATCTATTGCCTGGAGCATGATCTTGAATTGAATGGCCTTTAAGTTGTTCCGTTGTCTGTGTCCCCTAAGTGTCCATGTCCCCTAAGTGTCCACCTGTTGAAATTAGTCAACATCCAGCGCGAATCACGGAAAAGGGGCTAATCTCCAAATCTCACTAAATTTACCACATGTTAATTTGAAAAGGAAAACAACTATGCCTCAATTCAAAACTAGCACAATGGACCCAAACCAAACTCTCCGCGACGGACTAAGAAACACAAAGGCAAACCGGCAAGCGCGGACCTATCAAGACCAATATGCGGGTAAAACATCGCCGCGGGATCGGGACCGCCATGCCCTATACTGGACAGACATTGCAAGACAAGGGGTGACCCAATCGGAAGAACGCCCGACCTTAACCAACATGGTAAGACTTGGAGTGGGTGATGACAGCGATAACTTAATCCGCATGCATGCTGGGCCTAAAGCGACAGAAGCGTGTAGCCTAATGGGGGCTGAAGCGTACGCGCTAGGGCATCTGATAGCTTTTCGAACCCCCACTCCTCGGAAAGAGGATGCTGAACATGAAGCCGGACATGCCCTACGGTTCATTAAAGGATGTCCCGCCCGAAGGGGGCTAAGTGACCCTCATGATCCGGAGGAGCGAGATGTCAAAGCCAATGGGCACCACGGTGAGGGCGTCGGTGGCGGCAGGGCGGTCGAAGGGGAAAAACACGGGACAACCCTCGATCCAGGTGGCCTAGATAAACGTATCGCACATGGGCCTCAACCTGTCAAGCGAACACTGATACTGAAAAAACCGAAACATAAACCCGAAGAAATAGTCGGTTATATCCCGGACAGTGGCCGACGGAACGACCTCATAAAAATAATACATGACGGAATGTCGGGAACGTTAAAAAAACGTTATAACGAGAAAACACTCCTCTATGCGATCGATGAAGCGCTACATTGTATGGCCGTCGACGTCGAAGATAAATATACAATCAACATGGGTAAGAGAACACTGTCAGGGAACGTACTAAATATGGTAGAAGAATGCCTAGGCAAGTCGGGTTATGTGAAGAAAGACTATATCAGGGCTCATATAAAGACAACAGAAGACATGAAGGGCTCGGATGGCGATAGCAATAGCAATAGCAATAGCAACAATGCAAAGACGATAGAACAGCGCACTGAAGAAATCCTAAAGAATATAAAACGAAATCAACAAAAACGAGGGGTGAGAGCTAAGGACGACGCCCTATACTACGAAAGTCTACGGGCAGCCTACAAAAAACCTGCGAGCGGAGCCAAAACGAGTGACGCAGGACTAGTACCACCGAGGAACTATGGTAGAAATGCGCAATACCAGGCAGCGATGGACATTAAAGATACACACGAACTACCCCGGGCCATCACCGCGGACAACCTAACACGCGCGGAGCGCTTCATGAACCGCATCGCGCGGATGGTGGTGCAGATAGGCAGTATCCATGTGGCGGTGGCATTGGATGGCAAAGCGATCGTGATGAGCGCCAATAAAGAAATAAAGGGGAAGGACAGCCTGAGAACTGTCGCAGAGCGACTAAAGAACTTGAAATCCGGTGTGGATCCGTTGAAAGCCAACACAAGGCGTCAAGAGATCGTGTTCGAAAGGACGGCGACGGATATTCAGAAAATGCAACTCCTCCTCAATGATCGATATACTTGCGATGGGGGAATTGAAATGGATCCGGGGGTTAAGAAAGACCTGGTAAAAATAAAAGACGCAATCGAGAAAGGCACAATTAGCAAAGACGAGTATCTAGCTGGGGATGAAGGTATTTATGTGGAAGAGACTTCGACCAACGATAAAGCCCTGGAATATGGCATGCACGGGGAACTAAAAGTCACTAAGATAATTAAAGATAGGAGGCTCAACTACGACAATAGCGCTACGGGCGATGTGTTTATAGGAGGCGTCCTCCTCGACTGCAGGCTCTGCAACGCCGCGCATAAACTAGCTAACGACGCATTGACAGCAGTGAGAATACTTACATGGCAATTTTATACAGCCGGGACCCATGGAGGCATTTATCCGTGGAAAGCCAGTCAGGATGCCGAAATGGACACCGAGGAGTTCAACCGTCTGACTGACCGCAGAATACAAATAAGGCACGGCGAAGCAGGCAAAGTGATAGTACCCCAGTTCGAAATAGACCGCGTAAAAGCTCGGGGGCGAATGTTCCAGTATGATTCCGAGTCGGATGCAAATGAGTACGAAAATTTAGAGGGTGCCCGATTTATGCATACGAAAAAAGGGAAAGAGCAGGTAGCGATAATGGATGAGTATGCGAAGATCATGCAAGAGGTAGGCGAACTCGACGAGCTACGGCAGCAAGCCAAAATCCATGGGGATAGATATGAACGTGAGCATGAAAAGCTCAAAATAAAGCGGCTCACCAAGCAAAACCAGAACCGCGTAAGGGAGGAGGAGATGAAGAATGACGACACCGACGAGGGCGATACCCGAATAAGCAAAGTGGAAATGATGGCGCAACTCAAGGACAAAAAAGATGCCTTTCTCAAAGCACTGAACAAAGGGAGGCAAGACCGACGAGAGGTAACCATGAACTGGGAGGTATACCCCGAAGTGTGGAAACCCGTGAATGATGCATGGGAACCCAAGGCCAGGAGCGCCAAACTCCTGGAGGAGCTCAACACCTACACGGCCGGACTCATTAAAAAATGCAAGCCAAGCACTGGATGGGGACCCGACAAACAGGTAACGTCAAAAAAGAAAGCAACTGCCGAAATAGTAAGCAAAAAACCAAAGGCTTCGAAAGGCAACAAAAATAAACCGTCAGCACACGAGAAGGCTACACAAAAACGATACAAAAGATATAATCAGTGCTACAAGACTATGACAAGACGTATAGTGAAATTAAATACTAAATTTTATCGGACATATGGAATCCACTGGGAAACCTTGACACCACCACCACAACATGATGATGCCAAAGACGCGATAAGCGAGATACAAAAGCTTGACAACTTACAGTTCCGTGCCCCGCCTTAAAACATACCGTGAAACCCTGCCGGTACATAAACTGCGATCACGTATGATCAAGGGACTTAATCAGGACAACCACCCTATTACTATGTCTTGTTAATTTACTCAAGGCGATAAACCCGCTCATTTTGCGGATATGGGGCTGTTGCTGGCAAAGCAGGCAAAGCATACGGAGACGACCATCATGTGGGCGCATACCGGACGGGGGCATTTCGTAACGCCGACGGAGGATCATCTCGACATTTTAGAGACCTTTTTGTCACGTCGTAAAAACCTGTATTTCGATATTTCCTGGGATGAGGTCACCCAATACGTCGTCAAAGATAAACAGTCGCTAGAGGTCTGGGCCGCGTTAATCAACCGCTATCCGGATCGTTTTCTATTCGGCACGGATTCGGTAGCGCCCAACAATAACGGGAAGTACGCGCTGACCTATAAGCGCTATGCAAAACTGTGGTTAGAAAAAGCCGAGACACATTTCACTAAACTTGTCAAATGCTCATAACTAATTAATATTGCTGATAAAACTTAAGTGAATGCCATGGCCTGGTGGAGGGGACTACCTTATTCACTATTACCACCTTTCGTCGCACTACCAAACTTACTCAGTGGTCCCACGAAATGAGTTAAGCGCCTCAACCGGACAATACTTTCATAGTCTGACGTCCTTATCCATAGGGAAAAATTCAACCATCTAGCCATTGCTAGCAACTAGCATTTTATCATATCAACCACCCCACTATTTAAAAGGGCTTAGCATGTTCAAAGCCGCAACACATCAAAAGAAATCCGCAAGAAGCGAAGACCGATCTACAAGTGCAACCATTGCTGAACCTAAGTTCCGGAACTCATCCGCAGTTCGGCGGGGAAGCAATTTTGTAGGCCCGCTTCCTACTATTTCGTACAAAATTGACCCTGAATACAGAGATAACACCGGTCACTGTGGGCTAAACCCAGGGTTCGATAGGGGATTCAATGCCCCCGCCGCGCAATCGACGGCCTACAAAATAGCCCAGGCCGCGACTGCTGGGGCAGGGAAACCATTGCCGGCCCAAAAAAGGATACAACGCGGCTTTGGTGCACACGACATAAGCACCATGCAAACCTATACGGGGAGAAAAGCCAAGGCAGCCTGCAACCAATTGGGCGCTAAAGCATTTACGACGAAATCACCGGATGGGCGTTGTAAAATTGCCTTTAACACGACCACACCGGATTTACGCACACAAGCCCACGAAGCTGCACATGGAGGAGGCCCGCAGAGTGTTCAGTTGCCCAGCAGTGCCCGGCCCGACAACGATCCTTATGAACAACAAGCCGATGCCATTGCCGATACCATCACACTGGGGCGCTGCGCCGAAAACATGTTGGGTGACCCTCAAGACACCGGGGGTGACGGGAGTCCGAATGCGCTAAACCGAGGACAAAATCGCGTTGTGCAGAGGACACTCTGGGATCAAAGCAAAAAAGAGGTTAGGGATAATGATTCTTTTAATAAGTATAGGGAAAACATTATCAAACAGTACATGACGTTTGCGGCGCACAATGGGGGGACATATGGTCGAGATATTGTGGGCAGTATATTAACCAAGCTAGTTAAAGACTCCAGCGTGAATCTATGTATTGAAGATAATAAATTGGACGAGCCCTCACTACACATACTACATGACGAAATAGCGGGGCTAAGGAATCAAACGGGGAATTCCACCAACAGTAATTCTAACAGTAATTCCAATAGCAACACGTCAATAAATAATACCTTTCCCCGGATTGACCCGTCGCTTTTTACGCTTTCACAAAACACTTCGAACGCGCTTAATTATAATGCGACTGGAATGCCGATTATTAAGAAAAAGGAGGAAGATAACATCGGAAATAACCTAGGTGTTGACCTGAATGAGGATAACGATGAAAGCAAAAAAAGGGCAAAGATCCGCTCCGCGAGTGACATATTCGGCACATGGCATAAGACAGCAGAAAGCAGGATCAATGAAATAGTGAAAATGCGTGAAACCTATGTGGCGTATCTGCATGACAAAAATACCGAACTGGAAACAATACCAGACGATAAGGCCAACGAATACATTGACGCATTCAACTCCTGTAGTGGTCATGTAGGAGAGGCCGTCAACCCGAGAAAAGACAACTCTATTCCCTGGGTACATACAAAAGAAAACAGAAAATTAATCGATACTGTCCCACTATATAAAACACACCGTAGAATCGTTAAACAAACCTTCGCAGACGAGCCCGCAGACGTGCAGGTTGAACTGGATAACGCAAGCCAAGATGACCTCACTGAATACGTCTGGGGCTGCGTGAGAATGCAGGTAAAAAATATATCGAGGGAAAACCGGCTACTACTGGCTAAAGCGGTCATTAACATAATGAAGGAAAACAAAAAAAGAAGGAATGATGCCGAATCGACAAATACAAGCCATTCCGAGAATGTTTGGGTCAACCTGGAAAAAATAGAACAGGAGCGGGCGCTACAAGGGAAAAAACGAATGACGGATGAAGAAGCGGAGGATTGGATCGGAGAAAATACCGACTGGCACGGGCTAGGAATGAGGTCGGTCGGCCATGGCGACGATGAGGAACTAAAACATTGGGGGTCTAAGGACTTCGATAAGGAAATACTTGACCTATATGACTACGCCTATGTCACTAGATGCGTTTCTGAATGGAGTATAAGAAAAAACCTATCGCAGGCGGAAAAAGATAAAAATTACCAAAGGAAGAAGGAGGAATCATTCGGAAACATTTGGAATACACCACACCGCCAACGAGTGCGACAGCTCAAAGTTAACCTCGGTAATGAAATATTGGCCCTACCAAAAGACCACTATCAAACAAACAAACCAATGGAATACGCCAACCGAGCTCAACTATGGGGGGCAATCGTGGCGTTAATTCCTTACAACTTCCGAGAGCTTGCGCTGAGCTTGTTCCCGCGGTGGATCAAGCTTTATACCGACATAGACAGTGCCTACCAATTAGTGAACCGTGGCATTTTTGATAAGCGCTGGTACTCTAGAGGGTTTAGAAAAGACGCCGTAAACCGGTTCAAAAAAGGACTCGCTAAGGAGATACCACGTGCGCGGACCTCACGCAGGGCGACAGACACAAGATCAAGGAAGTTGTGGAGAGGAGAAGATAAATCCTTCATACACACACATAAATTCGAAGAAGGACAACCCACAGCTATCCCCGCTCTCTTTAGCGCGTCGTTAGATATTAAAATAGCTAGGGCGTTTGCAAAAGACGGGACCAAACAGGAGCCGACGAGCTTAATGGTAATCCTGAAGCACAATACCGGGGCTGATGTAAGCACCTGGTCGGACGTCCCTAGAGAACGTGAGACTCTATTTACCCCCGGCATACGAATGATAACGTTAGAGACCAATTTGTCGGGCACAAGCCATACTGCATTTCTAGTGGAAGTACCTGAAGACCTCATGCCTCCGAGAGGCCAAATTCTAAACGACGAGGCAGTACCATGGCAACCCAAAGAACACGCAGAGGAAAAGTCAACAGGCAACAAACATGACATGTCCAATAAACCAGGCGCCTACAAATGGGTGGACACGGCTACATTCGACAAGCTAGCTCGGGAACTTGAAAAACTGGTTGGCATAATTACACCAGAGCAAGGAAATGAAGAAATATTGAAACACGTGAAAAAAGGGAATTCAACAATACTCCTCGACGACTTGATACAGCATGCAGCTGCAGGATTTGCCGGAGCCAAAGGGTGGCAATCTTATTGGCCTGAACTGCCAGAAATTATGAAAGGACAGGCAGAGGTGAAAAGTGAAGGACTCGTAACAGAAATAAAAAATGAATTAAAAGAAGATAACAAAACAACCCCATTAGATACAAATAAAATCAAATCAGCTTACAAAATGCAAAGTAAACAAAAAATTAACGAAAACAAGCGTAACACACTTGCAGAAAAACTAATGACAGAAGGAACATGGAACTCAATAATACCCGACAAAGAAACAATGAGAGGTTTAGTAACGACAGCAGTTGCTGGCAAAAATTTTGGTTTAAAGACAATTCAAACATTCCTCAAACAGAAAAAAATTCAGACCAAAGACAAAAAACTCGTGAAGAGCTTGATGAGAGCAATAAAAAAATGGATTAAAGATTGTAGATCGGAAAAAGAAGATGACCAAACATTAAACGTAGCCAAAGCCGAAGCCGAAGCCAAAGCAAGTGCAAGTGCAAGTATGGCCCATAAGGTCGAGCCGCTTACAAAGTCGATAAAACAAACCAAAAAGCCCCAAAATGAGACAAAGAGGCATAAAGAACCAAAAGAAGAAATAGAGCAAAAAGAGGATCTGACAGTCGACCACCGCATTCCGAAAACTGCAAAGGTAATAGATGTTAGTATGGATGACCTGGAAGTTGCGACCTATGAAAACGGTGATCCCCTGATGAACATCAATGAAAAAGGTGAAGAAGAAAAATGTTTTTGGGCAAAAGGAAAAATAAGGAACAAATTGGAACACGCGAAATACCTGAGGTTTAACGTAGAAGATCTGATCTATGAAATTAAAAAATGTGGTGAAGAACCTGGAGATGCTGCGAAGCTAAGACTTTGGTGTGTCAAAGTGAAAGTGAAAGGGAGAGAGGGAGTGGAATCCGGCATGAAAGAAATGCGTAAAGAAAACCTTGGTAGCTATGGTATATCCTCCGAAATGAATATCTTGCCTAAAATCATAAATAATACAGCAACGCCTAACCTAGGTGTTGACCTTGTGGATGAAGATAAACTCGAACAAACGGCAAACCCACAATCAAAAATCCCAGCAAACCTATATGGTGGTAAAAGTCCAAACCACTTACGGAGTAAATCCGTCCCGAATCTGGTGAAACACTCTAGTGTGCCTCATGGATACGTACTTGGACGCGAACATAATAAGGGTGTCCACGGTGATTACGGTCCCAGAGATCCTGCCCTGAGCCTTTACGACATAACTGGCCGGCATCATAATAAGGGTGCCTACAATGATTACGTGAAAGTAAATAAAAACAGTATACCTAGTAACGAAGATGTGGGGCACGTAAAAGCAAAAACAGAGACAACCTTTGATAAATGGTACAATTTAGACAAATGTGGAAAGGTCCATATAATGTACGATAAAGAGACCGATGATGACATCATGGCGTTTGGTGATAGTCTAAAAAGTCTACCCTATGTGTGGGGGACTCGAGGCAAGAGTGATCGTTTCTTTTCAACACTGTCGTTATGGGATAACGATGAGAAAGATACCGAAAGTATGGAGGAAAAAATCTATTACGATGACTTAGAGTATGAGGGTTTATCCTACGCCTTCGGGGAGTATCTGGGGGCGAAAAAAGCAGAAAAAATATTTGAAATTGATAAGGACAGCGACCCAGCGGAAATATATAACAAAAATATTTTTGTGTGTAAAGTCAAGAAAATAGAGAAACAATTTTATTTTGGCCTATCATCAAGGGATAAACCACAACTCCAAAGCCGGACTAAAAAAAATGAACTCGGTCAGGGAGTAAATGCTGAAATGGCGGCAGAAACAAAAGACATACAAGATGAAGGTATTGAAAACCTCATAAAGAAAGGTCGTAGCGCTATGTCGTTTATGGGAAATAGACGCATAGATAAGAAAAAAGCAAAAGAAAAAAATGCTATATGGAGTAGAGTGATACATGACATACTCTGGGAAAATATCTCAGCTCCCACTACATACGAACAGAGGAAATTTGAAACCCAATTGGCACTGTGGGAACATTGGACGGGTGATACAGGGAGTAAGACAGACTTGCCTTATTTGTGGAAACGGATACAACAAGAAAACCCTGACATGACACAGGCAGAAATGTACGCCATTAAATGCCATTCAGGTGAAGGGTCTAAATACTTCAATCCACCAATGTATATGAATAAAACGTTAAAATCGGGCACTGAATTATATCTACGAGCAATAGCCAGTGGACTACAAAAGTTGAAACCCTATAAAGGGATATCCTTTCGAGGTGAAACAAGGTTGCTGGATCCTATACACCCAGACCCAGAAACAGCGGAGAGAATTGAGCGTGCGAACTGCGTTAGGAGCACATCAATGCGCCTACCTGTAGGACTTGGCTTTTTACACGGTGGTGGATATACAACGAGAACTCTTATGATAATAAAGGGCGAAGGTACAGGGCGACGAATAGCTCATCTATGTACTGACAAAGTAGCTGCGAAGGAGGATGAAGTGCTCTACCCTCTGGGCAGTGAATTTAAAGTAAAAAGATGGTACACGCTCCTTGTTAGAAAAGAAGATGATGAAGAAAATAAACTCAATAAAATGATTAACTCCGTGCTCCTCACAATTTCAAACACTGCCAACCCGGAGGAAGAGAAAAATGAAAACTGGACAATAATGAATGAAATGACAAAAGAAGGAAAAATGAAGTGGATTGCAAAGGAGGAAGGAAACGTCGTTATAGATTTACTTTATCTGGAAAACAAACCCTGGTCGCCTGGGAGAAAAACTGAAAATTTCCAGAATGTTAGGATAGAAAGAGAGGAGCAAAGCGGCGTCGAAAAATATAAAGAACCAAACTGGCTAAAACCAGGAATGACAGAAAGTGAAATAGTGAGTATGGCGAATAAAGGCCTAGTCAACCTAGCACAGGTTGCGATGTCTACTTCGAACAAGCGCGGGAACGAGTCAAATGCAAATAGAAATGAAGATAATGACGACGATCAAAAGATCGACTATAGCAACGAAAAGAAGATAATAAGAAAGGTAAGATTTAATGACCCTGAAGAAGAGGAGAACAAAGCTTATAAAAAGGCTATTACAAAATCTTTAATAAATGCAGGCACAGGGGGTAAATAGAGTGCGCCTTATGTAGGGAACAAGCCGTCTTACTCCAGTAAGTTGACAATGACAACCAGCACATACGATAACCAATGGAATTGCGGAGCCGATGTGACAGACAGACCAATCGCGGAAAAGAAGAAAAAGCATAGCTACTCTAAAATTCCAATTAATTGGAACAACGCAGATATTAATTGGAGCAACAAAGGTAAATACAGCACACCTTATGCAAGGGGAAAACAAAAAAGTGTAATTGAGCGAGCAATATCAACCACCGGAGATGTGGAAAAGGACGAATCATACGAAGTAAACGCAACAATAGGGAAAAAGTACCAAAATGGAATTAAAAAAAGCCATGATTACAACCAGTATAAGTTCAAACCCCTCCAGATCAATTACAAAGGCAAAAGATATGTGACTCGAGGGGCCACGGGCGTAGGAATGAATTGCTTCATAGATTCGATGCTGCAGGTCGCTAAAATGGATAATAGTCAAGAGAGAATTAGCAATATCGCGACCAATCTATCCGAGAGCCAACTAAGAATGCAAGGAGAAAAAATCGAAACACATTCCGAGGCGATGAACGCAATAATTGCGGCCTTAGAAAACGAAACGAACAAGACTTATAAGGTATGGATACACCATCGTGATGTTAATAAAAAACCCACTGCAATGATAGTAGGGAATGGAGAAACTAATGTGCATATCTCATTCAGGAACCAACACTTCGAGCCAATGTTTTCTGTATGAGGGGGTGTTTGTTAGCGCCGGTCTAAAACTGCAGTTATTTGCCACACAATTATAAACGCGTGAGTCGTGATTTTACCTCACAATGCCAATTTAAAAAGACTAAACCTTTCAACATCTTGCCTTTCACTGATAAATGTCGCAAAGATATTGTTTTCAACGCAAACCTAGAGAAATTCCGGCAGCGAATGACGTAGTGCTGTGGCCACTACTAGTCGGGGAAAAAATAACTTTACATTCTTGCCGCCGCTGGATCTTAGCTAGCTTCGTTGTTGTCGTTACGAATAGGCACCAAAGCACTGACATACTGGCCACACCGGTTTGTGACAGACGCGGATGCTGATGATCTATTTAATCGCGTCAACCACTCCCACTCACGAGTTACGCCCAATGACTTTACGTTTATTTCCCGATAAAAAACCCCTGTTAAATCGCACCCAAACCCCAGCTGCCGCTGAATTAAGCCAACAGGATAAATTACTGGCTGAGTTGGCCCCTATTAAACAACGCCTGGTAGCCCTTTGCCAGGCGCATGATCTTGATAGCGCCGTAGCACAAGGTGAACGGCCCACGATGACGCCATCCTCGGAGACATCCCCATCGCTGTGGCTTGACAAGCTCTGCGACGCCTTCGCACTCGGCCCTTTCGAGCGGCAGTTGTTATTACTGTGCGCCGGCATGGAATTAGACCCCCAGTGGCCCGGCTTGTGTGCGCAGGTCAGCGCTGGTCAACAAACCTATCCCACCCTGAACCTGGCGCTGTGTTTGTTTCCGGGCGACTGCTCTGCCCTGAGTCCCGCTGCACCGTTGGTGTACTGGCAACTACTGCAAGTGGACAGCAACGCCGACTGTCTGGTGGCGCAGGTGCTGCGACTGACACCCTGGACCCTGTTTTACCTGACCGGGCAAGCCAACCTGGACGAAGCTCTGCTGCCCGGTTTAGTCGCACTGGGATCAAGCGGACCCGGGCTGGCCTCGCAGCAAACCCTGGCGCAACAGATTATCGAGCACTTCGACACCCCGGCCTCCCCCATGCCCGTCGTACAACTGTTGGGAGACAGTCCCCAGGCACTTAAGCAAGTCGCCGCCCTGGCAGCCCGGATTGACCAGCGCCCCGGCTATGGCTTGCAGCTGTCGCAACTGCCATCGCAGGTGCATGCACTGGACCGTTACCGGCGCCTGCTGGAACGGGAATTACTCCTGCAGTCGGCGCTTTGCTATATTGATTGCAGCGCCCTTGGCGACGGCACGGCAGCTCAGACGATGGACGATGCCTGTCTGCTTGCCATGCTTGAACAATTGCTCGAGGGCTTTGCCGACCAGTGTCTGCTGGGTGCTTGCCAACCTGTGCTGTTGCCCAATACCCCGATCCGCACCCTGCAACTGCCCCCCCCCAAGCAGGATGAACAGATTCAACTGTGGGGCCAGGCCCTGGGATACCGGGGCGACACCCTGCCCGATGCCTTGCAGACCCAACTGGCCGACCTGAGCCGCCAATTCAGTTTAAGCGGCCAACAGATACACACCGTTGCCCATACTGCCCGCCAGGACTGTGACGATTTAGGGGACCTGCACCGCCGTCTCTGGCAACACAGCCGCCAGCAAAGTCAGCAAGCGCTGTACCAGCTGGCCCGAGTGATCCCCCCGGGTGATCTGGATTGGGCCGATATTATTTTGGCTGAGGGGGGAAGCACCCTGTTAAAGGTCATCAATACGCAGGTGCAACAACGACAACAGGTCTACCAGAACTGGGGGTTTGCTCAGCAAGACAGCTACGGCTTGGGTATCGGCGCCCTGTTTGTCGGCAGCAGCGGCACGGGTAAAACTCTAGCCGCGCGAATTATCGCCAGCCGATTACAATTGGATTTATACCATATTGACCTCAGTACCGTGGTGGATAAATACATTGGCGAAACGGAGAAAAACCTGGAGAAAATCTTTCGGGCGGCGGAAGACAGCGGTGCCATTCTATTATTTGACGAGGCCGACGCCCTGTTCGGCAAACGCAGTAAGGTGCAGGACAGCCGGGACCGCTACGCCAATATGGGGGTCAGTTATCTATTGCAACGCATGGAGGCCTACAGCGGCCTTTCTATTCTCACCACCAATTTAAAAAACGCCATGGACGACGCCTTTTTGCGACGCCTGCGTTTCATTGTGCAATTTTCTTTTCCCGACGCAGCCCAACGCCAGAAAATCTGGCGGCGGATGTTTCCCGACAATGCCCCAACGGGGGTCTTGGATTACGCTAAATTGGCGCGACTCAACCTGGCCGGTGGCAGTATCCGCAATATTGTGTTGCACGCGGCCTTTGCCGCCGCCGCGGCTCAACAGGCCATCGATATGGCGCACTTATTACACGCCACCCGGCACGAATTTATAAAAACGGAAAAAACCTTAACGGAAGGTTTGGTGAAGGATTGGGTAGAGTGAGGACAAAGATCAGAATTCAGTAACAACCTTCAGCCTATTCCAACATAGCCAAGAATCAACCATTCAACCATTTAGCCATTCAGCCATTCAACCATTCAACCATTCAACCATTTAGTAAGTTCTAATCCATAGATCCCATTAAATCCCACAAGGAATCCCCATGACCACCATCAATACCCTGATTACCAATATCGTCACCCATATCAAAAGCGATTTTCCCGAATTAGTGGCCTGCGAAGCGCTGGCCGGTTATCTGGAAACGACCACCGTCGACACCCTGCACGCCAATACCCCGGGGCTTTATATCGCCTCGGTCGGCTCCGGGGAAATGGCGCCGGTGGAAACCGGGCAACGGGATATCACCGTGCAACTGGTGGCCTATTTGATCTTGGTCAACGCCACAGATTCGCTGCAGCGCGAGGAAGATACCCAGCTACTGATCAGCAATCTGCTGGCTTATGTGGGTTGGAACCGCTGGGGGCTGGGCAATGTGCACCCTGCCATGGCGGTGGAAAGCGCCGACGTGCACGGCTTAACCAATGATTTTCAACCCCATGTCAAGGATTGGCGTCTGGGCGTATCGGTACTGGCGCGGGCGGCGGATATTTACGGCAGTGACAACCCGGTCAGCAACCTGGCGCTGTGGGCCATTACCTGGGAGCAGCAGATTCGGGTGGGTGATGATCTCTACGACGACAGTGGCGACACCACGCCGACCCACCTGTATGTCCCCACCGACAGCGGTGATGCCTATACCGCGCTAACCACTGTTGCCGGCGGCCTGGCCTGGACCGACGCCGATCTGGATACCGGTGAAATCAGCGGTACCCTCACCGTAACCAAAGCCAACGACGAATCGCAGATTACCCACTATGCGGTGTACTGGGGCGAGAGTGCAAACACAAAACTGGCGACCGAAGAGCAGATTACCCTGCTCGAAGTCACCGGCAGCGACCTCAGCCATGACTTTGCCGCGGACACCGCAGTGCCCGACGGCGCCACCCATCTACTGGTTTACACCCAATACAATGGCCTCGAACGCAGTGAATACTTAAGTATTGCCTTGGATGATATTAGCAATGCAGCGCCGACGGCCATCACCCTCGATACCAGCAGCATTGCAGACGCCACGGATACCACGGGGGGTGTGTTAATCGGCACCTTAACCACCACCGATGAGGATACCGACGACACCGCGACCTACAGCATTGTCGGTGGCACCGACCCACTGGTCTTCAGTATCACCGACGATCAACTGATGATAGACGACGGCATCTTGGATGCCACCACGCAATCCAGCTATGCGGTGACGGTGCGCGTAACCGACAGTCTGTCCAATACCTTTGATCAGGCGTTTACTATTACGGTTGTATAAAACAAGGGACTAGAAACTAGCATTTTATCATATCAACCATTTAGCCATCCAACCATTCAACCATTCAACCATTCAGATTACCCAGAGTCATTAGCAATGCCAACCTCCCCCCACCGCACCGTTTTTCAACGCGACCAGTCTTTCTCACAAAGCGCCCTCTGGGCGCAGCAACGCGCCTTTTTTGCCGAGCAAGGCGTCAACGCCTGGGCTGGGCCGGTGCCTTTTTACGTTACCAGTAACCCCTACCTGGCCAATAGCTATGCCCGGGTGCTGCTGCGTTTTATGCAGGACTGGTCACACCGGCCCGACTACGATCCCGATGAGCCTTTTTATCTGATTGAACTGGGCAGCGGCAGCGGGCGCTTGGGTTTTTATCTTATTAAACAGTTATTGGCCTTGCAACAACAACTGGGGCTGGAGACTCTGCATTGCGTTTATGTGTTGACGGATTTTACCCAAATCAATATCGACTATTGGCGTCAGCACCCCGCCTGGCACATTTACACCGATCAAGGCGTGGTGGATTTTGCCCTCTTCGATGTGGAACACGATACCCGTATTCACTTACAACAATCGGGCCATGTGCTGGGATCAGGGGAGGATGCGCACCCACCGCGCAATCCCTGCTTATTTATCGCCAATTATCTCTTTGACTGCTTGCTACACGATGTGTTTCTGGTGCGGGATCAGGCACTGTATGCCGCCACCCCGATACTGGCCACCGACACCGCGAATCTGGATACCGCACAACAGCCTATTGCGCTCGATCAAGTGGAGGTGGATTTTTCCTACCAGCACATTGACGGGACTTATTACGGCATTGACGCGTTCGACACGGTATTGCAACACTATCAGGCACACCTTGACGATCAACATTTTATTCTGCCGATTGGTGGGCTGCGTTGCTTGGAAAACCTGGGGACGTTAAGCCACCAGCGTTATCTTATGCTGGCAGCTGACAAAGGCGACACTGAACTGACCGAGTTGGCCAGAGCGACCGCGCCGAGGATCAGTCTGCACGGCAATTGTTTTTCCATGCAGGTAAATTTTCATGCCCTGGGGCGCTATGTGCAAGCCTGCGGCGGCACCGCCATTACCTCCCCGACCCTACCCGGATTAACGGCGGTGGCGTATGTACAGGGCCTGGCGTTGGACACACTGCCGGAAACCCGCCAGGCCTTGCACTGCCACGGCCATACACACAACCCCATCGCGCTGTATCAGCTCTATCGCCATATCAAAGCGACGCGGGATCACTGTCCCCTGGAGGCCTTAGTGAGTTTATTAAGCCTCAGCGGCTGGGATCCGCATATTTTTCACTGGTGTATCACGCCCATACTGGCGCAGTTGGACCAGGCCACGCCCAGGATACGGCAAAGCCTGGCGCGGGGCTTGACGCAAGTAGTGGACAATTTCTACGCCCTGCCCCAGACCCCGAATACGCTACTGGAAGTGGGCTCGGCGTTTTACAGTCTGGAAGACTACGCCACCGCCTTGCAGTGCTACCAACAGTCCCTGGATCAATCCACCCTCAGCCAGGCCTGCGCACATCACCAAGGGGATACCGATTTGCTCTTACACAATATCGGTCTATGTTATTACTTTCTCGACGACTACCCACAAGCCCGCCATTACTTCCAGCAAGCACTGGATTGTAACGGGGAATTGGATACCGCACGCCAATGGTTGATTCAAATCGAGACTTTAGCAAAAAATACAACACCACAAGATGCCAACACCAGCATTCATTTAGCCATTGCTAGGGACTAGTTACTAGTTACTAGTTACTAGTATCATATTGACTATTGCCTGGAAAACGATGATGTATTGAATTTTCTTTATGAGGTGGCTTGGAAAATACTATCAGTTCAATTTCAGTTCAATTTCAGTTCAATTTCAGTTGAATTTCTTTGTTAATCTGGTGAGGTTAATAATAAGCAAAATTTAACCTCACCAATATTGATTTATGC
>JAZFYA010000335.1:0-2739 GCA_036443315.1 Pseudomonadales bacterium
GCCTAAAGTTTGGCTATAGTGTTGAAAATACCACGCCAGCGTTTTATTAAAATTGTCGGTTAAGGGTGATGAAAAGCCATCGATTCTAAATTGAATATTGCTGTCATCCATCTGCAAGATGACTTCAATTGAATTTTCATGATGGCGGGCATCGAGTTTATCTATAATTCGCAACAGAATTTTGGGCACCTCTATTAATTGCTTTTATTCGAATAACTCAGGATGAAGATCTGATAGAGCCCCTATATATAAAGGGTTTTAGAAGAGAGCCATTCCGAAATCTTGTGATATTTTCAATTAATAGAGGTGCCCTTTTATTATTATCTCATCTAATCAATTATAACTACACATGGCCCTCTTGGTATATCAACCAAACCATGTAGTGGTTTAATTTGAATGGACACCCTGTTAAGCGCGACAATAGCGTAAACGAGGTGTTAGATGAACAAACCAAAACGACGAAAGTATACCGAAGAATTTCGACAAGATGCAGTGAAACTGGTGTCCGAACAGGGGTATAAAGCCTCCGAGGCGGCCAGAAATCTGGGTATTATTAATGAGGGCATGCTGAGACGATGGATACAAAAATATTCATCCGATGAGAGCATTACGCCAGAGCAGCAAGGAGCGTTAAGCGCTGAACAAAAGCGAATCAGGGAGTTGCAGAAGCAGGTTAAGCAGTTAGAAATGGAGAGGGAAATACTAAAAAAGGCCACGGCCTTCTTCGTGAAAGAGTCGATCTGAGATTCGATTTTATTCGGCAAGAGAAGAAGGCCTATCCCGTGACTATGTTGTGCCGGGTAATGAACGTAAGCCGAAGTGGCTTTTATCGATATTTACTGGGGTGTAATCAGCCAGAGTCGAACAGTGATGACGAGTTGCTGGCGGTGGTCAAGGAAATCTTTGAAAGCTCTGGTGATACCTACGGTTCGCGCCGTATGTCCAGAGCACTCAAGGTATTGGGTTATCCTGTTGGCCGCTATCAAGCTCGCAGCTTGATGCGGAAACAGGGGTTGCGTGTGTTGCCAACTAAACGCTTCAAGGCCACCACCAACAGCCGTCACAACTATCCTGTTGCCGCCAACTTGCTGGACAGGCAGTTTCAGGTGGCGACGCCGGATATTGTATGGGGTACCGATATTACTTATCTGTGGACCCTGGAGGGCTGGCTGTATTTAGCGGTGGTTATTGATTTGTTCTCGCGTAAAGTGGTGGGCTGGGCGATTGATAAACGGATGACAACAACATTGGTTACCAACGCTCTCACCATGGCGGTATGGCGGCGCCGACCAACCGAAGGATTGCTGCATCACTCAGATCGAGGTAGCCAGTATGCCAGTCATACTTACCAGGCGGAGTTAAAGAAACATGGGATGGTTTGTAGTATGGGCGGTAAAGGAGACTGTTGGGATACTCAGTTTACTATCCTCAGTGAGTATCGTGCTGATCTGACCCGTGCTGGGATTGGCGAACTGCCTTTGCGTTGACCTGTCGATTAGTCACGATACTCCCCGAACGTTACCGGGCCCAGCGTTTGTGACCTAATAGGAGCTTTGTTTTGCACCGTGAGTGTCCTGTCCAGCCAATGGGATTGGTGATGTACCGTTGCGAAACAAAGAGGAAACAGCCGATGAATTCGACAAAAACTAAAATTGAAATTGTGCTAGGTGTTGATACCCATCTCGATGTGCATGTTGGAGCAATTATCAGCCAGTCAGGAAAATTACTGGGAACCCATTCTATTTCAACCAATACACCGGGCTATCTTGACTTGCTTAGCTGGGCCTCATCATTTGGCGAGTTAAAACAAGCCGGCGTAGAAGGAACAGGCACCTATGGCGCGGGTTTGTGTCGTCTCTTGATTGAAAATGGCATAACCGTTTATGAAGTTAATAGGCCGGATCGCGCAAAAAGAAGACTGCAAGGTAAATCAGATCCGACTGATGCCGAGAGCGCTGCCCGATCCGTATTATCAGGAGTAGCAACGGCGATCCCCAAAGATCAGTCTGGTGCCTGCGAAGCCATGAGGATAGCCTCAGTTGCTCGTAGAAGTGCGGTAAAAGCCCGAACACAAGCTATTAACCAGTTACGATCATTACTGGTTAGCGCCCCTCAAGACATTAGAGAAAAACTCTGGAGGGTGAAAGCCGCAGAGTGCGCGAGCGCCTGTATAAAGACTCGAAAGCTTGGCGATACAGCGTTGTTGAAAACATTGCAATCCACACTGAAATCACTGGCAAAAAGATGGCAGATGCTTTCAGTCGAATTAAATCAGCTTGATAAACAACTTGAAAAATTAACACAGTCGCATGCTAAACAATTACGAAGTCGTTTTGGTGTCGGCCCCAATACCGCAGCAATATTATTATCGGTGGCTGGTGACAACCCTGAACGCTTGAAAAGTGAAGCCGCACTCGCTGCATTATGTGGCGTCAATCCGTTGCCAGCATCATCGGGAAAAACGGTGAGGCATCGACTAAACCGAGGCGGCAATAGAGCTGCAAACAATGCGCTTTGGACTATCGCCATGGTGAGAATGAGAAGTGATGCACGCACCCGTGAGTATGTTGCCCGCCGAACCCAGGAAGGTCTGTCGTCTAAAGAGATACAACGGTGCTTAAAACGGTATATTGTAAGAGAATTGTATCCATTAATTCTTGGCGATTTGGATAATAATCGTAAAATCTTGACATAGGAGCGTCAATGCAGTGGTAGAGCGCTTCTTCCGTAGCTTAAAAA
>JAZFYA010000336.1:0-24794 GCA_036443315.1 Pseudomonadales bacterium
AAACAACATATGATAACCAAGACAAAAGCTAGCAGCCCTCCAACTTAAACATTGACGATTACTTAATGTAAACTATCCGCTGCTTACCATAACTAGTTGAAAAATTGGTTCATTCTCTTAAGAGGAATAGTTAGGAAAGATGAGTTTTAAAGTAATTGCTTTAATCAACTTCACTATATTACTGCATCACCACGCTTAAGCGCCGAGCACCCCAGTGCTCTGGCGGTCCTTCATAAATGCCAGGAAAGGGTTCCCCACAATGGAGACACAGCCCACTATCGCTTAAACCACACTGCCCCAGCTGATACCAATCCCGCTCTATCAGCAGACTCTGGCAATGGTGACAATAGCTACTACCGCCGGCACTATCATGCACATTACCGGTGTAGGCATAGTAAATACCATTATTGATAGCTATCTGGCGGGCACGGCTTAATGTTGCAGGTGGTGTGGGTGGACGATCACGCATTTTAAAGTCGGGGTGAAACGCAGTGAAATGCACTGGCACCTCTGGCCCCAACGCTTCAACCACCCAACGCGTCATGGCATCGATCTCCTCATCGGAGTCGTTTAACCCGGGGATCAGTAACGTGGTTATCTCGAACCACACATCCGTTTCATGCTTCAGGTACACCAACGTATCCAACACCGGCTGCAAATGGGAACCGGTTATACGGTGATAAAAATCCTCGGTAAATCCTTTCAAATCGATATTAGCCGCATCCATCACCGCATAGAATTCTTTCCTCGGCTGCTCGCAAACATAACCCGCCGATACGGCTACTGATTTTATCCCCTGTTCGGTGCAAGCTCTGGCTACATCAATAGCGTACTCATGAAAGATCACCGGATCGTTATAGGTATAGGCCACACTACGGCAGCCCATGGCTTTCGCCTTGCTGGCAATCTGCTCAGGGGAGGCCTGATCCATCAGCGTATCCATTTCCCTGGATTTACTGATATCCCAGTTCTGACAAAACTTGCAGGCCAAATTGCAACCCGCCGTACCAAAGGACATTACCGAAGAGCCAGGATAAAAATGGTTTAAGGGTTTTTTCTCGATGGGATCGACACAAAAGCCACTGGAGCGGCCATAGCTGGTGAGTACAATTTGCTCCTCCACCCGCGCTCGCACAAAACATAAGCCCCTCTGCCTATCCTGCAGCTGACAAGCTCGTGGACATAGATCACACTGAATTTTGCCATTCTCCAGGGCATGCCAGTACCGAGTGGGCACAACGTTTGGATGACTGAGGTCAAACGCCAGATCAAGCTCTGTTTTCATCGTCGCCTGTTGTAAAATCGTCGAATTAATGATTGCCAATATGCGCCACAACAGGTCAAAATTCAACCAGTAAAGACGGCAAATACCCAGCCAGTTGAAAAATAGCGTTGTTGATCGCCTGTGCGCAGCACAAGGATGTACTCGCAACAGTACCGCTACAATCTAGTATTATTAAGTCTTTGATTTTAGAGACAATGTAAAAAACATAGGTGTTTTTTGCGGGCTTTGAAAAAGACCGGAAGCCTTAATCAACGTGCTGGCGTTTTGGTTTGGATAGTCCAATGCCATCTAAGGAGAGCAGCATGATGAACAGCATACGCCAACCGGCTGTAGCGGGCTTGTTTTACCCTGGCAACGCCCGGGAGCTAGCCACAGATATCAAGCAGTTCTTGCGCGATGCCAGGGATCAAATGACTGCAGCTGATGCTATTTCCCCCAAGGCATTGATTGTCCCCCACGCGGGTTATATCTACTCCGGTAGCACCGCTGCCAAGGCCTATATCACTCTCAGCCAACAAGCAGATACCATCAAGCGAGTGTTATTATTTGGCCCCGCCCACCGGGTACACTTGCAAGGACTGGCCATTGCGGATGTACAATACTTTCGCACGCCACTTGGCGATATCCGCATTGATACATCAGCTATCGGTCAGTTGCTGAGCACGACTCAAGTGCAGGTTATGGATGCCGCCCATCAACAGGAGCACAGCCTTGAAGTACAACTTCCGTTTTTGCAAACGGTGCTCAATGATTTTTCTCTGGTGCCTGTCGTTATTGGTGACGCGAGTGCTTCTGAAGTCAGCCATATTTTAGAGTTGCTATGGGGCGGGCCGGAGACCCTCATCGTTATTAGCTCTGACTTAAGCCACTACCACGATTACAGTACTGCCCAGCATATAGACCGCTCCACCTGTGAGGCCATTGAGCATTTTGAATGTAACCCTATCAATTTCAACCAAGCCTGTGGCTGTATTGGTATAAAGGGCTTATTGCAGGCCGCCAAAGATCACGGTATGGCTGTTCATACATTGGGGCTATGTAACTCCGGCGATACTTCTGGCGACCAACAACGTGTGGTAGGCTATGGCAGCTGGGCTTTCACACAATGCGCAACGCCGTAAAACTATCGAAAACAATTATCGAAAACAACTATCGAAAACAGCCATCGAAAATAACGTTACAAAGCCTCTGAAAGTAGTTGATCAATGTACACAGGAATACAACGCCAACAAATGCTCACCACTGCCCATGATTCCATTCAACACGGGCTAAATCTGGGCACCCGAATCGAGCTCGACCAACACACTTACGGCCCCGATTTACTCGAACACCGCGCCTCTTTTGTCACCTTGAAAATTGAAGGGTTGTTGCGCGGTTGCATTGGCTCACTAAAAGCGCAGGAACCACTTATTAACAATATTGCTTATAACGCCCATAGTGCCGCTTTTCACGACCCACGGTTTGATTCGCTGGAGCACGATGAGCTAGCGCTATTGAAAACTGAGATTTCAATTTTAAGCGCTACCGAGGCCTTGCAGTTTTCATCGGAACAGGAATTATTAGAGCTGATCCGTCCAGGTATCGATGGGTTAATTATTAAGGAAAACAATCACTGCGGTACCTTCTTGCCTGCTGTGTGGGATCAACTGCCCAATGCGGATGATTTTTTGCGCCATTTAAAAAATAAAGCGGATCTGACTGAAGATTACTGGAGTAATACGTTAACCATCGAGCGCTATACGGTGGATTCTTTTTCTACACAGTAGGTGCTCGCCAATCTGGTTTATGTTTTTGGCTTAAGGGCACCGCTATTAATTGAAAATATTACAAGATTTCGGAATGGCCCTCCTCTAAAACCCTTTACCCTTTACCCTTTATATAAGAGGAGGAGGAGGAGGAGGGTACTATCAGGTCTTCATCTTGAATTCTTCGAATAAAAGCAATGACTAGAGGTGCCCTTAAGTCAGTACCACTGAGATCAGTCACTGATGCTTAAAAAACAGGTGGCAGTCCAACCAGCCACATCCCGGCACACGCGTTGATAACTACCGTTGCTCCCTTCCGGGCCTGGCGGAGTTCGTTATCTAGCGTTGCGAAAGGACCGGAAGGACCACCATAACGACGGTGCAGCGGGGTTAGACACCCACGCTGTAAAGGCCGCGTATTGTGCTTAAAATCATCAGGGCTTGCAAGGCCTATTCGAGACTAGTTTGACACTATTGTTGATGGAAAATTGTTGGTGGAAATTTAGCCAGGATGGCAGCAACAATCTCCCTGACATAATCATCTCTTTCTTCAGGGCTGCCGGAATTTAATTGTTTACTGGCTACACCACGCCACATCAACTCGTTACTGGCTAGATCAACCACATCCAGCATAAAGGTACCCTGTTTGTACTGGCGTACAGAAATATCGCTACCATGGCCCAAACCTTGACCATATCCAAAACAACCATGCCAGCAGGGATAGTAACCAAAATGACTGTGGAAACTACTCACGCTTAATTTGTCTTCGGCGCTTACATGATAGCTAATCAAGAAATCTGCGCCTTTATCGCCACGGGCTTTCACATAGCCCAGCACAGTCATTTCACTTTCCACCGAGCGCCGCACTCGACTATTCATTAGATCGTTGTCAACCAAGGGATCGACAATCAATTTCTTTGAGGGTTCAAGCCAAGCGTAGGTTTTAAGCGCAGCATAGTCACGACTGGCATCGTAATCGGTGGTAACGCGAATAGCTGCACAACCCGCCATGACCACCAGCAGCATTGCCATTAACACAGCCTTGAAAGTCGTTAACGTCATCATACTTACCCACCCTATCAGTTATTATATTGATGCTTATTAATACTCTATCAATATACATTATACCTGTTATGGGGATTTGACCACCGTATTCTCCAACAGTTCACCCACAGGAGATGGTGGAATTAAACTGATCAGAACGTGTATTAACATGGCATAACACATTGAATTAAACTGTGCCAAACGCTTATGATCAGCACTGTTAAACCCAGCAAGTTATACCGCTTGCTGCCCGCCATGTTGAGGGCTATTTAGTTAAACGCTAGCGATGATATATAGCAATCTAGATAGTCGGCAAACCTCTTTTTCAAACTATCATCCGAGTTAAAGGCAACAAATAATTCTTCGGTATTTTTTCTAACCAGAATGGCATCCATATCGCCAAAACCTTCAATATAATAACTGAGCTGACTACCCACAGGCTTATCTGTTTGGCCACGAATAGCAGCACCGGTTAAGGATAAAATAGCGCCATCACAGATAAGCTTGTGATCTCCCAAATTGATCACCCCTTTCTTGTAGCAAAGAATCCGTTTACTCTGCCGACGATCACTCTGCACCAATGACTTTGGCTGCAAGATTTGCGGCATTAGATTGTAAAAGTGAACATATGCCATCGTCGCCATCGTCAAAACCTTTATAGGCGCTATATCGTCGACGTTTACTACTAACCCATACTCCCTAAAAGCAGCCAATCGACTTTTATTGGTGAGATTGTTCTTTAGCACCAGGTGACAAATCAGCTGATAGCAGCGGACCAGCATGTAATCAGCCACCTGGATTGCTCGGTGGCGCCTATAGTCAGGTTCGTAACACGTCTTTCTCATTACTAAATCAAAGTTCTGACGCTGGCTGGCGAAATAAACCAGTTCAGACGTCAGCAATTTATTGCCAAATGTATAGCACTGCTGTTTTAATTGTTTCAAACTCTGCAGTAGATACATTGTTTTTGCCAACTTTGCGTTTAGCTCCCCAACCTCGCCCTTTTGAGGAAAGACAATAGCGTTGAAATAACGCTCAGGTAACCTGTTTGAAAGGTCTTTATGCGTGGGTTGGAAACAGGCTTCATAGCGTATCAGTTGAACTAGAACCAAATCCTCAGCCGGCGAAGGCAATATTGGCGTAAAGCTGTGCCGTTGAAATAAATAGCGCAATGACTGCAAGCCATTACCCAATACAGGCAGTTGGGGAAGTATGCCTATAAACACAATGAATAACCAAAGGGGCAAGCTCGGGTAATTAACGCTGCCTATCAAAACCTCCACACTAAACAGCAATAAGCCATACAAAAAAACCACCACTGAACAGTAGGCAAAGGCAGCGGCGCCGTAGCGTATTGCGGTGGAGAAATAGGGTGAAAACTCATCTTGCTGCGAAAGGTCATGGCAAAAACTTTTACGCGAACTCGGCCTGCCCCATTGACTGAACTGATGCCAGCTATAAAAAAATAATACGGCAAAACATAATAGTGTAACCATTGATTTGATCCTTCCCTATCATTTAAGACCGAAAAAATTACTATGGCAGAGCATTCTATTCCTCTTCACCCTCATTGAGAAATTCCAAAATCACAGAAGCAGCCTCATCAACCCTCGTAAAAAGGAATAAATGACCGCAATCAAATTCAACCATACGGCTATCCGGTATCCGCAAGCGCATAATTCTGGCATTAATCAGCGGAACGATGGGGTCATCATTGCCAGCCAAAATCAATGTGGGTTGAATAATTTGGTGTAACCAGTGAATACTGGTCCAACCCAGGGCTGCATAGAGTTGCCAGTAGTAGCCTAACTTTGAATCCGGGGCCATCACTTTATCAGTAAACTCGTCGATTAATGCTGGCCTATCACGAAAAATACCGCCATAGATTTGATGAACATGGGACCTTAAATAATGGCGTTTAAAGTATCGCTTGGGGTTGGTCAGTTTCAACAGGACCGACAATTTGCCAGGCACCATCACCGCACCTGGTGATGTGGCAGCCAAGATCAAACGCTTGCATCGCTGGGGGTGTCGGTAGGCAAACTCTTGGGCTAAAGCCCCTCCCCAGGACACGCCTATCACATCAGCCTGATCCACTGAAAAATGATCCAGTAAATGAGCGCTTAATTGCGCTAACCCTTTAAATCGTTGCGGAATTGTTGGGATTGACGAGCCCCCGGCACCAGGGGCATCAAAAATCAAGCATTTACGGGGAAGAAGCCTCTCCATCAGCGGGAAAAAAAGCTCAAGATTGGCACCAATACCGTTAAAAATTAGCAGAAGACGACCAGTATTTATCTCGCTACCGCTTTGTGCAACACGAAGTCGAATCCCATCAATGGAAACCTCGCTGACCGTAACACCTTCGTATAGAGAATCCATAGACCTACCAAAGTGGAAAAATGTGTAGCTAGATTTGATACTAAGATTACTTTTTCAAGGCGACTACTGTAACGACTACCGAAAAAACAATCCCTGTGATTTACAGTGTTTATTGTTGCGTTTTATTTCTACGGGCTCGTTACTTAAAGTTACCTCCTTTGTTACATCACTTCCCTAACACTCTGCTTTGTATAGCTTAGCAGTAAAATGCAAACTTAATACGCCATCACTCTAAAAAAATTCTTGCTACACAATTTTGTTTTTCTTAGCATGCTGATTTAAAGACAAGAGTAAAAACAAGAGTAAAGACAATAGTTTATTTCTGAAACGTAATAGCCAGGTAGTTCTTTTACTTCAAATTTGTCTTAGGCTCACCGTGACAATAGGGATCAAGCTTATCTATAGTTCACGGGTCGATGTCTTTTCACCCGAAGACTGTTCGGTTTTGTAATGACTTGTTTTTACTGACGATTTATTTATTAGAGACCAAGAAGTCGTCACACTTTTAACGCAATGAACACAATGGCGTAAGAACTTTATAAACAAACAGGTACAAAGGTTATTTTACATAAATATATTTTCTATACATGACCCTTATATGGAGATACTGTGATGTCCAAACAACAGTCTACACCAACAGAAATGCCCCTGGATAAAGCCACACCGATATCCACTATATCTAAAGACCTCGAGCAGATTACCGACGAGCAGTTAGAAGCAAAGCTCGATCAGATCTTTCATGAGGAAGAACAATCACCAAAAATTGCACGGTTGATAAACGGTGCTCGCAACGCTGTCAAAACACTTTGGCGAGCTAATCTCGGCGCTGCAATCTTGCTTGAAAAAAATTCTGTCACCCTTTTCAGCCACTTAGTGGAAGAGGGAGCTCAGTTCCAAAACCGAGCTAAGGATGAAGTTGGCAAGACCATGGGCGCGGTTAAAAAATCAGCCTTGGGAGCAAAAAATAAAGCGACAGGTAAGATTCACAACTTTGAGCATAAAATCGATACTGGAGTCAATAACACCTTACACTGGATTGGTGTACCCAGCCGCAATGACTTTGAGTCGTTAACCGGTAAGGTTAATGAATTATCTGAGTCACTGACAACGCTGACCCAGCAACTAAGACAGCCCCTTGAGCAAGAGCAGCCAGAGCAGCAAGAGCACTAGCTAATAACCTATTCATAGACTTTTTTGTGTGATATGTCCACTCGGCCTATCGCTAAGGTATTGATTTCTATAATGGAAAATGAAACAGGGCTTGGAGACAACGCTACTGCATCCACTATTCTTTCGTCATTGACAGCAGAGCCTTATAGCTCTGCCAGCACTGATTTTGAGCATATCGCTCTTCTTGAAGAACAATTTATTAAACCGTTGCTTTATGAGGGCCCTATCCCCTCCAAGCCCTCCGAGGCCAGGCGAGCTAACAAGCCATCGCCCAACACCAAGAAAAATCAGGCAAGGGATCAAGCTATCCATGAGGCCCTTGTGCTAGCCGAGCAAAAGGCCCAGTCTCTGCTGGACTTCACAGAATCGATTAATGAAAGTCTAGGAAATGAATCCTCTACAAAAACACAATCATCTGCAAGGGAAAATAACAGTGAAGATACCAATGAAAATACCCACGAGAGTGACCAGCAAAATGCGTTTGTAAGCGGTAGAGGGTTTCTTGAAACCCTGGAGGTATTTGCCCTGCAATCGTTTATGCAACCGAAGGTGTTTGTTAAACGTTATCAACGACTTAAGCAGGAAACCTTAAAAATATTACAAGCTGATTCAACATTGAAACCGACCCGCGAAGATCATCGCTTTCGCGATCCGGTATGGAGGGAAAACCCTTTCTATCGCTCGGTCCTGCAATTCTACCTGGCCTGGAATAGCGAAGTAGAAACCTGGATTGATGAGCTGGAGCTTAGCGAGGACGACCAAACCCGCTGTCATTTTATCCTTGAGCAATTGGCAGCTGCCATTTCTCCTTCAAACTCCCCGCTCAATCCAGCATCCATTAAACGCTCCTTCCAAACTGGCGGTGAAAGCCGCATACAAGGCTGCAAGCGTTTCATCGAAGATTTAATACACAACCACGGGATGCCACATCAAACGCGTGAGAATACCTATACCCTGGGTAAAAATCTGGCCACAACGGCAGGTGCCGTTATCTACCGAAACGAGATATTCGAATTAATTCAATATTCACCACTCACTTCGCAGGTAAGACAACGGCCATTACTTTTAATACCACCACAAATAAACAAGTATTATATTTTCGACTTAAGCCCTAAAAACAGTATGGTGCAATACTTACTGGAACAGGGCATTCAAGTATTTGTTATTAGCTGGAGAGTACCGAGCAAAATTCATCGAAACTGGAATCTGGATACTTATATTGAACAACTGGAAAATGGCATTGATGTTATTCGCAATATCACAGGAAGCCCAGACATCAATCTGGTGAGCGCTTGTGCCGGTGGTCTGACATCGATGGCCTTATTGGGTCATCTCACTCAAACCAATACACCATGGGTGCATTCCCATTCAATGTTCGTTACGGCGTTGCGTGCCACCCGAAAATCTGTGATCGAACTTTTTCTTACCAAAAAATCACTGCAACGTGCCCGAGCCTGGACCCAATTAAACGGTGTTATGGAAGGGAAAAAATTATCGCGACTGTTCACATGGTTGCGGCCTAATGAACTGGTGTGGAATTTCTGGGTCAACAATTATCTGATGGGCAAAGAACCACCCTCACTGGATGTTTTGTATTGGGATAATGACTCAACATGCCTTCCCGCAGGCCTGCACGGTGACTTTTTAGATCTGTTTATCAACGATGTGTTTACACATCCAAACCGCTTAAAGGTTCTTAATCAATCCATTGATTTTAAAAAAATAAACATCGATACATTTCTGGTCGGAGGCAGTACTGACTACATTATGCCTTGGCAAGGTTGTTACGAAACAACCCAGCTCATTGGAGGTAAATGTGATTTTATATTAAGTAGTGACAACCATATTCAGAGCATATTACGCCCACCACAGCTTGCAAAAACGGAGTACTTTTTCAATCCTGAGCTGGCAGCGGACCCAGAAGAATGGTTGATCAATGCCCAGCATCACAATGGAAGCTGGTGGCCACGCTGGGCCACCTGGTTAACGGAAAGATCCGCAAACTTGCAAATACCGAAAAAGGTTTTAGGTAACGCGCAACACCCGCCGCTATATCCGGCACCCGGAAAATACGTTTTGGAGAGAGCCTAATCAATCTCATCTCTTCAATATACCCAAAGCGATTGAAATTTAGGTTTTACCCCCTGTGTCAGGATAGATGTCGTCCCTTATTTATTTATGGAAAGTTATCTATGGAAAGTTGTTGATGGCAAGTTGTCCATGGCAAGGCGTTTGAACGCAGGAAACTGTCAATATTTCAAGTTCAAACTGTCAAGTTCAAACTGTCAAGTTCAAACAACGCCGCCATGGGCAAAAAGGGAGTGTGACGTGCATGGATGCACTAATGCCGCAGGCGCATGGATGCGCAGGAGCGGCCTATAACACCTAAATTTCAATCGCTTTGGGTATAGCATAAAGAGCATAGTCTTTTGTTCATCTTTTGCTCATCTTTTATTTATTACTGCAAAACCAAATAAAACGCTGCGTTGCCCCGCTTCACCCGCAACACCAAGCGACTATCTGATTGACTGGCCACTCGCTTCAACTCTTCTATACTGGCAACGGGTACCCGGTTGGCCGAAAGAATAATATCTCCCGGACGCAATCCAGAACGCGCCGCCGTTGAATGGCGCTCGATATCATTAATTACAACCCCATCTCTTGTTACGTTTAAAGTAGCGCCATTCAAAAAAGGGTGAACGCCATTATGGCTAGCCAGTTGAGATATCGGCTCGCCCACTTTGGCCTTGATCACCTTGCTGCGCCCTTCACGCAAGATAGTCAGTTTTAATTTCTGGCCTATACGGCGCAGACCTATTTCATTACGCAATTGCGCCGTGCTCTCCACGGGTTTGCCATCGACACTGATAACAATATCACCCGCTTCGAGGCCAGCCTTATCCCCCGCCGAACCCGGCTGCACTTCTGCGATAACGACTCCTCGCTGTTGCTCATCGATATCAAAGACTGTGGCTAAAACACGGGTCAAATCCTGAATAATAATTCCCAACTGGCCTCGTTTAACCTCACCGTATTGCAAAATCTGTTCGATACTGGATTTCGCCATATTGGCGGGAATGGCAAAACCGATGCCGACATTGCCACCGGCAGGGGAGAGAATAGCGGTATTGATACCCACCAGCTCACCCCGCAGGTTCACCAATGCACCACCTGAATTGCCAGGGTTAATCGAAGCATCGGTCTGGATAAAATTCTCATACCCTTCAATACCCAAACCACTACGACCCAGAGCGCTGACAACGCCGGAGGTTATTGTCTGCCCCAGCCCAAAGGGGTTGCCAATAGCGATAACAAAATCCCCTACCTGCAACAAGTCAGAGTTAGCCATTTTAATATCAGTGAGATCCTTAAAATCTTCCAACGACAATACGGCGATATCCACATCAGGATCGGTACCGATCAATACTGCCTTATAACTTCGACCGTCTTTCAACCCCACATGAATCTCATCGGCACCATCAATCACATGAAAATTAGTCACCACTGTGCCTTTATCTGCATCGATGATTATCCCGGAGCCAGCACTTTGAGTTCGACGGGCTTGGGGCATTTGCTGACTGGGGGGTATATTAAAAAAACGGCGGAAAAAAGGATCATTCAACAGCGGGTTTTGTTGCACCCTACGAGTAGTATAAGTAGAAATATTTACCACTGACGGATTGACCTCTTTTAGCAGTGGCGCAAGGCTGGGCAATTGTTGACCCTGACTATCGAAAATAGGCAGCACAGCCCAAACCGGGATGACGACAAGCAGTAGAGCTATACAAACAATCCCATTACGGCTAACCATTAATCGCATTCAAACACTCCTCTGGTTTTTACAATGGTCATCTTCTGCTTGCCTAATGGGGGCAACAATACGAAAATCAATAGCGGTTTAGAGACAGGATGATGGCGTGTGCCAAATGGCGCTACCTTAAAGCCCATCATTCCCGCGCAGGGAAGTGGCGTTAACGGGTCATTCGCAAAACAGGAGGCCCATTTTATAAGGACTGTAGCGTTGCAAAATTTAAATTTTGCTGCTTTTGCGACACCCGCCTTCGCTGGCATGACAAAAAGAAGACATTTATGAGTCAAAGACTTAAGGCTATAACTGAGGCGCTTTGAACCCGCTGTTCGCAATGCAAGGCCCACTATCGCCCATTATCGATTGAAACCCCACGCCCTTGAGCGGGCCTTGCATTGCGAACAGCTACTCCGGTGGTACCCGGATACTGCACGGTCTAGCCACCCTCGGTAGTCTAACCCCTCACCAGGGCGTGGGGTTCCAACCGAGTGAGGGGTTAGACTACCGAGGGTAGCGGCGGGATACTACGGTCGCAAGCCGTTAATAACGCTGCCCTTAAGTAAGTGCAATTCGGGTTAGGGGGGGAATGGCACTTACTTAAGGCAGTGCCGTTCGGGGGACGCCCTATAGCCATTGTCGAATCACCGATAAACTAGGCAAAACGCGTATCGGCAACAAAGGGATTGGTCTGACGTTCCTGACCAAAAGTCGAGGTAGGCCCATGGCCAGGAATAAACGACACATCATCCCCCAGCGGCCAGAGTTTCTCCTGAATAGATTTGATTAAAGTATCGTGGTCACCGCGGGGAAAATCTGTGCGGCCAATAGAGCCCTGAAATAATACATCACCTACAATAACCACTTTTGCTTGGGGATGAAAAAACACCACATGCCCAGGTGTATGACCTGGGCAGTGTTTGACTTCCAGAGTCTGGTTACCAAACTGCACTGTATCCCCTTCTTCCAACCAGCGGTCCGATTCAAAAGTCTCAGCATGGGGAAAGCCGGACATCTCACACCACTCGGGCAACTTATCAATCCAAAAACGATCCTCGATATGGGGCCCTTCAATGGGAATGCTGTATTTTTTACGAACATCACTAGCAATCGCGCAGTGATCCATAACGCATTCTCAATACGCCCCAGATCCCCACCAGGATCCACCACAGCAACCTTTTTTGTTTCTTCACACACCAAGATAGAACAATTCTGCTGATAGGCTGTCACCGGAATAATCACACACTTCATAAAATCGCTCATAGTCTATTCACATAACCGCCGATCTTAACACATTAGTTATAAATCACTCTCGAATCTGTTGCCATCAAAGCCCTTCTCGGATACATTAACCGCCATCTGTGGTGAGTTGTCCGAGTGGCCGATGGAGCTACCTTGGAAAGGTAGTATGGGTGTAAACTCATCGTGGGTTCGACTCCCACACTCACCGCCATATTAGAGAACCCCGGTTAATAGCCGGGTTTTTTATGTTTGTTGATAAGCTCCCCCCTGCACCAGCCCACCGGATGTGTTTACGACTGGGGGCTTACTCTTGTCGCCAATGCCGGGGGCACTTCCATGACTATTGACACCCCATAGTGATTTCCGATCAATAAACAAATAGCTGGACTAGCCAGGGAGCCTCTGATCGAGTCTAAAGCGCCTCTGCATAACCTGATACAACGCTAGGATTTTGAATCAACGATTAACTGGCGAATTCGGTGAACCGGGCCGAGGATGACATTGCCTCCGTGATACCAACCCCGCCCGGCGCTGGGAAAAAAGCTGAGTGATTAATGCGTAGTTCCGCACCAGAGTTTAAGCTTGGTTTTAAGGGCACCAATTTTTATCGGTTTGGATAAATAGTCATTCATGCCTGCATTGAGGCAGCGTTGCCTGTCCCCTGACATCGCGGCTTCAATAGTGATCGCCAAATACTTGGTTATGGCCTCGAAAAAATCAGCGCCGAAGGTGTTCGACAACCCATCGAGAATTCGAGGCAGTGCAGAGGCTAACTGAGATAAATTTCGATAGTTTTTAGCCATGCTGAAAGGATTGAAACTGCGTATGATACCTCTATATAGAGTAGATCTTGATCGAACAAGTGGCAATAATACGAGCAAAGGCTGGAAAAGGTCTACTATACTATATATCCAGGACACTCATCGATTTGTTATATAAATTCGTTAGCTCCATATAAAATTAAAGTTCTCATTAATAGGTCACAAATTGTATTGTAGAATGCTGATGGCCATTAACTTTTTGGAGACGTGTTAAGGCCGACATGTCGCTGTGGCGCGGGAATTTTATAACCCCAGTTACCTCTCTATGCTCAAACTATGTCATCGAAACGAAAACCAAAACAACCAAAGGTATTGAGTCGGATCACGACGGGTCGGTTTGAACGACGGCTGCATATGACCAAGACGGGAGCTATCAGTGGCGCGATGATGGTCGCAAATATGTATACCGATATGTGGTCTGGTCTGTGGAGCAGTAAAGAGCAGCGCCAGACCCAGCGCAGTAAAAAACTGGCTAAGCAAGCCAAGTATCTTGTTGCCGAGATGGGCAAGTTAAAAGGCAGTGTGGTGAAGATTGGCCAAATGCTAGCCCTCTATGGCGAACACCTTTTTCCACCAGAGGTAACTGACGCACTGCATGGTTTTGAAGATAGCACAACGGCACTAAGCTGGGCTGCTATCAGAGCTGTGTTAGAGCAAGAGTTGGAGGTCTCACGACTAGAGGAGTTGGAAATAGAGCCCGAGGCGTTGGCAGCCGCTTCTCTGGGTCAGGTACATCGAGCAGTGCGTAAATCCGATGGTATGAAACTATGTCTGAAAGTGCAGTATCCCGGTATAGCCAATGCTATCGACAACGATCTCGCCACTGTAGCCCGGTTAATGGTACTGACTAAATTGCTGTCGACGAACCAAACCTTTGATAGGTTGTTGAAAGATATCAAAGCGTTGCTGCACTGCGAGGTTGATTACGAGTTGGAAATGATGACCACCCAACTGTTTTATCGTTGGTTAGCGAACCAAGAGACCGTGATTGTCCCTACGGTTTTTCCGGACTACTGTAGTGCAAAAGTGTTAGCAACCTCCTTCGAAGAAGGATACTCACCCACCAGTGAAGCAGTACAAAACCTGTCGCAAGAACGACGAAATCGTATTTGCCGCAGTTTTTTGCAGGTCTTCTTACAGGAGCTATTTTGTTGGGGAACCATGCAGACGGATCCCAATTTTGGCAATTATCGAATTCGAATTAATGATGAGGGCGTTGACCAATTGGTACTACTGGATTTTGGTGCGCTGCGAAAATTTCCGAAAAGCTTTCTTGAAGCAATTAAACATTTGATTGCTGGTGCTTATAGAGCGGATATAACAGCGGTGGTCACAGCTGCCGTTAACTTACAATTAATCGAGCACAGTTTCCCTGAAGAAATAAAATATTCCTTCGCAGAACTGTGTATCAGCCTGTTGGAACCCTTTAATTATAAAAATCGGAAGGTGCCAACCCAGGCGATTAGCGCATATGGCTACAGCTGGCGCAACAGTCAATTGCCGATCCGCGTTGCCAAGCAAGCATCCAAAAATGCTATTAGTCGCTACTTTTCTATTCCTCCCGGAGAATTTTTATTTCTGCAGCGCAAACTTTTGGGTGTGTATACTTTTATAGCGGTTCTGGATGGCCAGATTGATGGCTGTGAATTGCTCGAATCTTACCTCTACTAGTCCGAAAATTTCCCAGTTGATCGCCTCCTTTTACTGAAGAAAGCCATTGATGCTATTACATTTTTATAGTGGGCTGGTGCATTCCCGAGCCGAACCCATCACTCAATGATATAAAATCTCACTATAACGTGACAAAAGAGACCAGCAACGACTAGAAACGAAAGAAAAATCAATCAACATGGATGTTAGGGGACAACTTCGACAAGGTCAGGATCCGACTCAGCTCAGGGCAGCAGTTGATCACCTGCACAGTCACTATCGACGCGTTAATCCAGTACTGCAGGCAATGCAACAAGGCCACACCTGAACTATCCACATAACGGGTGGCAGCCATATCAATGACCACATAAACATTGTCCTGAAGCTTACCAGTATATAAATTGCGAAAGGTATGGATAGAACGATAATCAAAATGTTCACCTAGACTGAGCCTCAGGACAATAGAACCGGGGTGTTTTTCATAGGCTTCACTGGCACTCATACTACTCTCCAAGAAGTCGGTTACTTATTATCTAAAAAGTATATGGCTAGAGCAAATGGTATTCTTAGCCATGCCTGGAACTGCAAACTCTGTCACAACGACAGAGAAAGTATCCAACTCAATAGCTATAAGTGCTGGCCTTTCTTCCGCAATAACAGTTCTGAATCTTTATTATTCAAGGACAGTTCAATCGGCTCTTTGACTGACTGTGTAGCTTGGTGATCAATACTACCCACCGCTCGCTTCTGCTGTTGTAAATCACGGGGCCGCGGCAATAAACGGCTGTTGGCGAGCAGGTCCGGTGGTCGCCCACGATCACCGCGGGCGTAATCACAAACACCATCGGGAAAGATCCGTTTAAGCAGGCCCAAATAGGGTCGCATATCCTGATCACCGTATACCCTACTTTTAATCGCCTGCTCTACTGGCTGCAAAAAGCACTTCAAAATATCACCGGCAATATCGGCTCCTGCCTGCCTGCGGGAGACTGAATAAGCCGGATACACCCGACTGCAGGATCCCGTCGGCTGTTGGTTCCAACTGTCATCCCACACAGCCGCTCCGGATGCAATAATTTCTCCAGTTTCCGCGAAACAGGTATCCACCGCTTGAGCCGGCCGATGGGAACCACTACCTTGCAGCCATTGGTCTAGTAAAGCAAAAGCCTCAACCTCACCTTTATGCGGTTTTTGTGTAACCCAAATAAGATGATTATCGGCATGTCCCTGTTCCCTCAGTAGGCGTTTCCGCACCGATAGAGAAGAGGACAGATGGTGCATATCCAACTCGGGTTCAAGGTAATGCCGCAAATCAATCACTGGGATGTTAAGGTGGCCAAGAAAGATATGACCACTACGATAAGCGGCCTGCATCGCCTCAAGGTTGCCCTCACTCCGAACCGCCGGTTGCGCCAAACTACCGGTGCGCATATTGCGGTGACTCCACACAGAAACCCGTATAGGAAAGAAATGCTGATTTAAAAACCAGTAGTGCTCTTTGCGCATCTGCTGTTGAGTTTTCCAGCCGCCCACGCTGGCGTTTAATTTTAGGAATTCTTCAATACTGATATTATCGTTTATTAAGGCGTTTAAACCATATTGGACACCAACATTGTCCCAAGTGGAAAAACCATAACCATGCTCATCAGTACCGTATATGTGTTTTAAGTCATTCCAGTGTGTCCAGTGGACCTGCTCGACAACGGCGGGATCATAATGTTTTTTCAAATGAGTGAAGCGTGGATTGTGCACCAATGGGGTTAACCCCCGCCAACTCTTAACACACTCTGATTCGCCTTCATTCCAGCTAGGCCATACCCCCAACTTAAGTTGTGATAAACGCTGTAGCCAACGATACTTACTTTGTAGCGTCTCACTGGTATTCAACCCCTCTATCAATTGCCGATTTTGCCACTGCTGCCAACGGGGATTATCCCGATCTATAACATCAAAATAATATTCCAGTAATTCGCAATCCATAGCATAGAGCGTTTGCGTTACCATATCCGGGTAAGCGTATTCAGCTATCGCCGCGTCAATGATATCTGGATTATTTTGCGACAACAGGTATTGCTGCACCGCACCACCGGATCCACCAATACCTATAGTGTACTGCGGCTTGCCGTAGAGACCAGAAAACTGACGTTTGACCCTTAATGCAGTATCTTCTGACAACCACATATTGTAATGGTTAGATGTTTGAGTTCCGCTTGAATAAACAACGGCATAACCTTGAGACAATTGCTCATGGCGCCGTTTAAAAATAATACTAGGCGTTGCTCGACCCTGCCGATAGCCGATACCAACACCGCCACGAAATTGATAGATTAACTTCCCATTCCAGTGACTGCCGTTGGGCTGGGCCAGGCTTTCATCCTCGCCCTTCAGGGCAGCAATGATGTAGAGAAAACGATTGATCGTACCGATTTCTATCCGCACGATAAAATCGATAGTCTTACCGTTAACCACTATTTTGGCAATATCATTATTCACTTCTGATAGCGGTACAAAATTCTCTGTCCCCTGACGATTGTAATAATAGCTCGCCTGGGTTGGGATCATACAATCCTTACTGTAGCCAAGAATTGTATTCGTTATGTAACCCTGTTTATCCAAGCCGTAAACCGGCACACCCCACTGCTGGTAATTATCAATCAATGGCTGTCCTAAACCTGAATCCCTGACGCCGCAAAGAAACGGATACTGTAGCGGGCCGGCGAACAAAGAAGCACTCGGACCCAGTTGACCTAAGTTGATCGGAAACGGGAACGTTTCCTCCGGACGATCGACAGCCGATGGATGAGCTCCCCGATAAGGGGGGAGCGACGGCTGTGATGACAACGCTGGCATACCTACCACAATGGTCTGAAGCTCTGCATTATTAGCCGGATAAAAATATGCACCCGTAGCAAGCACTAACAACAAGGTAATAAAACCTTTGACTTTTTTTGATATTGTTTTTTTCCACAACACAACAATGACTCCTCTACAGCTAATACGAAAATCATTCGGTGTTTATTATTATTTTGTTCTCCCTCACTTAGTTTTAGACCATATTACACTAGATGTTTGTAACTAATCGTTATAAATATAATGCGTTTAAGCTATTGCCGTGTATCACACTATAAAAAAAACTCTAGAACTAAGCATTGATTTATCGACAATGCCACACACTGCAACCGTTCACCAAGAGCACCAAAAAGACTCAGAAGATTTAACATTAGATAATAGAAGAAAATAATCTATACAGAAACGGGTATTGAAATCGCAATTTGCATATTTATAGCAATTTGGTTAGCAATGCGTTTGGCTCGCTCCGTCTTATCACCCTCGAACAATGTATCAACAGTGCTGGTAAATAACGCCAACCAACGTTCAAAATCCTGTTGAGTCAGCGGGTTCTTCGCGTGGATAGCTCGATGAATATTCATAGTATGGCGATTGTATTCCTTATCACCAAGTAGCAATTTCTCCCAATAACTACTGATTAATGGCAGATGAGCCGACAGATCAACTTCTGCCACATCAAGAAAGATAGGGGCCAACTGTTCGTCTTTGAGCATCTTGCCATAGAAGGCTTCGACGAACTGCTGGATATGCTGTTTGGAATTTAAATCAGGCTTTCCCATGGCTCACATAGTCCACATGGTTGAATGATTACAACTAAAAACACAAAACAATATACCCAAAGCGACTGAAATTTAGGTTTTAGAGTGCGTCCCTTATTTATCTATGGAAAGTTGTTTATGGCAAGTTGTTCATGGCAAGGCGTTTGAACGCAGGAAACTGTCAATATTTCAAGTTCAAACTGTCAAGTTCAAACAACGCAGCCATGAGCAAAAAGGGGGTGTGACGTGCATGGATGCACTAATGCCGCAGGCGCATGGATGTGCAGGAGCGGCCTATAACACCTAAATTTCAATCGCTTTGGGTATATAACACTAAATAGATAAACCCCTTGGATATTGATTTTTATACTCACTGACGACTAGGTTAATAGCATTAATTTTCAGTGTCAATTGGCATTCAAAATTCACCAATATTAGCGCTGGCACGATCCCAGAACATCGTTGTGGTCAACCCGGGGGACTGTTTGCCAACTATTGTCGATATAGCAGCTATCGCAGTTATCGGTGGAGAAAATATGATCTGGTGTTTTACCGTCAACTATTTGGTTGTTGTGACAGCTTGCGCAGCTACCTACAACTTCGCTGTGCTCCACCCTGATAATTCTGTCCCAGCTAATACTGTTATGGCACTGGTCGGTGGTAATGATGTGATCTAGGGGTTTGATTGAAGCATTTATTCGACCGCGGCTATCGTGGCACTGTTCACAGCGAGTGGGTGTGCCCTTGAACTGGCCATCGACATGGCAATCCTGGCAGTCGGTCTGACGGTGAAAACCTTCAAGGGAAAAGCGGGTGGCATTATGATTGAACGTGCTTTCTGTCTGGGCATTTATCTGGGTAGACAATAATGTAATAAATACCAGTGCAATAGTGCTCGGAAAAAACGTCTGCAGCAGAAAACGTACTGTAAGTCGGCATCACACCTAACTGTTGTAATGTCGCTAACATCGTTGCCCCTTTCATTGGGCTACCGTTGTCGGAGTGAAGTGTCACCTGGCGCCGCTTGATGTTTTCCCGTAAACAGATATCCACCATAAGATCAGCCGCCAAGGCGCTTGATTCTTCTGCAAATACTTGCCAGCCAACAATCTTGCGGCTGTAAATATCCATCACCAGATAAAGATAGAAAAATATCCCTTTCACTGCCGTTGGCAGATACGTGATGTCCCAGGAATAAATCTCGTTCGGTGCCGCCGCGACTAACGCTCGAGGTTTGCTGGTTGTTTTAGGGTTTGATTTTTGTCGATGCGACAATTGTTTTTCAGCCTTTAGTACTCGGTAAAAGGTAGCTTCCGACGCTAAATAGCGGCCTTCATCGGCAAGGCGAGAAACGATTTTGCACGGCGGTAAATCGGCGTATTCAGGCGCGTTAGCCACCTTAAGCAGCCGCTGTCGTTCCCATTCACTCAGCTTATTATGCGGCTCTCGTGTGGCATCTAAACGGCCATCGTTGCTATTGCCTGGTCTGGTCCAGCGTTGATAGGTTTTAGCGCTGATGCCCACACTATGACAGGCCTCTGACTGTCGGGCTCCAGCGACTCTGGCATCGTTTATAAGCGTCACAATTTCATCACGTTCCTGACTCATTGTGAGCTGTCCTCGTCGTTTCCCCAGATCGCGGTTACTTTTTTTGAAGCACTAGCAGCGCCGCTGTTTCCGCCAATGCTTTCTCTTTGCGGCGTAACTCCTTTTTTAGTTCTTTGTTCTCGGCTTTAAGCTGTTTGAACTCAGCTCGGTCGTCGATCTTGCTTTTGGTTGATACGCCATCGACAAAGCCTGCTTTCCATTGTTCTACATGATAAGGGTAGATGCCTTTTTCCCGACAAAGTGCGCTGGCGCCCACCTCATTCAAAGATCCACAGGCAATTACCATTTCCAGTCTCTCATCCTTACTCCAATCTTGTGGTCGTTTTTCTATTTTCATTGTTTCGCTGTCATGCCCTGTCTTCTTGGATGTTTGTACTCTCGATTCTCTTATCCACCGCTGTAATGTTGAACTGTTAATTCCCCATTCATCCGCGAGGCTGATCAGTGTAACATCTGACCCACGCCCGACGGCTTTCTTAACGGCTTGTTGTTTAAACGATGTTGAAAATGCTGCTGTCATAATATGTGCCTCTAAACTGAAAATTAGAGGCGACAACTATCCTGACACACAATGGCATTCACTTAAGATCGGCAGCCATTCACTTAAGGATGGCATGTTTTATTGCCCGCTTTTGACGGCGAACGTTATCACACTGTCACGGTTTTTTATTTGGCTGTTTTTTTGTAAACTGGACGAGACTGCATTGAGTTCAGTAGTAATGAAGCCATTCATAGTTTCACGTAGCCAAAAAGCGACGTTTTAACACTTTCGTAGGACGAGAGAGAGGGGGCTGGATAAAGAACCCAAAATCTCAGATATCTTAGAATTAGAAAGCATTTAATCTTGCTAAATGGAGCATTGAGAAGTGTTGGTGATTTTCTTAAACTGTGCATTCCACTGGTAGAGATCGTTTTGGTCATAGATGATTCGTTGACCTCTCTTAATATAAGGCGGTGTTGTGACACCGGCTAACTTGCCTGTTATTCTGGATTCACGCAGTGTCTTTTCTGCATATCCCAAATGCACTGCTGCTTCTTTGCTGGTCATAAAAGTATTCCTGTTCATTGTTTATGGCTGAAGAGCTATATTCGCAAAATATTTACGTAGCTTGACTGTCGAAGTTGCAAAAGAGGCGTTTTAGATGATTAGTAAGTAAACAGCAGGTGTAAAAAGAAGAGTAGGAGAAGAGCAGGAGAAAAGGAGGTAATCGAGCCAAATAAGTTGGTAATCGTAAATATTTGTTGCTGTCTTATGCTACAGAATCAATTAGTAGCTCGTCTAGTATAGAACGAACTGAAATTATCTGTCTTGATGATAATAGTCACCAAAGTCAGCCAGGCTGGATTGACATCCTTTCTGAGGATTCAAATTGAAAATAACCGACTATGGTAAGTTAAAGCTCACAGTAACCACTACACCATCATTGTTGGTAAGGTTAGCAATAGAAATTTTTGCCCGGTGGTAATCGGCAATAATTTTAGCAATATACAAACCTAAGCCCAAATGAGGTGGTTGAGAGTGGGCTTGTCGGGGATTATGTTGCGGTCTGACCGATACCATAGAATCCAATAACTCCCTCTGCATATTTTCAGGTAAGCAAGCGCCTTTATTTTCTATGCTAAGAGACAGGGTGGTTTGCCTTTGACTCAAGCGGACAACGATCTGATTATTGTCCTCGCTAAACTCCACCGCATTGGCAATGATTTTATCGAGCATTTGAAAGGACATGCGCGAAGCAAACAAAAACAGCGCCAAGGTGCCTAAGCCCATCACACTTAAGATAAGGTGGAAGAGTTTTTCCAAGGCCTTATTTCTCAGGCTGCGAATGCTGTGGGTGGTTTGCTCAACCACCACGGCACCCATGACTTTTTCATCGAGCCAGATAGGATGAGCGGCAGATAGAATAACGGCTTTGGCATCGGAGCTTAAACGCCATAAAGTACTGGCTTTGCCGCCTAAGGCGCTTGCCAATTCCTTGCCCTTAAGTGCGTAGGCGTTTTTTAAGTCATCAATAAAATCCGCTGGTGGACGAGTCAGGACTCGGTAGTACAAAGGCAGTAGCCAGTCTTGCTCTACTGTCTGCCACCAGCCAGAAGCTCTCTGGCCCTCTTGGGTTGCTTGAGAACCCAGACCTGGGGCTTGTTGAATAGAGCCGGAGCGGGCTAATACCCGGCGATGTTTATCCACCACCCAAACGCGGGATTGAGAATATTTTAAAGCTTTAATAATGTTTTCGATTTCTGGTGAGGGCACCAATACCGTCCCCAAGGAACTGGGCTGGGAAGTATTGGCTGTGCCAATGCGGTATTTGATGGCTCTGCTTTGATGATCATCCACATCGACTATGGCAAAGGCAATATTGCTCGACAGCATGGTGAGGGGAATGCGCAGCTCCAGATTGTAGCCTTTGGTGGTTATGCGCCAGTAACCTTGAATGCGATTTTCGGATCCCACAGGGCGTTTGGACTCTGGGTTTTGATCCATCAGGTAGACATTTACCCAGCCCGAACTTTGGCTGGCAACAATATAACGTTTAAAATTTTCCTCGGGATCTATAAGAGCGATTTGCAGGTGGTCATTACGATCCACACGCAGGCTATTTTCACCGCGCAGTACTACAGTATCGTCACTTACTTCAAATAAGGCATAGAGATAACCGCCATATTTACCCACCATGTGCCTGAAATTAAGGCTTTCACGCCAGTATTCACTCTTCTCTTCCAGCAAATGCTCTTTGCCGTAGTGGATGGCCAAATGGCTGGTGTCTTGCCAGTCTGACAATTGACCGTCGAGACTACCCGAGCGTGGCTGGCTTTGAATACAGTATTTACGGAATTTTCTCCAGCGCCACTGATCTAGGATTGATTGCCGAATACCATTTCGATGACCGCAAGGATGGAAACTTAACGCCATTTAATAATGACTTGATGGTGGGCGCGCGGGTTGCCTTAAACGATGAAAATTCCACTGATTTGCTGATAGGATTAATACAGGATTTAGATAGTCAAGGATCCTTAATGACACTGGAAGCCTCCAGACGCTTTGGCAATAACTGGAAGCTGACAGTGGAAGCCCGTGGCTTTTCCCAACTGCCTAGCAGTTCGCCTCTGGTGTGGTTAAATGAAGAGGACTACCTTGAACTGGAATTGTTTTATTATTTTTAAGGGCACCTCACCACGAACTCATGCACACTAGACGCTTCATTCGACTTCATAAATATTCCGCTGTGCATTTTCATTGGAGAGATATTGAATAATTTCCCACTCAAATCCTGCACGATCAAAATAATAAACCCGCTTACGAAAACGATGAGGCGCCACAATGAGACCTTGCTTGTAACCTTGCTGTTCCAGTCGTTGTATTACCGCTTCAAAATCATCCACCACCCAGGCTAGGTGGTTGATGCCATAATTGTTATAACGTTTTTTCTGATGTTGAAGCTAATGAGTGGCCGTGGGGGAATTCCATTCCTTTCAAAAAACGTGTGACTGGCAGGTGTTTAGGTGTGCGCTTTACTGCGTAGAATATTACCTGCTCGCCTGTTCCATTGAGTAGACTACATGGTGGTCGTTATGGGCGAAATAGCGCAGTTGGCACTGAATTTTTACTCAACAGTATGATCTTTGCATCAAATGTGGGGTAGGCCGAGATTTGCTGTATCGTAGCCAGCAGGTTTGTTGTTGACTGGATTTTGTGATTGCCCTAGTATTACCGAATTGATGACTAGATCGATTAATTTGTGGGCAGGTACGAGTAGATTTATTCAGGTTTACGCCTTTTCAGACCTAGGAACCTAAATGTTAGATAAAGACAGAATTGGGGGCAACAGTGTTAATGCTACCTATACTCTTAACTTTAAGCCAGTCTTGATGAAAAGCCTGATCCCGATAATGTTCCTTTTTATTTTCTCACCCATTGGCCTGGCCGATACGCTTGATTTAAAAGGCGGTAGCCATTTAGTGGGTACGGTGACCTCACTGACATCGGCGCAGGTGGTCATGGATAGTGTGATAGGCCGAGAGCTTATATTTGACTGGGCAGTCATCCAAACCATTCAGTTGGATAGGCCCGCTATCTTCCATACCTTGGCCGGTGATAGATTGACGGCGCAACTGCGTCAAAAATACCAGGATAATTTGTTGCTTGAACTGTTAGACAACTCACAAGTGCTACAGCTACCCATCGCCAAAATAAAGACCGTGGAACTCGCCATTCTCCCTTATCAATCAACGCCTTTAGTTGCATCCAAGATGCAGGCATTGCAAGGTAGCGGGCAACGACAGGGCCATCAAACTTTGGCAAAACAGACCGTCGGTAAGGGCAGGGAAGATGATCCCTCTGCCTCCTCATCAACTGACGACGTGCCTTCAATGGGGGAAAAGGAAAAAGACTCGCGCAAATTATTTTTACGCGATACGGCGGTATTGTTGGAA
>JAZFYA010000337.1:0-33159 GCA_036443315.1 Pseudomonadales bacterium
TATAACTTCAGTAACTATTCCAGGTTTTAAATAAGATAAGTAGGATGATCAGATAATAACTTTATATCCTTACAGAAGTAATGAGTTAAAAATGGTAAGTAGGGCTTTTCTTCAATCCCGTTTGAACTACGAGCTCGATTAAATTCGGTTAGAACCTCGCTTGAACGTAACGAATCGACAACTTGCCGCTCAAGAAAGTTTCTCTTTATTCTTTCCGGGTTCTCATTATAAAAACCTTGCATTAAACTTGAGAACAAGTCGCCTAAACGGTTCTTTGGTGAACTAGCTGGCAATGTAGAGATCTTAAACAAAAGGCATTCCGGTGCAATCTTATAAAAAGTATCAGGAGAAAAATACATGCTTTCTAAATAGGGCCATAACTCAACCTCATCTAATCTATTTTTGAAATCATCCCTACATATTTCTTTAAACTTTAAATAGCTAACATCCTCCCTATTCTTAACGACCATATCGTTTGCTACCACCTTCTTATAAAGATTTCTAACCACAATGCCCTGCGCAACAGCCCAATCAAACGACTCATCGCTGCTACTGGTTCTCACGGGAAAATAACCATTGAGGGAATTGACCTTGGATACTCTAATATCTGCCTTTAATATCGTCATTCCAGTAACCCACTCACTCTTATATCGCCATCAGGATTATTTTTTAGCTTGATTCGAAGTTTATTTTTATACAGGAAAAGTACTTTCGAGTAGCTAGCCATCTCAGTTATTTTATTCACTAAATCATCCAATAATACAACGCTATTCTTATCATGTTTATTCGGCCTAAATCCTGCGACGATATCCATCATCATTGCCAGAAGGTTTACATTTACCGGAACAGGGGGTAGCTCATCATCATTCACCTTAATATGAAGCCTAAATTCAGAAATATCGTGGAAATTATCTTTTTCAATGAGCGTATAAGAAATAGCCAGATCAACTTCAGCCGCCAAATCACAATCGCCATGAGATGATATATAGAATTCATCTTTTGAGAGATACGGTGCATTTCGGTTCGCGTATTTATTGATGGAGGTCAATACCACATCATTATAAAAAAGTTTAAGGGCAGCCTTTCGCTCATTGCTGCCATCATAGTATCTATGCTGCTCCCATCTATTCTTATAGAGCGCAAGAGCTTTCTCATTGAAAGAGCCCTCGAAATTATGATGGTAATTATTCTCCAACGATGTGTTCTTCAGAAGATAAAAACAGCGGATCATTGACTGGGGCGAAAACGCACCCACGACATTAAATCTTGATGCCAATTCGGTGACAAAATTCTTGTATTGATCGTCATCAAATTCAAGCGTCCGATGAACAACAAACAAATCAATCTCTCGATTACGTATTATACTTGGATCAAAATCAGAGATAACAGCTAATAATTCATTATCTCCACCGCCAAAAATATTATCGAAAAGATAGCCCGGTCCGGTCAACACACAATAAATAAAATCTAATAGCATGCGCGCGGTAATAAATTGGCCCTTCCTGACACGCGCACTAAGAAGCAACTCAATAACCGTTTTCTGTACGTTTTTATCCCTAAGCAGCAATATATTCGCAACTAGTACTTTGTCGGCATCTGAAGATATGGCTTGGTTAACATATTCTCGAAAAAGGTTTCTGCTGTCATCTTTTACGATATTCTCCAGAAGAGTACTAAAAAATTTAGACTCCACCTCCCCATCCAATATTTGAAATTTTGGGAATGATTCAAAATCAATAAAAGTATAATCGCCTTCAATTTCCCTTCCATCTAAAAAACTTTTAATGGCTGCTTTGATATCAAGATGCCTATCGGAACCCTCGCGCTCATAATTACCTAACATCCCAATGTTAATACCAACCACCAGGGCTTGTCCTGAAGTAGACGATTGGGAGAATATATTATCCAAGGTTTCAACAGCCGTCATATCCGGCTCAAAACTATGGGTGGCATCCAGATGAAATTCAACTCTCCCATCGTAGTCTTGACGATATCTAGTCAATATTTCCGATTTTCCATCGCCGCTACTGCCACAAAGAAATACAATTTCATTCGATTTTATCTTATCTAACTTTGCCTTGAATGCCCTTTCAATCGCAGTCTCTACATACAGGTACTCCTTAATCTTTTCAAGTTCAGCATCGATTTCCTCAGCCCCCGTAGAAACAGCATAGGGCGACGATTTCGATAGCATTCCCAACGCTTTTCTTAAACGCATATATCTTTTACCTTTCTCATGATGCCTGCAATCATCTTAATATCTTTTACAAACCTGCTATTCGCCTTTAAAAATAGTATTTTTGAAATTCGCTATTCATAGGTTTCTTGCTGGCCCTTTAAAAACTTCTGTCTCATGCCATTTAAGTGAAGCTCCACTTGGCGCACATTCTTGCCTTACAGGCTCATCTATGGCTACACCATGATGAATTAGGAACATTTCCTCGAAACTACTGTTCCCGTACACATTTTCTGAAAGCAACATTTTATTGCCGCTAATCATAAAGGCACCTTTATCAAATAACTTGTGGTGTAGCGAACACATAGCGATTCCATTGCTTTCTGTGTCGGGACCTCCTGCCGCGTGCCATTTTATATGTGCAGCTTCCAGAGCCAAATGCCGTCCATCCATTTGTGCACGAAAACCACAAATAGCACAACGATACTGATAAGCCCGTAATACCCTTTCTCTAAAAGCCGGATCTCTTTTCTTGGCCTTTCTACTAAATTCGAGTGTTATGCCACAAGCATCTTGTAGCTCTTCATGCAAAGTTTCAGGAAAATGTGCTTCTAATATGCTTTTTACCACTTCCGCAAACACCAGCTTGTTCGACTTTAAAGAATCTCTAACATCATCTCTAAAATACCCACGCACCGCATTCGCCCTTAGTTCTGTGATTTTAGCGTCCGTATTACCTATTCTAGTCTCACATTTTTCTGCATTATCTAACTCCCAGATCCCATCATTTTTCAAACGCCAGAACGGATACTCTGGATGATACCCTTTACGCTGCGAGCCATACTCTTTCAACAAGTCTCTCAGTGGTTTTTCGACATCGCTAAATAGTAACTTTTCCTCCCCCCTTGAGAGGGCTCCCAATGCATACAAAATAAGGAGTGGCTTATGAGGTGCTCGCTGCTCTCCTTTAGCCCACACAACAATATCGCTGAATTCATCAAGTATTTTACTACTGCCCACTATATTATCCGTTAACCTGCATTAACCCACTGGCAATAAAAGCTCCGGCACTATAGATCTTATGGAAACTCATCACTCACTCCAATAATCCACTTTCTCTGGTACCAACCAGCGCATACCACCCTTGGGATCATCACCTTCTTCATAACGTGGGATTAGGTGTAGATGAAGATACAGCACAGTTTGTTCTGCAGCTGGGCCATCGCTGATACCTATGTTGTAGGCATCCGGCAGATGCTCGTTATCAACACCTGATTTAGCGTTATCAACGAGTTGCAGTAACGCGGCTCTTTCACGCTCTGTGGTTTCGAAGAAAGAACCAATATGGCACTTGGGTATTATGAAACTATGGTGGCCACTCTCTGAGCAACCATCACGAATTAAGAATGCGTGCTCATTCTCAGCGATGATCCGCTGATGAAAAGGCATTTTGGCAATCTCGCACAAAGGGTACTGGGTGAGCTCGTTCACACATTAGCTCCCGACGACTGCCTGACCAATGAAGCGACGTGTACATGGCAATAGCCCATACATTTACGGGCTACGAGAAATACATAGAAAATAAAAAACAATTTCAAACCCGCAAACAAAACAATCCTCTCCATCTCTGCGAGTTCCCTAAGCGGTTGTTCCTTCTCCGCAATGAGCTTTATTTCTCCTACTTCCCACTCCACATGTTAGGAAACATATTCTTATAGGCAAACTACACCATAGAATCCTCCTGTGCGCAATCTAATTTTTCAGATTAAAGCTTGTAAAATCAGCAATTTATCCCCTTTCTGATTAGAATCAGTATCCCTATTTAGAATACACAGTGGGACAAATTTTCACCAAGGCGTCTTTCCAGCCTGTCGTCACCCCACCCTGACCATACTCTCTCGTCGCTTTTTTCGTGATCCAAGCTCCGGTGTCATGCCGCTGCAACAGTAAAGCCTGCGGCCCTTCCTCACCCGTTCAGACTCACTCTACGCTCCCTCCCTTAGCTGCGGCTTCCGGGAGGCTATTGCAGCGGCCTGAAACCTCCACTGATTTGGACACGAAGCGACGAGAGAGCATGGATACATCAGGAGGAAAACTATGCACACCACTCAATCAATAACAGACGCTCAAGGCAACGATCAACAATCTTCCCTCCGGGGGGAAGCTCCTCAAGTGCATGGTGTGAAGGGCAAAAGCAAAAAAGCCAGCCGGGAAGCGCGGCAAGCATTGATTAAAGCCAGTCGGCGGGCCAAAGCGCAAATAGAACTGATTGCCGCCGCCGCTGGCGAGGAATTCAGCGTCAATGAAATGCTGATTATTAACTACCAGGAAAAAACTGGTTGTAACACATTTAAGACTTTTCATGGCTGGAAGCAGGATGGCTACCGGGTCAAGAAAGGTGAAACCGCTTTTAGAGTGTGGGGCAAGCCATTAAAAGCCAAGCAGCCGCAGACGGGGGATGATGACGAGGAAAGTACTTTTAAGCTATTTCCGATGTGTTGTCTTTTTAACGAATCTCAAGTTGAAAAGGAGGGGGAAGCTACCCCGCACGACCGGAGCAGCGGCCACCCTGATAGCCCGCCACCATCAGCGACGGAAAAGCCAGTAAAGGTTGCCAAATTTTGCGATGGTGTCGCCCATCTGGAGCGCACGTTTAACGTTGACCGCCATGCCTGCGTTGGTGTTAAGGAACGCCGGCGTTGGCAGGATATCTGCCAACGAGTATTAGCCGAGGTTGAAAGTCTGAAATGTCCGCGAGCCAAACCGGACGACCTCGCCCGCCAAGAAAGCCAGACAGTGTATAAGCGAGCGAAAGATATGGCGCCTGTCATTCCCTTTGGTCAGCCCATTTTAGTAGGCCATCACAGTGAGCACCGCGACCGCCGTTATCGTGACCGCATTCATAACACCTTTGTAAAGCCTTTATTAAGCGGTCCCGCCATCAAACCGCATGGGTGAGGAAGGCTACCGCGAATGCGGTGGCATCGGCGAGGCATCTATTACCACGATTAGAGGAGATCGGGAATATCTATGGCAATTAACCACGAGTGAAGAAGACAACACAGTGAAAACCAGCAGTAATCAATAAACGCTGACCCAAGGTGCGCAAACACCGAGGGCCAGCTAACCACCACTGACTTAATAGGAGTCAATCATGGCTAAGCACAATAGTAAAACGAGTGCGGATAAAACCCAACAACCATGGGTTAAATTAATCGATGAATACACCGAAGTGATATCCCTTAACAGCTTTTTTTACGACGCGGTGGAAAGTTTGTACAGCGAGCAAGAACTCGCCCCTACTAATAAGATAGATAGTCACCATGGGTTGATTATCCTTATAGGGCTTTCTCAGGGCGCGTAACCAAGGATTTAAAGAGCAACTGGAAAGCACACGAGCCGAAATACCTTAGCACCGTGTTATGTAAACCACCCGCCCCAGTCACCGCTAGGGCGGGTTATGCTTGCCATTACATACGCCTTGAACAAGTGTCTCCCGCATAGCGTGGGGGCAGCATTTATCCTCATTACTCAATGCTGGTAAAGTTAAATTATTTTACAATAATAAATGATATAAAACAGTAGGATATAATAATATATATCTAGTTTATAGCATATAAAACTTGCATTTTTTATAAGGCGTGCCTATGCTGGCCACGGAGGAATCATCGCTATGAATATGTCGCGTGTGGTACAGCGCCAAGTCAACCGGATCGCGCCGGGCCAACTCTTTGGCTACCGGGATTTACCCGCGTTTGAGCAGGCACCTGCCACCGTGATGAAGGCGGTGAGCCGATTGGTGCAAGACAATAAAGTCATGCGCTTTTCAAAAGGAAAATTTTACGTACCCCAGCAAGGTCTCTTGGGGCAGCGAAAACCCTCTGACGGTGAGATGCTTAAATCGGTCCTGTTCCGAGACGGCGCGTTGCGCGGCTATGTCACCGGGGTTGCCTTGTACAACCAACTGGGTTTAACCACACAGGTGCCCAAGACCTATACTGTCGCAGTGGCGGGAAGCCGCCAGATTAAAGATTTTGGCACCATTCGTGTTAAGGCCGTGGTGGCACGGGCACCGATCAAGCCCAACGATGTGCCATTGTTACAATATCTGGATGTGTTCCGGGATCTAAAAAGAATTCCGGATGCCAGCACCACACAATCATTGACGATTATGGCCGAAAAAATCAAGGCACTCGCCGAGAATCGTGTGAAGCGTTTGCAATTTTTGGCAATTAATTATTACAGCGCTCAAACCAGAGCGCTACTGGGCTTAGTGCTATCACGTAACCAGCAACTCACCACCGACAAGCTAAAGGCATCCCTGAACCCTGCGACCCGTTACACTATCGATCTGGATACAGCGCAATGGCCGAATACCGCCGCATGGAATATTAAATCATGATCTTGCATAAAGACGCCGACACATTCGCGGAGTTAATCGCCTTTGCAGCAGAGCAACGCGGATTGCCGCAAGTCTATATTGAAAAGGACTACTGGATAACACGCGCCTTACAAGCACTTTCCAACTCCGGGCATGGCGTCCAAGCCATTTTCAAAGGCGGTACCTCCTTATCCAAAGCGCATCGACTGATCGACCGCTTTTCAGAAGACATTGATCTGGCCATTTTCAATAAAGACATGGGCGACGCCCGAAGAAAGCGGCAACTGAAACAGGTAGAACAAGCCGCCGCCCATGAATTAATTGTCGTGAAAAACGACCCGCGCGAATCCAAGGGGTCTTACTACCGGAAAACCGTTTATCAATACCCCAGGTCAATTGACAGCGATACCTTCGGACAGGCATCGCCTGAACTACTTATCGAGGTGAATGCGTTTACCAACCCCGAACCCTTTGAGAGGATGACTTTACAAAGCGCTATTGCCGAAGAGCTAATTAACAATGATCGCGAGGAATTGGTTAAGTTATTTCAATTACAGGGTTTTGACATTGATGTTTTGTCAGTGCGCCGCACGCTGACTGAAAAAATACTCGGCGTGATTAAGGACAGTTACCACGAGAACCCCGTCGCCAAACTATCAGATCGCATTCGCCACCTCTATGATATTTGCATGATTCTAAAGTTACGTAAAAAATACCACCATCATCAAGACATGCTGCCCCTGAAAGGTGACAGAACGATAACATTTATGTTAAATGGGTTTTGGTTTTCGAAAACAACGTCGATAGATACTCCATCGGGATAGGAAGTAGAGCCGCTGATTATATTTCCATCAATGGTATTTAGTGAGAGTAAAGAATTTCCTTCTGTTTGGTATTCATTTCTATCACATCCACAATCAAGTGCGCTAGCGCTGATGGCGGGTAGTATTAAGCTAAGCCAAAGTGGTAGGGCTAATTCTTTTCTTAACATGTTTAACCTCCGTTTCTTAAGTTGAGTTGAAGTGACCCGAGATTTCGAGTTGCTTTATGGTACTGTGCTGGAAAATTCTGCTGCAGTGCAGATAGGCTATCTGCACGGTTTTTCGCCGACTGGTGATCAGCGGATACTACTACCCATAGTTGCTTTAAAGTGGCTTCTGACCTTCCGTTAGTGGCTTGTCTCTCTCCTTGATCAGCCATAATTTCTGCAATGCTAATTTCCTTGGTTTTTACCTCATATGTAACGCCCTCGAGAGGGACGAGGTTGTTTTCCGGGTATATCAGGGTGACGGGCTTCACCTGCTCTTTCGGGAGAAGTCCCATTAGGTAGAGATCCAGATCCCCATACTCAAAATTATCCTGTGCCACACCTTCCAGCTTATAACGTTTGTTTCCCTGCTTGATCCATTTTGTTCGGTCATACTCCATGCATGATCGGCCACAATCAAAATGGCGGGACCAATGCTTCAGAGTTTCGTCAAGCAAATCAGTACAACCGTGCTCTCCTGTCGCAGGATCTTTAAATGTTGTATACGCACACCAAGCGTGGCCGATTTCATGCAATAGCGTTCTGGTGTCTGGGGTCTTTCGTCCAAATACCTGAAACCCCGCAATGCGGTCTCCGAAAGGATAGTCGTTCGGGTGACTAACCATCATCTGAGGTGGGAAGTTGATGCCGCTGGCAATATTACGAAAGGGGACGTAGTAGTTTGCCTGGTTGCTATCCAGCTTTACTGGGTCTATAAAAAAACTGACAAAATCATAGTCCCTCGCATCTGGATGCAGCTGGATCAGATCGGAATAAGCTGTCAGGGGGTTGAATAGGACACTTTGATCATTGTCCTGGTACAGCGGTTCACTCATATAGCGTTGGCGTGCTTCGGGATGGTACATCAAGATGAAATTGCCGTGTATCTCCTTTTGGGGTAGGACGCTATCTTTGGCCGCTGCAGGCATCATCTCTTCGGTAATTTTATCCCAGAATAAATCCATATTCTGGCTATTACAAAACTCATAGCTTGCAGGTTGGGACAAGGTACTTGCTTGCACGGTCATGCCATCGACTTACGCAGGTAAAGTGACATCCGATGGCTTGCCGCTTACATAGGCGACTAAGGTATTTTCTTTCCCTGACTTACTGAGCCCCATGCCAATCACTCCTGGGATTGGCTTTAGTTGCGCTTTAAGTTTTAACAAGTGGTTAACTGAATAAGAAATGTTACCGCTTTGCTGTCGCGTGGAGCTGATACGGTTTTTATCTCCAGGTTTATATTGTCCTATCCTTGCTTCCAGTACTTCCAAACCAAATTTATTGAGTAGATTTAATACTGGTTTAATCCATAACCCGGCTGTAAATGCCAGTGCCATATCCAATCCTGACGTGGCGATGTCGGGTCTATCGCTGCCAAATAAAATAACAATTACGGTAGCAACATAAGGCGCGACTAATAACCGACCACTGATCCTGACTTGCAATAGACGATTTGCTTCGTAGTCATCTTGCTCAAGGTTTAAATCAGTACGAACGTAAACACGCCAGGCTACATAAACCAGCGTCCCCAAGAATGCAAAAGCTACAACTCCAATGCTGGAATAAACGTCTGGCCAAAATAGCGGGATGAGATGAGACCCACTTGTTAAGTAAGAATTCAACAATAGCACGAGCGCAATCATCCAAAGTAATGCCGAGAATTGGGTGAGTGCACTTGAGAAGATTCGAGATCTTCGACTGTTCTTTTTAGAGCCGAGCCCGAACGCCTGAAACTGTAGTATTGCGATGAGTACGCCTATAATTCCAGGCAGAAAAAATATCATTGTGTGAGAGGAAATGAGTTGTATCTGATCAAACACAATTAAGCGTGGGCGCGCGGCTAAACCACCGTCTTTCTGGGGTAGGATTTCGATTGCCGTGCTCTGGGATAGGTGCCAGGGGATTTCAATCGACAACAGGCCATAGCTTGATTCACCCATTACTGGAAGTGCATCCAGACAGGCAAGCATAGTGCCACCTTTAAAACTGGACCTCAGTGAATAATATGCACCGAGTTTTCCGGTCTTGTCTGTGTAGGCAAAACGGATATTCGCTAAGGGGGCTTTTTCTACGGGATTAGGGAATACCGAAGAAGGCAACTCAATTATTAAATCTGCGCAGGGCGCGACCGAGTTAATAGCGGAGTTGCCAGAGGCGTGAAAACTAACGATGCAAAGCAGTGCCGCTATCCATGTATAGCGAGCACCCAAAAGCCACTTATTCATAGTGAGTACCGGTCATTATTTTTACTCAGCGACATCCAAGTCTGACCAGCTCGTTCTTGATCGATAACACTTCGCCAATTGCAACGCAAGGTTACTATTACTCAAGTTTAATGTCTAGTGTAGAGAGTAAGGAATCGCGTCATCCATAAAATGTAAGGCCGAATAGCGTAACTGCTTATTCAAGAGCCTAGGGCCATATATCACTTTGACTCACTATCTCGGAACCAAAATGCTCTCGCGCAGGTTAAATTTCTTTGTGTTCAATTAGTTATCAATATGGAGGAGAAATAAGCTACGGTGATAGAGAACCTGACCCCGTCATTTTATTATCTAGCCCCTTTCTCTTGATCATAATTCAGTTGTCCATTAAATCAAAAACTTATGAGAAGCTCTTCCGTGATATAAGGCTATAGGCTACTGATCCGGGATATAAAAACCATAAATTGGCCCGAACGGCCGCTTTAAAGAGATAATTTCTAAGCCTGTAGACCCTCCAGCTTTGGGTCACAACCGTCCTTAAGATGCAGATTGGTGAGTGTCTCCTTAGGGAAAACCAGACCTACGAAGTAAAAGAGCCCCGAAGAAAACTGACAATCAGCTTATGCCAGACAACAAAGAACTCATCACCAGATCGCCTCTAAATTTTTTATTAAATTAAAGCCTGCTTTATTTACCACATAGTCCGCAATTTTCTGACTAGATTCACGAAGTTTTGTCATCGAAGGATGAATATAATGAGCATCCACCCCTTCCCTAGCATGACTTAACAATTCATCCACCAGCACCTTATTAATATCCAGCTCCGTGCCAATCGTTTTATAGGTTCGCCGCAGATCGTGGTTAGTCACCGATACCCCTGAAGTTTCTTTGACTATCTTTCTGACGGCACTGGTATCTTGATAATATCCGCGCCCCGCAATACCAGGAAACAAGTATTGAGTATCATTTGGTAAGTGGGGCAAGCGGTTACGAATAATAGCTTCCGTCACGCTGTTTAATGGCAACTCGACCCGCTCGCCTCCTTTCTTGGTAATCTTGAACGTCTTTTTATTCAGGTCAATATCATCCACGTTGATAGTAACCGTACCAGTAATCCTAACCCCGGAAAACAGCATAAATAGCAGCGCATCCCGTCCATTACGAAAACCTGAGGTATGGTCATTAGCTCGCAAGGACAGCACAGCCCTGAGATAGAGTTTGAAATCAGTATCATCCAGTCTGTCGGTACAGCGATTAGTTCGATTTATATTAACTCCTAGCTGTTTCATCGCCCGGGTCACAGGGTTACGAAGAAACAAATCAGACTCATCGTACTTCGCCTGCGCCCAGTTCCAGACCGACCTCAGAATACGCATAGCATTGTGCAACTGGGTTTGTCCCTTACCTACCTGCTTCAGATAAACCGTTTTTACCTGCTCAGCAGTAATGGCATGTAACGGCTCGTCCAGTAAATCACCCAGCAACCCACCGCACTTATTCTTAATATCATTCAGGTAGCGCTCACTGGGACGACGTTCGGCAATAAAATCATTCAATAGATCATCATCACCCGGCGAGCCATAGATCATATCCCGAAAGCTTCGCTTAGCCTGGATAAGCTGCTGCTCGGCAACTTGCTTGACCGTTTCCTGGCGAGCCAGCATTTGTGGATCACGCCTAGCCTGAATTTCCAAAAACAAGGTATCAGCTTTTTTCCGAAGTTCCGAAACAGACACGCCAGTATTACGGGCCTCCCCTACTTTCATAAGATGGCGCTTGTAAGAGCGCCCTGAGGTTTCACTCAGCACCTTAACCCGTTCGTAAAGATAAAAACCACAATCGGTAAAACTCTGGTTGGGTCTGATTCTTAATGCAAGGTGGCTACTACTGTCATAGATATAAGCGCCTTCGGAAAAACCACCGGTGTTAATCCGCCGCTCCAAAGCACTTAAATTGGGTTTACTGAACTTAATACGATTTTCTGATGACCTTCCCATAATTCTCCACCTCCCGTGTCAGAGTATTTGGGGCTACACTGGGGCTACAAATTATAGTAAAAAGTGGTGTGCTCAGTAAACCCCAAGTAACAGGAAAATCAGATAATTCCGGAACAAAAGAAAATTAAAATTCTATATATCAATTAGTTAATCAATAATCAGTAATTCGAGGTTATTTTGGGTAATCCCGAGTAATCTTTAGACACAAAGGATTCAAAATCCCCCGTTCGCGAGAACGTGGCGGTTCGAGTCCGCCCGCTGGTACCATTCTTACTTATTTCTGTTAGCTTTTTGTTCAAAAACCGAATTTTTATGTTCGGCTTTTTTGCATTTTTTAAAACCATAAAAACCTCGCTCTTCTTGGCATCTCACACCTCCTTGTGGTTGATTGCCGATACTTATTCTATTTAATCGTGGTCTGTCCTGGTTTATTCTTTTGGTATCTCATCTAACTGTTGGTTTGACTGAGTTGATGATTTGGCGTAAGTCATTGCGCAATTTTCGGGAGGCTACCTGCATTTGTGTTACAAATTTTTCGCCCATTTTATGAGCGGCTTCAACAGCATTGTAGATATCACCTGGACGATAATCCTCTAATACCGCTAACACCTGTTCCGCCTGGTTAATATCTTTGCGGCTCTTTGCCGCCATAGCTGTAGGACGGCGCTGCGATATAACCAACTTATGCAAAGCGAAGCGCGCTGGATTTGGTACGTTTACCATAATGCCGTTACCGTACATCAACACCACGGGCTCAATTTCTTCAAGTAAATAATCCAGAAATCTTAAAGGGGTAGCATAGGTCTTAAACGCCTCTAAATAGACAGGGCCTTTGACAGGTTTGCCAATATCTGGCGTTAATATATCGACTACCAGTTCTGTGCCACTCATTTTAAACTTAGTCGCTGGGTGCTTTCGATTTAATGTTGGTAGTTCAAAAATTCCCATTCCTGCATCATTTAACAATTGTTTTATATCGACAGAACCACCGTGCAAGGCAACGGCATACTTATTCCAAGCAGCCATATCAATGTCTTGAGTTTGAGTGCTATCCTCCCAGGTCACCCCTAACATAGGACCATAAGCCCTGTATGCAGGCGTGCCAACCATGACACCGCCAGCAAGAAAAATACCGCCACGTTCCAACGTTTGTAATACTCGGCCTTCCAATCGTGCTAGTGGTTGAACGCCACCTGCTATAAGCATTTGCACAAGTTTAGCCCTACGTTCACGGTCATCCTTAGTGCTTTCCCATAAATGACGCTCTTTTGTTATTAGTGCTTGCAGTTTTGGCGTATCTTCTCCGAGATAATGTTGAGTTTTACGACTGCCCACGGAGTTGGCTAAATAGAGATAGGTCTTGTTGTGTTGCTTTTTGGGTACAAAACTGAGTCCCTTGCCATCAGGGCTTGGGTAGGTACACTGCTGTAACAACTCAGCGTAAAGTGTTTGTGTTGTAGCGGGTAATATCATGGATCAATCCTACCGTATACCCAATATAATAACAAATTGGGTATACGGTCGTCGAAAGGGGTCGTAAGGAATATTTTTTGATCAATCCGATTTCCGCCTCGGTCGTTCTCTTAATCCACTACAGGGGGAGCAGTTTGTTTGACATCTGCGGAGCGCGTCCAAATATGTCCTAACTCTCTCCGAGTTTTCCAGGGAGAGGCAAGGAACAGCCCTCCGCATCTTATAATCCTAGAAAAAGCAGTTGATACCCAAAGCACTCGTTGCACTCACGGGGCAGGCCCATCGTAGCGAGGGCCTCTTAGATGTTGAAGGTAGAGCTTTTTTTGAAAATTTTGGTCGGAAGCAGTAAAGCCCACCCCGCGTAGCGTTCAGCGTGGCCCGTGAAACGTTGTGGCCATTGGGTGTAAACACTAATTCCGACGCGACCGCCCTACCCGACACGGTTTTTCCCATGGAAGTCAGTGGCTTAAAGAACATGACCGCTGCTAGAGCGACCGGTCGGTTTTTCCCTAGATGCGGTTTTCAGTCAACCGTTATTTTTAGTCACTATCACAGGCAGATGTCAGCCACCCAATAGACAGTCTGGCTAGCTAATGAGTCAAGAAGGGATACAATTAGTGGAGGATCAGTCGGTAATCAATGGGTGGAACGAGTGGACAGTGGCACATTAAACGGACTGCCAGTCCTGCCTATCATGATAAACGTGTAGCATCTCAACGTGATCGGAACGAACGCGGTACACCAGAATATAAGGGCTTTTTTGTACCACCCATTCCTGAGTGCCCTCAACCTCACCCGTCCGCCCAATACTGGGATTCTCTCCCAAACGCTGGCTGGCGCCCCACACTTGCTGCGCCAACATCTCAGCGGCCTGCGGATTAACCTGTTCGTAATAACGTTGGCTTTCTATCAGATCGGCCAGAGCCGGTTCCGTCCATCTAACCGGCAGCATCGACACCCCAACGAGCAAAGGCTTTTTTAACAGCCTCAGGCATGGCGAACTCTCCCCGATCTGCGGCCTGGATGCCACACTCCACCGCTTGGCGGAAGCGGACTTTTTCCATCACGTCAGTCCAGGTCACACTCTCCGGCAACTCATCTGCCAAGTGATGAAGCGCCTGCTTGACCGTCTGTTCCGTTTGCATAATCACACCCTCTGGTTTATCAGACAAGGATAGCATATCAGGATTCCTCATTGTCTTCTGCTTCAATATTAATCAGGGAAACTGTTAATTAGTGAAGGTGTTCTGGCGTGCGCTCTGTTCGGGCCGGATGGGTAGCGGCATGAACCTCACACAGCTTTTCAATACTCACCTGCGTATAGATTTCCGTGGTGTTAAGGTCTTCATGCCCTAACATAGCTTGGATAAAGCGCACATCCACACCGTGCTCCAGCATATGGGTCGCCATCGCATGGCGTAGCAAGTGGCAATTGCCTATCACCTCCAAGCCTGCTTGCTGGAGGTATTTTTTTATACGGGCACCCAAGGCATTTTCATGGAACAGTTCACCGTAGTCCGCCAGAAACAACCGGTCCTCAGTGACGTGCAACAACAGCTCATCACGCCTCGCGTCCAGGTATTTCTTAACCAAGCCGCAGCACGTTCCCCTATCGGCAGATAGCGTTCCTTACCACCCTTCCCGTGTTTAACGATCAGCAGCTTCCTTCGTAAGTCCACATTTTGGCAGCTAAGCAAGAGCAGTTCAGCATGGCGCAAGCCACAACTGTAAAACAGTTCCAGAATTGCCCGATCGCGGATACCTTCAGGGGTGGTAATGTTGGGTTGGTTCAACAACTCCGCCACATCGTCTTCACTGAGCACTGTACACGGTAATTTTTTTGGGCGCTTCGGCAAGATCAATTCCGAGGCTAGGTTATACAATAAATAATTCGATTGCGTCAGTCATTTAAAGAACGCCTTCAAGGCGGACAGTGAGACTTGCTGAATCATGCTCCTGGGGTGTCACCCATACGATGAGGTCAAAATTTTCAAAAAAAGCTCCCTTTCATCTAATAAGAAGTCAATGCATTACACCAGAACTCAGAAAAATCAACAGAAGGAAAAATCGTAAAGAGCATTATCGATAGGAGGCTCACTACACTGTAATTCCATTTTCATTAGCTTAATAGCCCCCTCGACTATTTTTGTGGAGCTTTGCCCATGATGGCAGAAACACTCAGCGAGCAAGTCAACCGTCGGTGACACGGCCGGCAACGGAATATCGAAATCCCGAGCCAGAACTTTTTGTACCACCACGTCGCGGCCCTTGATCAACTGCAAACTCCGAGTAAAAATGTCTACCATGGCGGCAACCACTTCAGGGTGTCGGTCCTTAAGCGCCGGCTGTATCGCCAAACCCGTGGTGGGAATACGCACATGCTCACCAAAAAACAGCAGTTGTTTAAAGTCGTATTTCATCATCACCGCCGGTGGCACGGCAGAGCTAACCACCGCCGCATCGACATTGCCGGATTTGAGTAAACCGATTCGGGCGATATCATCGCGCGCCGGAATATTTTCCACCTCGGCGCGAAGATCCAACCCCTGTTGAGCCAGAATAGCGTTAAGTAAATAGCTTGGTGGCGCGACGCCGACATAAGTGGCAATACGACAATGTTGCAAATGCTGTATCGAGTCAATATCCGCACGACTATACAACCAAAACAGCGGTTTATCTGTTGCCACAAACATTATTTTTTGTGGCACACCGTTTAACCATCCCACCAAAGCAGCACCACAGGCCACGCTAAAAAATACCTCCGGCAAACTCTGCTCCGGGACAAAATTCGTGTCGATCAGTTTGATATTTAAACCTTGTTGCGCGTATAACCCCGCCTCCTGCGCCACAAAGTGGCAAAGGAGTTCATGAATATCGAACGCTTTAAAACCCAATACGACATCAGTCATTATGGTTTTCCTGTTCAACCTACATTAATTTGTTGAATCACTTCTTTGGCGAAAGTTTCCATATAAGGAATGGCATCGCTCATGGAAAAGGGCAACACAAACCCTTGTACCCCCATCGCCAGCAATGCTTTAAAGCGTGGAAGCACCTCTTCCGGTGTGCCGGCAAAGGCAATGGCATCAACAATATCATCAGTTAACAAGGCTTTATGCTTGGCCTGATTGCTGCCGTGCTCGGCATAATCGTAGTTAGCTTTAAAATTGCTGAGCTGCTGGTAGAGATCGTCACTAAAATATTCGCGCGGCACGGTTTTAAACGTAGTGCCAGCAGCAATGGAGCAGTAACCTTTCACCTCTTCTCTGGCCATTTCACGGTCGTTTGATATGGCGCAGGCAAGACGGGCATAGAGTTTAATATCGTCCAGCTTGCGCCCCGCCGCTTGCGCGCCCTTGCGAATATTATCCAAAGCATAACGGTGGAAGCTGGGATCAGCACCGACTTGATATAGAATACCATCGGCAATCCGACCACCCAACTGCAGAGATTTGGGGCCGGAACAGGCCATAAAAATCGGGGTATTGTAATTCGACCATGGCATGTGAATTTGCCTACCCTGGTACTCAACCTTCTCACCTTTGATTAAAGCACGAATCGTATTGAGCTTTTCTTCGAATACCACCAGACGTTCAGGCTTGAGACCCAGGTTGTGTACAGCACTTTCGCCGACGCCAATACCCAAAATTTCACGACCGCCAGAGAGTTCGTGCAGTGTCGCCCAACTGTTGGCCAGCACAGCAGGATGACGCGTCACCGTGTGAGTAACACCCGTGGCCAGCTTCAGTTTTTCGGTCTTTATGGCCAGCACATTGAGAATAGCGTAGGGATCGCGCATCACCGAGTGGGAGTCGGCAACCCAAATACCGTCGAAGCCCAGACGCTCGGCGATAATTCCCATCTCGATACACTCGTTCAATGGCCGATTGGGAAGCAAGCCAACATTGAAGGAAACAGTCATCATTCTCTCCAAGCTTTAATTGTATTATCCTAGAAATAATGGCTAACACCTATGCGCTTAAAGCTACTGCTTGTATTAAAAATCCGCAGGTGTACGACAAGATTCCAGCTTATCTCAAATAACAGCAACAAAAGGCCACTGCGATGTAAATCCAGCAACTGAAACTACGGTAATGATGCTAAACTATAATACCGCGTGAAGTCACTATTAAGAGAGTATCATCGTGCTCACATTACTTGCCAAGTTACTAAAAGCCCTTAACTCCGACGACAACCCCTCACAAATCGCCCTGGCGGTGGTGTTTGCCGCCTTTCTCGGATTAACACCCCTGGCCACACCCCATAATGCCGTATTTTTGCTACTCGCTTTGGTCCTTCGTATTAACCTAACTATGTGTATCCTAAGCCTTGGGCTGTTTACCTTGATCGCCTACTTGATCGATCCGGTCAGTCATATGATCGGTTTGAGTTTGTTGCAGGCGCAAGACTTGCAACCTCTTTGGACCACCCTTTACAACAACAGTTTCTGGCGTTTTATGGCCTTTAATAATAGCTTGGTGTTGGGTAGCTTTACCCTCACGCTGCTACTGAGTCCGCTGTTGTTTATCTCTGCTCGCTGGCTGATACTCAATTATCGTAACCAAGCGATGACCTGGGTGAAAAAAACCCGCTTGGCTGTGTGGCTCCAGGGTAGCAAGTTTTACTCCCTCTATAACACCATCAAAAACTAAGGGCAACGCTATGACTCAATGGATACGCTGGTGGGGCCTGGGTGTATTTGCCGCTATGGCTATTTTTTGGTGGCTGTGTATCGACCTGGTCGTCAAAACGGCTATCGAGACCGTGGGCACTACAGTGGTTGGAGCCAAAGTCGAGCTTGCGAACGCCGCGGTTACATTGCTGCCAGCCAGCCTGGTGTTGACACAACTACGGGTAACTAATCCCTCCACCCCAATGAGCAATATTGTTGCAGCTGAAAATATTAGTGTCAGTATCGATACCCTACATTTATTCGGCCGTAAGATTATCGTTAATGAGATGATCGTTACTGGTCTGCAATTTAATACCGCGCGTAACAGCTCCGGTGCAGTGACCAATCAGCCTGCCCCAGAGTCGGAGGGTTATAATTTCGATCTTGGCGGCGCTATTCCAGGTATGACCTTGCCCAGTGTCGATAGTTTGATCGCTAAAGAAAAGTCGATGCTGAAAAAAGACTATGACGACATCGGCGCCACCCTCAAAAAAATCAAGGCTGATTGGCAGCAACGTGTTGATGAGCTCCCCGATGATAAACAATTAGATGAATACAAACAGCGCTGGAAAAAAGCTAAGGAAGGAAATTTTCTGCAAAAAATTGTCGTCATTAAGTCACTAAAAAAGGCTATCGATAAGAACCTGAGGAATATTAAGCGCCTTAGGAAGCAGCTGGCTAACGATACACAGGCTGCTAAAAGCGAACTTAATCGAGCAAAAAATCTTCCTGCAGCGCAGGCCAAGCGAATGTTATCGGATCTTGGGTTGGACGCTGAAGGGAGCAGTTTCGTCTCAGCTTTTGCGGGTGATCAGCTAAAACGACTTCTGCAACAGGCGCTTACACAGTTGAAAAAAATCGCTAGCCCATCCCCCTCTAAAAAGACTGAGGAACTCGCCTATCAAAGAGGTAAAGGTACCTGGGTAACGTTTAATGAAACGCAACCGCTTCCCGAGCTGTTGATCAAAGTGGCCCGCTTGGAAGGCGTCTTCAACATAGGTGATGAAGATATTCGCTTCACTGGAGAGGCGCAGAATCTTAGCCATCAGCCATCCCGATGGCGTGAGCCCGCCAGTTTCCAGCTGCAAGGTAAATCGACTGGCAATACTAGCTTGGTCGCTAACGGTGTTTTTGATCATCGCACACCTGCCAATAAAGACACTGTTGATGTCACCATCGAGAAACTTCCCTTGGTCGATTATGCCCTATCAGAAAAACCAGCATTGCAGATAGCCGTTAAAAAAGCACTAGCCCATATCAACGCTACACTATTACTCAATGGAGAGGCTATCAACGCCAACATTGACGCAACATTTAACAAGGTTGACCTCCAGATTGATAGCGACAACCCCTCCACGACCACATCCGTTATCAAGGACACCTTATCGTCAGTTAACAGCTTTGACCTTTCTTTAAACATACAGGGCACGCTATCACAGCCTGGTATAAGCCTACGTTCAGATCTTGACAATATTCTGGGCAAGGCCCTAAAGAGTAAACTAAAACAACAAGCTAATGAACTCAAGGGTAAATTAACGCAAAAACTTAAACAGCAAATGGCCCCCGAATTGGAAAAGCTCACCCAGCAGAAAGATTTTATTGCGGCACTAGAAAAGCAACTTGTCAATCAACAATCAATGTTAAAAAAGCTTAGTCTGTGAGAATGATAGAGCATGAAAACCTGGGTATAAGGGCGGTGCGGTTAACGGCTTGCAACGGTAATATCCCGCCGCCACCCTCGGTAGTCTAAGCCCTCACTCGGTTGGAACCCCACGCTCTGGTGAGGGGTTAGACTACCGAGGGTGGCTAGACTGTGCAGTATCCGGGTACTATCGGAGTGCAAGAGTGGCTGTACCGACTCATCTCCAGTTCATCTACTAAAAACCATACATCGCGGGAATTCTCCTGTGTGGATGCAAAAATTTCCGCCCTCAAACAACTCACTTTTATAAGCAGTTGATTTTAAAGTAATTTATCGAAACTTGTCCGTTGGCGTATATTCCAAGTTGCAGCGTTTTTCGGATTTTCAAACTTGTCTTATTGCTAAGTGATTGAAAATCAGATATTTTTGCTACCGAAGAATTTTAGTTGAAAAATATACCACCGAAAAGATATTCAGCACGTTGCGTTATATTTATGTGTTAGCGGTAGTCTGCGAACCCAATATTATTCGTATTTAAACAAAGGAAATATTATGAAAAATGTAAGATTTGGATTCTTATTAGTCACCCTGGTTCTAGCTGGTTGTGTGACGGGCACCAGGAATATTCAACTCACTCCTCCAGAATATAGTAGTGGGAAAAGTGCTTCAGGGTTAATTTACATCGCTTCCATTGAGGACAAACGAATTTTTGAGCAGAAACCAAAAAATCCTTCTACACCATCAGTTAAAGGTAATTTAAGCAGCGCATCGAAAGAAAAATTATCAACACTGGTTGGACGACAGAGAAATGGTTGGGGTGCAGCTATGGGAGATGTTGCGCTTCCCGAAGGACAGACCGTCCAAGAGAAAGTTCGGGAGCTATTGACTAAGGGATTGGAAAGCCGAGGTTATGAAGTGATTAATGATAACAATGCTCCTAACAAAATTACGGTAGATATAGAGAAGTTTTGGGCCTGGTTTTCACCAGGCATGTGGGTTATTAGTTTTGAATCAGACATACAATGTAAGATTAATCTTGAGAACGCTTCTGGAAGTAGCGTTATTGACGTGACTGGTTATGGAATCAATAAAGGCCAGGTAGCGAGTAATGCAAACTGGGAGCTGGCCTATAAAAGAGCATTCACAGATTTTATGAAAAATTTAGATATAGCTCTGGATTCCAAAGGACTCTAATCTGGTTAATCACTAACAAGGCCAAGCACGCAGATGTCAATTTCCTTGGCAATATCCATCCGCCCCTCGGTAATATATACCCTCACCCGGTCGAAGCCCCACGCCCTTGTGGGGGGTTAGACTACCTAGGGTGGGTAGTCCGAGTACCACCGGAGTAGCTGTTCGCGATGCAATGGGTATAGGGTTACAACCGGTAGTGAGCCTTGCATAGCAAATAGCGGGTTCACAGTTCCTCAGTTATAGTTAAGTAAGTGCCATTCATATCAGGCCTCAATTACACGCTTAAAGATTAGGGAGGTATTAATCCCGCCGAAGGCAAAATTATTACTCATTACATAGTCACATTGATGATCGCGACCAATCCCCATGACATAATCCAAATCTCCGCAACATTCATCGACAGTATGCAGATTTAAAGTAGGCGCCAACCAGCCACGATTCATCATATTAATACTCGCCCAAGCTTCAATGGCACCACAAGCACCGAGAGTATGTCCAAGGTTGCCCTTTAAGGTACTAACAGGTACCCGATCACCAAACTCTCTCTCTGTCGCCTGAGATTCGGCAATATCGCCCCTATCGGTGGCAGTGCCATGAGCATTGATATACCCAATAGCACCCTTATCTAATTGCGCATCCTGTAAGCTCAGCTTAATAGCAATTTGCATGGTTTCTAAATTGGGTTGAGTCACATGACCGCCATCACAATTGGTGCCGTAGCCGACAATCTCGGCATAAATTTTTGCACCCCGAGCCACGGCGTGATCTCGCTCTTCTAGTATTAGACAGCCCGCGCCCTCACCGATAACTAATCCATCACGACCCTGATCAAAAGGGCTGGGCGTTGTGGCCGGGCTATCATTACGTGTACTGGTTGCATAAAGGGTATCAAACACAGCGGCTTGAGTAGGACACAATTCTTCAGCACCACCGGCCAGCATAATCGTTTGCTTGCCAAATTTAATGGCCTCGTAGGCGGCGCCGATACCTTGGCTGCCCGAGGTGCAAGCGGTGGATGTCGTCTGAATCCTACCACGCAGACCAAAAAATACAGCAATGTTCACAGCTGTAGTGTGTGGCATCATGCGAATGTAGGTGGTGGCTGTGATGTTACCCATATCACCATTGACTAGCATATTCCCAAAGTTGGCAATGGCATCGGTGCTACCCGATGAGGAGCCATAAGATACACCAACCTGACCACTATTAAGTATGGGGTCATTCAATAAGCCTGCTGCTTCCAACGCCACTTCACAGACCCGCGCTGCCATTACTGACACCCGCCCCATAGAGCGAACCTTCTTACGGGTATAGTGTGGTGGGATCTCAAAATCTGTTACCGGTGCACCTAAACGGGTATTCAAATCTGCATAACGATCCCACTCCGACATAGTGGCGACACCACTGAGCCCCTGACGCAGAGACGACTCAAAGGTCTCCCAGTTATCTCCGATAGATGAAATCACTCCCATACCTGTTACTACTACTCGCTTACTCATTAAAACATTCCACCATTTACAGAAATTACCTGTCGCGTAATATAGCCCGCAGCTCCAGACATCAGGTAACTTACCAGCGAGGCCACCTCGTCAGGCTGTCCAACCCGATTCATAGGTATCATCTTCAGCGCTTCATCAATAGACACATCTGCTGTCATATCTGTTTCAATTAAACCTGGCGCAACACAATTGACAGTGATTTTACGCTTGGCTAACTCAATAGCTAACGCTTTAGTAGCCCCAATAATTCCAGCTTTTGCAGCACTATAATTAACTTGGCCTCTATTGCCCATCAATCCTGAGGCCGAGGAAAGAGTGATAATACGACCCGGCGCTTTGCGCCTGACCATGGGCATGGTAATCGGATGCAGGACATTATAAAAACCATCAAGATTGGTATGGACTACACTATCCCATTCCTCGCCAGTCAGTGCTGGAAAGGCCCCATCAAGTGCCAGTCCGGCGCTGCATACTACGCCATAATAAGCACCGTGCGCCTCCATGTCAGTTTCTAACACTTCACGTGCTGCTTCACGGTCACAAATATCAAATTGCAGGATATGCCCCCTGCCTTTGGCCTCAACAATTTCAGCTAAAACCTCTTCAGCTGCAGTAAGATTACTACGACAGTGTAAAACTATCTCAAATCCGTCCATTGCTAACTTTTTCGCAATGGCGCAACCAATGCCTCGACTGGAACCTGTTACTAATACCCGCTGCATTATCTTTGTCACCTGCCTATTAGTTCATCTACATTATCTGGCTGAATAGCCTTTATATCTGCCTCTGCCAATAGCTTCTCGCCTGCATAAATGCTACAGGCAAATAAGGCAATGCCATTTTCTTCAAAAAACTGCCTGTTAACTCGGATGTCCAAGCGGGTATTTTTAGGAAAGCTACTAACATAAGAAGAATATCTACGCGTTCCTAACAAAAATCCCAAGCGAATCGGCTGATCATTTAACTTGGCTTGAATACCCGCAAAGATAGCCACTGCCTGAGCCATATATTCGACTCCAACCCAAGCGGGTACATTGCCTTCATCATCAGCAAAGACTGAGGTTCCAACCTGATGCACAACAACACAAGTGCTCTCATCATCCCAATACGTAACATCACTGATCAGCACCATTTCACCGGAATGCGGCAGCAATTCGTCAACACTATCAAAGAGGGCAGCGCTCATTGTCTATTTTCTCTATTCCAGTTTCGTCAGTGCGCTCTATAACCGCGCTGTTAATCCGCAGGTGATAATCATAAATCTTATGGTGATAACGAGTTATCCCTTTTAGAGGGCAGCTAACATCATACTCAATTTCTGCAACTAATTTTCCCTGATAATAGAACCGGCGACTCATACCGTTATCGCTCTCAATCAGATGCCAGCCGCGCTTACCTTGTTCAGCAAACGCCTCCACGGGCCAGTAGATCATTTGCATTGCTTCCAGTACATAATACGGATCAAAGGAGTCCGGTAAAAAGCTGGCCCGATCTATTTTCAGGTTGTTGCCATTATACTCAATAGTTGCTACTCGTTGTCCTAGATCACCGAGCATCACTAAGCCAAGCTCGCCGGAGGTAAATTCAATGGCGTTCTCAAAATAATACCTGTCTTCGCCTTTAAATCCATCTACTTGCTGATAGACGCTAAAATTTTCTGTAGGCATCCAGGAAGAGAGCAACGGCGGCAACCCTTTACGTTCAGATTCAAGCTCTGTTGCGGGCTGGGGCATATTACCACAAGCGGCCAGACATAAGATGGGCGCAACGACTATAACCATGTCCCCCACTAAACTCTGCATCTTGTTACGAGCTTTATTATGCACATTCGCCCTCAACTGAAACGGTCAATACAGTGACCAACGGCACCAATAGCAGATTACACACACTGCCGATTAATACCGTCATTCCAAAAGCACTGACCATAGGTGTACTACTCAGAGACATCAAACCAAACGACAAACAACTGGTTATGGCCGACAAATTAATAGCAATCCAATAAGAGGCTCCAGTCATTGAAGAGCCATCAGTTTGCGTTGATAAAGAACTTTCTGCAGCTTCTCGAATAAACAGGCCGTAATCTATCCCAAGGCCCAGCACTAGAAACAAACCAAAAATATGAAATAGACTAATTGCAACACCCGACAGACTAAACAAAGTTAGCGCTATTAGGCTGGAAAGCAGCGGTATCGACACCAACAATAACGCCGAAACCTGACGATAACGAAACAGTAATAGTGCGGCAATCACACAATAAGCCACCAATAAAAATAGCGCGGCCTGACGGCCATGCTCCAACAACCCTTGAGAAATATCGTCTACTCGATCAACAAAAATAACCTGTTTCGAAAAGGAGGCTGCGCGTTGTAAAGCCAGTGTGTTTTCAATTCCCGCTAGTGTAATCACTGACGCTACACGCCCTTCCACATCACCCAGCCAAAGGCTACGGATATTGACTGGCGCGACGGCCTGCCAGACAGATAAAGAAAGGAAGCGTTCTTCAGCAGCAGAAAAATCAGCTTGGTGTGCTACAATTCCCTCAGCCTCCACCCCAAGATCCCGCATAAAATTTACTACGCCGTCTGAAAGGCCATAGGCGCTGTCTTTCAAAATATTATAATTTTCACGCTGCTTGCTAATGGAAGGAAGATAGTTACTCACTTTATCAAATGAACCAATTACCCCCTCAGAAACCAAACTATTAAGTTGCTGCTGAAAAGACTCTTCCATTTCGAGTACAGTTTGCGGATTTTCACCAACAACCACAAAAAACTGATTGGGCGCGAAGGCATTTAAAACCTGCTGTACCGTTTTCCCCTCGCTTAATAACGCTAAGGAAGGACGATGTAACGTTCTAATATCTTTCTCAAACTGAAGGCTCATAGCGCCAACAACAATCAAAAAAGGAAATATAAACCATAGCATGTGAATGATTTGACGTTTTCCTATCTTTTGCCAAAGCCGCACATTGAAATAGGAGAGTGTCGCCAACCACAAGAAACGATTAACCGGCTGCCGCCTGAATACCAAAGGGAAAATAACCACCACAAACAACCAGGCAGCTATCAAGCCAACAATTGAAAATAGTGCAATCTGATGAAGACCCACCATATCGGATCTTATTAAACATAAATAACCCATAATGGTGGTTATTAACCCTAAAGTAATACCGGGAAATACGCTGACAATAGCTTGCTTTGGGGTTATTTGTTTTTCGACGTGACTACAACTACGCTGCGCATGATTTTGTACGCTGTCTTGTATAGCATTTTTTACTTCGTTTTGTACATGGTATAGCCGAGATAAAAAATGCAGCGCGTAATCGACCGCGACACCAATCAAGCTCGCCCCAAAAACCAACGTAATCAAATGAATCTCACCAAACGTGGCATGCACAACGGTAAGCGCCACCGCGGAGCCGAAAAAAATAGCGCACAGACTAAAGCTCAACGGCCACAGTGAACGAAAACTCAATAAATAGAGCAGCACGATACCAATCACCGAGCCCAAAGCAATAATACTCACCTCGCGCTTAGCTCTGCCGGTAGCTTCTGCAGTGTGAAACAAAACACCAGAACGAAATGCCGTCACAGTTTCAGGTAACACAGAAAACACAGCGGATATCTCATCAACTGCCAACTGTTGAGTATCCAAGGCAAAAGGATCCACTAACAATTCAACTAAAACAATCCCATACAAGCGCCCCTGGCTATCGGCCTTACTTGTTAATAAGTATCCGTCTTCCACATTCAAATCGACCAAGTTTGTTCGCTGACTAGTGAGCCAGTTACCAAATAGATTTAAAGGGTCATCGCTTGGCGGCACGACTCGCGCCCAGTCGGAGGGCTGGTACAGTTGGTAGAGCGCCTGCTCCACCAACTGCCCAAATCCCCCCTGTTGCAACTGTGTTTTTTGCTTTCTGCTTAACAGTTGAAAACGATAATCTTGCAAAGCACTAACGTACTGTTGAAACTGCACACCATCAACTGCGCTTTTATTAACTTGCCAATAACTGCTACCCGCTAACCGGTTAACAATACTCGCAGCAGCCAGCTTAACCGTAACCACATCCTCTGCCCCCACCATCAATACGGTATGATTGCCACCCAAATCCAACAACCGATCTGCCGCCATCTGCTGCAGATCATGCATGCCAACATTCGGCAAGAGTGTGCGCAGGTCAGTGTCAAATTGCAATCCACGAGAAACTTGATAGCCTAACAACAATGATACAAAAATGGTCAACAGTAAGAAACAGGATAAGAGAAAGGTGTTTATTTTTCGGAAGGATATCCCCCAAACTAATAGGAATTTTTCATCGTGCGTCGATTTCGAAGCTATAGATTCAACTATAGCCGACAGCTTTTTATTTACAGTGCCCTCCTTATCCATGCCCTTATTCATGCCCCACTGTTATAGACAAGCTTGATTAGGTTTGACAAAAAAATGTTGGCACTTTTCTTTAGAAGGCTGGGGCGACTCTTCTGTATTAACAAAAGCTATAACAGTTTTATCACCATTAACTGCCATCAAATCAATTTGTTGCAAATACTTTCCACCCACGACATCAATGTGCTGAATAATTTGAGCCACCACCTTTAATTTTGGACGCAACACCATAAACCAGCCTTGAGGGTCAGGTTTGGTCTCCACATAAAACTGTTCTTCTAAACGCTCAAGATTTGCACTTAACATAGCTAGAATTACACGACTCACTAGTTTTTGGACGATGTCAGTTTTGATCACCTCCGTTGGTTTCCCATTAGATCCCCAATGAATAATATCGCTATCGCGGTAAGTGACTGCATGAAAAAAAGGTTTTTGTATCTCCCAGTACACACCCTTTTCTTGCCAGTATAAAAATGTGCCGCTTGAAACTAGAGACCGACTAAAGCCTTGAAGATAACGCTCTTGAATAAATTTTCCTTCCACATACGCACTCTTTCCCAACTGGGTCATCATGCCATTAACCACCTCGTCAGCCTGTGCACAAAATGTCAACATATAGAATACAATGCTAAGAATAGTGCCCAGTAAACGTTGCCGACAAATCATGACAGGCCGGCCTTGTCGAGACTTTTTTCGAGTAATGCTCTCAATATTCCAGGGGATTCAAATAGGGCATCACCAGTGACCACATTCACAGCCATTTGAATACTATAGGCTTTAGTCAGCCGTTCGCCGTTATCTTTGTCACGAATGGTGTAATTAATTTTTATCCGATTTTCCCACTCAACCAGTTTCGACTCAATTACAATCTTCTGCTTAAATCGCACTGGCTTTACATACTTTATACGCATATCGACAACGGGCCAGGCATAACCAGATTCGTGCATAGCATCGTAGTTGTAACCCAATGACTCCAGCAGCTCACAACGAGCCACTTCTATATATTTCACATAGTGGCCATGCCAAACCACATTCATAGAATCTACATCATAAAATGGGATATCAATAACAGTTTCGGTATGAATGGTACTAATATTTATTGCCTTAGTGCTCGCATCGTTAGCCATCAATAGCTACCACCTTTTTGTTTTTTGACGCCGCGATATCAACATCGGAAACCTGATGATCATGCCGCAAAACAACCTGGCATGCATTCGCGAAATACGAAGGTTGTCGCGAATCAATTTGAAGTGAGATGTAATGTCGTCACTGTAATGAATCTGGGTAGCGATATGTTCAACGTTAATGCCGCGCCAAAACAATCGTACTAAAATATCTGTATCAAAATCCATACGCTGACCTATGTGCTCGCACGATAGCAAGTCGATAGTTAAGGCCAATGGATATAATCGGTAACCGCACATGGAGTCTTTTATCTGCAACGAAAAAGTATTAATCCATACCCACAGATCAGTAATAAATCGCCCATAACGACGAGAGCGTGGTAGCTGCTTGGAATCCCGCCAGCCAGATATTACAGACGTTAAATTTTTTTGTGCCCGATCGAGAAAAGCAGGGACATCAGCCAGGTCATGCTGTCCATCAGCATCGATTTGCAAAGCATGGGTATAGCCCTCACTGTAAGCTCGAAGAAAACCGTCACAAACGACCGCGCCCTTACCACGATTTTGCTCAAACCGAATTAACGTAACGGCTTTATTTGCGGCAGCCACCTCCTGTAACACGTACTGACACTTGGCATCACTACCATCATCCAAAATAATACAGGGTAGGTGCAGCAAAAGAAGTCGCTCAACAACACAAGCAATGCTATTAGAATGATTGTAGACGGGGATTATAATGCAGGGTTTAAACACGTCAAAGCTTCAGCAATATGTTGCCTGATGCGTAGCTGCCATTATCATCATAAAAACGATAACTTACACTCGTGCTATCCACTGTAGCACTTAAGCTCAATTTAAGTTGAGCATCTGGTTGGATTAGCCGCATAAATTTCATCCGACTAACACCACTAAACTCACCCACGAGTTTTAAATCTTTTATAAAATGCATAACCCAGTCAATCTGAACCACACCTGGCAAGACGGGCGCTTCAGGGAAGTGGCCTTCAAACCAAGCCAGCTCCAGTGGAATTCTCAGGAGGTACTCGGCAGTTTTGCTACCGGTACCACAATCATGAATAACCTGCGACAACACGAGGGGCATACGAACTTCTGACATATTTAGACCTAGTGGAGTGTCTTGTATGATTTGTCATCACACTGGCATGACTTAACTCAATACCTAACTAAATGCTTCACTAAACCTTTACTCACCGACTTCTGCTATTGAGTCGGCATTAGTGGCCATCAAAGCATAAACCGCATCAACGACATCCTGTACAGTGCGCACCTTTTTGAACGTGGCTGGCTCAATACGCTTATTAGTCAACTTCTTCAACTTCACGATCATATCAACAGCGTCAATGCTGTCGATATCGAGGTCTTCGTACAAACGTGATTCAGCGGTAATCACCTCAGCGTCTACGTCGGACAACTCCACTATAATTTCTTTAAGATGCTGGAAAATAGACTCTTTGGTTTTCATATACTATCTCAATACTTAATGCCCGCATAACCTTCCATCCGATCAAAAATCGCTGTCTGGGGGTTTTCTACCCCTTCATACACAAAAGCACTTTATGCAAAGGGCAGAATTCTACCAAAAATATACCCTGTTTGCCTAGCGGCATCAGCGGTTAGCCAAACAGCTATGCGCCATCTAAACCAGCATTAACACCCTGAGTATTCGGCGATAATGCGTCCTCCTTGCAAGCATTCATATGCTCCGTAAAATAACCCTCCAGAAATGTAGTAAGCCTACGCGCACAACGCCCCTGGGGTTCATCGTCATTCAGATAAGGCTCAATGGCGATAGGGGGTAGCGCAGTAAACACATAGTGGGGCCTTGCTGACGCTATGTGGTACCATTTCTGGTGTTTTTGTAGAGTGGCAGGATGGCAGACGATTAAGATTGGCGTAATATCACAACGCGATGATATAGCTATGTTCGCAGCACCTCGCTGAAACCTCAGAGTACAACCAGGAACGGTACGAGCACCCTCGGGGAATACTATCAACTGGCCACCTCGTGCCAGAGAGTCACCACACTGCTGAATGAGATCAGGGGTATCATTGCCCATATAGCTCGCTGCAAAAATAGGACCTCGCATAAATAGATTATGGCGCAAGCCCTCTTTAACTATGCAATCCGCATTGCGGATTAATGAAATAAGAAAAACCACATCTATTAAGGATGGATGGTTCGCAACAAGCAATCGTCCAGGCACTGAGAAGCACTCCTCTCCTCTAACTTCAAACGTCAATAAACCGCAGAGGCGCATAAAATTAACAAAAAACCGGAAGGCTGCACTGATCATTTTACGAGCTATGTTTTGCTTGGTATCAGCACCGAAAGGTGTAAGAGCAAAAAAGGCCGTCATCAGCAAAGCAATCAAGATCCCACCCACACCAAATAGGGCAAAGGACAGCCCGGTGGCAATAACACGCCAGCAGTAATTCAAACGATAGGCCATGCTGCCTTTGTAGGTTGGCACTACCACGGTCAGGTCACAACCATGGGAATCACACACATACCATCAATTTCTACTTCTAACTCCTGTCGACAGATATCGGCCTCCACATAGACTGTCCGGGTATTAGAGCCGTATTGCCGTTCCACCATAGTCTTGATCAGATCATAATCATCGAGATTGCGGATATACACTTTGAGCATCAATGTTTGCAGCAACTGCGTAAGGGAGTTGCTAGCCTGAATATGAATTAACAATCGTTCAATATTATCGAAAGTCACCTCTAGCTGCTGGGCAACATCTCCTTGATGAAGACTTTGATACCCGACAATACTGGCAGTACCCGAAATATACACATGAGCACAGCCATGCCAAAATTTCAGCGTCGCCCTAGCAAAGGAAGGTGCACGCGGGCCATATTCCCGAGGGTAGTGGTAGGCACTAACCTGTTGCGGGTTTTCAAAGTGGAACGGGGGCTCGGTCGACGCAAGCAAATAGATCACCATCGGGCCACCCTGGTGCCCTAATGCGCAGGCTGCAGGGAACTGATGCAAATCATGATTACACTCAATAAATGCTTCATAACGACCACTGCAAAAGCGTTTATAGCGTTCACTATCACCTTCACCGTCATTAATATCAGCCAAGTAGTTCCAAGCACGAATTATATAAGGATAGTCACGCTCGGCTATGACGCTTAGCAAGCGCTTATAGGCTTGATAGGAAGCAATGTGCATATTTTCGCTGGTGGGATCATTCACTGTCACTGAAACAAGTAGCAAGCAACCATTAGATACCCAACGAACATCTGCATCTATACCAGAAGATACCGGGGTTGAGCTATACCAAACTTCCCGCAGATGCTCCTGACCGATTAACGTCAAACCTGTCTCAATATATCGCGGGTCAATTAGATGGGAGCCGTCATTACTGGAGTAGTCTCTATCGAAGCCAAAAACCGCCAAGACATATTCGGACATCAGCAGCTGCTCGGCACTGTCAGCTGTGTACTCACATCTGAGCGCTGCTACTGGGGCTGGGGCTGTTTTTGTAGGGATAGATATTTTTATTGATTTTACAGGCGGCATGATGTCGATTCTACTTGTGGAAAAGCTACTCCCGCACGTTCTCCATTAATTAGGGATCTTTCAAAAAGCAACGAATACTAGCACCCTCCCTACTCTTTTAACAGCCCCGCTCCCCTCACTAGCCACCAATATCAAGTTGATAAAGTACTAGCAACGATGGTGTCTCTTATCCCTTGCTAGCAGGCAACAGTTGTTTTACTATCCCGCTCTATCCTATTGTAAATGAACATAGTTATGCTGTACTCGAAAACCCTCTCCTCAAAAGACAAGCGTCTAGCTCCTCATCCTGTACTGCCTGAATACTATACCGACGAGGAAAGTAGACGCGAGCGTGTCGATCAGATGTTTGATTCATCAGCAGAACACTATGACTGGATCTGTAATGTGATGAGTTTCGGCTCGGGCGGCTTTTATAGGCAGCAAGCTCTCCTTCGCGGAGGCCTGAAATCGGGAATGCATTTACTTGATGTAGGTGCAGGCACTGGCGAAGTCTCTTTACTCGCCCAAAAAATCGTCGGCGACAAGGGTATAGTCGTGGCACTGGACCCTAGTAAGGGCATGCTCTCGGAGGCCAAAAAACTGGGGGTCGAAAAAGCCACCATGGGATTGGGAGAAGCACTTCCTTTTCCTGATAATAGTTTCGACATGCTGACTATGGGCTTTGCCCTACGTCACGTAGCTGACTTAGGGCAAGCTTTTGTAGAGTACCACCGCGTCCTCAAACCCGGCGGCAAAGTCCTTTTACTTGAAATTTCTCGCCCAGAAAGCAGCTTGTTTACCACATTACTAAAAGTGTATATGAAAGGTATAGTACCCTTAATTACTCGCATTTTTCGTCGCAGTGTTAATGCCCAAGAACTTATGCGCTACTACTGGGACACTATAGAGCACTGTGTGCGCCCCGATGTAATTGTTGACGCACTGAAAATTGCCGGATTGGTGGATGCCAAACGCCATATAGCCATGGGAATCTTTAGCGAATACAGCGGTATAAAAAAGTAGGTGCCTCCCAGTAAATAAATAACAAATAATAGTGCAACCTAATTAGGCAACCATGATGGCAGAGCAAACCAGCAGCGAGCAAGAACTGGCAAAAATCCTCACTCAAGTATTGGACCTAGAAGACATTGCCCCAGAAGACATCGACCCCGAAGCGTCGCTGTTTGGCTTTGACACTCCAGAAAGTTTAGGCTTGGACTCTATCGACGCACTAGAAATATCACTAGCCATCGCCCAAAACTATAACATACAATTAAAAGCTGACGACGAAAACAACAAAGCCATTTTTTCCAGCTTGCGCTCGCTTACTGACCATATCACCTCACAGCGATAACTCATAAGACACTGGCCGCCCGCAAATGCAGATTGTTTTAATTATTGCATACCCCCTGCTGACACACTTGGCAATAATACTGAAAAACCCCAAGCTGCAAGCCTGCGCAATCTTTATTTTAGCAACTGGCCTACTCTATACATCTTTAAAAGCTGGCCACAAGGTCGCTTGGTTGATCTTGATTAGTATTTCTCTTTTGGCGTTGACCAGTGGTTGGCCTCAACTCACCTTCTATGCACTTTATGTTGCCCCCGTATTAATACCGCTGCTTTTCTTGGCCGTTTTCGGTCACACCTTACTACCCGGGCATACTCCCCTTGTCACAGCTATTGGCGAGCAAAGTCGCGGTCCACTAACAGAAGCAATGAAAGTCTACACACGCAAAGTTACTATTATGTGGACGCTTGTTTTCCTTAGCATGATCATCAGTTCTGTACTACTGCTCTGGCTAGCATCACCAGAACTTTGGTCACTATTCACCAATTTACT
>JAZFYA010000338.1:0-3552 GCA_036443315.1 Pseudomonadales bacterium
GCTGCTAGACTTTTGTTTTCAGGAGAAAATTTGACTTGACTTTTTGCAGTAAATTTGTCTTGATTTTATGCAGTAATCCACATTTGTTACGACAATTGCATAATCCTACCGGGCAAACCCGCATGAATCCTGATTGTGTAAATAACTATTTGTTTTACATGTAAAAAAGTTAAAGTTCAAAAATTAATCTAACTAGGAAATATCCTTATGAAAGGGTGGCTTAACGAGTATAAATTCAAATAATCCACAAACTTATCCACAGCAATTGTGGACAAGGAAATTTGACAAAGAAATATATCTTGCTTAATCAAATAAAGTCTTACTTGGTGGAATGGTACTGGAATAATTGTCACACCATTATTAAACCAATAGTGTGATGGAAATTAAATAAATATTTCTATGGCAAGAGGGTAATTTTTCTGGAGAAACATTGCTCAATGGAAGTTATCTCTATACCATATGATTCCATTGATATTCAAATAACAATCTTACTAGCCTAGACTCAAATTAGAATTTGACAATACAGAATACGTCGACATTTTTAGTTTTGCTATATATGGTAGCTGGGTTGTGATAATTATGATCTAATCTAGGTTATAAACTCCCAATATTACTTGAACGAGGTCTTGCTGCTAACCTAATAAAAGGTGACTATCATGATTGAAAGCTTCCGGGGTGACGAAGGATTTAAGAGGCTAGTCGAAGAAATTCTTAAACAAAAGATTGTTTATGATGATGAAGAACTAGCCGATGCTTTGGCACAATCGTGTTTCCTGTTTAATCACGCTCCGAATTCTACAATCATTTCTCATAATGGAACTGATAACGATTTTTGTCTTATTATCAGCGGCCAAGTGTCTATACAAATCAATGGCAAAGAAATTGCAAAGCGGGTTTCTGGTGAATACGTCGGCGAAATGGCGGTTATTGACCCAACCTGTCTCAGATCAGCAGATGTAGTATCAATTGATGAAGTTATTGTGGCGCGTGTGACAGAGCTCGCCTTCAGTTCGCTGGCTGATAAATACCCTCGACTCTGGAGAGTCCTAGCTGTGGATCTCGGAGATAAGCTTCGCAAACTCACTACTAGTGTTTCCGCTCAAAACTAAAGTTTTGCAGCATGAAAAGATAGACCTGTCTGAATCAAATGTCGCGAACCCATCCACCTTATTAGCCCCACTATCCGTTTCCTAGATCACGGCATGTAGATTCTTTTGGGTTTTTGTTTCCCCTTCGTCCTTCAATTTCAGCATTTTAATAAAACGTTGTCTTCTCTTTTTAGCTTGCCTTGGGGTGATCGTACAACCTTTCTGTCTGCTGTCACCCTTAAAGCTCCCGTTTGACAGCATATAAAGGTATCATCATTTACCCAACCTGCGTAAGAGAGAAACCAAAGAGTGTGATTTACAGCAGGTTCCTCACCAAAATAATGATAACTAGTTTTATCTATGAACTATCCCATGCCCCAACGATCATAGTTTTTGACACTTAGGAGAAGATTCCATGAAACGACGAGTTCTATTAAAAAGTCTCACTGTGCTCGCTATCTCGCCCTTAATTGCGGCGTGCTCTCGAGGGCAAGCAATCGCAAGCACCAGCACCAGCAGTACGATTGTCCCTCTAAACAAGCCACATGAGGCATGGCGCGAATTTCTCTCACCTGAGGCCTATCGGGTGCTGTTTGAGGAGGATACTGAGTACCCGAGTACCAGCGCGCTAAATTATGAGGATCGGGACGGTATCTTTATTTGTGCCGCATGCTATCTGCCGTTGTTTGAGAGTGCATATAAATACGAAAGTGGCACCGGTTGGCCTAGTTTTACCCAGCCTATTGCAGGCCATGTAGAAACTAAACGTGACTTTAAGATGATCATACCACGCACCGAATATCATTGCGCGCGATGTGGTGGCCACCAGGGGCATTTATTTAATGACGGCCCACCACCTCGCAGAGAACGCTGGTGCAACAATGGCGTAGCATTACGATTCGTGCCAGAGGGAAAACCACTACCAGCACTTAGAAGTTAATTATGATGATTCTCAAAAGAGTCAGTGTAGTACTTGGCGGTGTGGTGGTGTTTACCATGTTTGTCGCGTGCGGACAGATAGATGCCCAGAAAATAAGTGCCCAAAACATGACTACAGCCGATAGCCAATTAGCTGATTCAGAGATGGGTATTGCCACTTTCGCTGGTGGTTGCTTCTGGTGCACTGAGGCAGATTTCGATAAATTACCAGGAGTAATATCCACCACATCCGGTTATATTGGGGGCGCAATAATTAATCCGACCTACAAGCAGGTATCTTCTGGCAAAACTGGCCATATTGAGGCGGTGCAAGTGCGTTTTGACCCTGCCAAAACTAATTTTGCTAAGCTGTTGTCTGCATACTGGCCGACGATTGATCCACTTACGCCAAATCGCCAGTTTTGCGATCGTGGTCTGCAATATCGAAGCGCGATCTTCTATCATAATTCAGACCAAAAGAAGCAAGCAGAAGCATCCAAGGCTAAACTAGTCGCTTCTAGCCGTTTTAGTCAATCGATCGTGACCGAGATATGGCCTGCAACGGTGTTCTATCCCGCAGAGGAGTATCACCAGGATTATTACATCAAGAATCCAATTCGCTATGCATTCTACCGCAGTGGTTGTGGTCGGGATGGGCGCCTGGAAGAAGTGTGGGGCAAAAAGTAATAACTTCAAAATTATGAAGATAAGAAAATGGTAGCCCGGAGTTTGCTGGAGATCTCCGCCCCTCATAAACCCAAGTACCTTCCATCACAATCGCTTTTATATTTTTTTTAATTCTGCATGAAATGTGGAAATTTTCCTGTAGAAAGTAATTTGGATGATACGAAAATAACCTGGGTATGTGCGTGTGATACTACAACGACGGTTTATCGAGTCAAGGTACAGCTTGATGAGTAATCATGGTACTGAGCTCTGTCGCTGAGCCAACAACTATTCCAAGTATTATGTATGGGGTGGTTTGGCTACGAGAATATTCAAAATTTAAAGAGCTACATATTGTTTAGATCGTAGACTGCATCAACAACCATACCTGTTCCAATCGTAATCAATAGAATGTCCTGAGCAACGCGTACATAGCGGTGTCCAGCCGGAGGCCTGCCCAACTGTCTAACCATTCTGGGGGATAAATCATGAAAAATCACGTCGCTTGGCAATGGATGGCCTCTTCTCCATTTCTTTGCTTGCCCCGGAGGTATACACCCCTTCTTAGCCAAACCAGGAGGACAATGACCACCCTGATAATACCCCGCATGATGTTTCCCGTAGATGTGTCCGCCCGGACCCCACGGCGGCGTAGCGCAAGCACTCAATAACAAACAAGATAAGAATAAAGATAAGAATAAATAGGGTTTCATCTCTCCTCCAAAACTATTTGGTATTGGTTACCAAGTTGGTGGCCATCAAAGTGATAGATTACTATCTGTATCGGATAATAGGGGAAAAGATTAAGGCTAGAATTTGTCACTGAATGTCCGCTTTTGGCACAAAGCAGACGTTTGAAAAGTTGTCCCCACCCATTGAT
>JAZFYA010000339.1:0-13368 GCA_036443315.1 Pseudomonadales bacterium
AGCGTGAATACTCCGGGCCTGCAGGACAATGGACACTGTGGCCGGTCGCAAGCTGGTTGGTCTTTGCGGCGGCTGCGGAACTCGCTGCGCTCAGACAGTCCTCGCTAAAAACGCCGCAAAGACCAACAAGCTTGCGCCCGGCCACAGTGTCCATTGTCCTGCAGGCCCGGGGTTATTACGTTGAATTTTTTGTTATAACGTTCTTGCTGAAACTCTAAACTCTAGGTGAATTATTGAAGTAAATGATTACAGCTTGTATTTTTGTTAACTGTAACGCCAAATTTTTATTTTCAAATTGGGAATCAAATTGAGAAAAGCCTCCGGTCGAATCCGACCGAAAAAAAATTCCCTGATTATATAGGCACTTACGAAGCACTAAATATTGGTGTGGTATTTGCAGTCTTCATATGACAGATAAAACGCAGACGATAGCACAATATTATTGAGGTTATTGGTATGAAGCATTACAGTTTAGCGACTCACATTAGACTGGCTTTTGTTGGCATATTGGTTGGCATATTGGTAGGTATAAGCTCAACAGCTTATACCCTTGAATTAATTAATGGCAACTATGTCTGGACATTTCTCAGTGCGCAAGAATGGCCGTTAGGTTATAACCAAAATACGGGTAAGCCTGACAATCTGGTGTGGGGATATAATGACTACCCCCCTGAATTTTTTGATCGTATCAACAGTGCGCTACCCGAGTCTCATGTCAATGAAGCCTTCCTAACCGACGATGCTGGTGCAAACATCCATTTATCTGAAGAGGCCGAAGTTTTTATTACCTTCATTCATGAAGGTGCTGGTTACAAGAATTCCTTTGGATATTTCACGTATGACAAGAACAATCCTCCAGCAACGCCTTTAGAGGTCAGTGAAACAATCATCTTTCCAAACCTGTCATATCCGCACCTCACTAATGGTCATCGTTTGAGCTTAGGGGTCTTTCCTGCGGGCACTAGTATTGGCTTTTTTATCGCAGCAAATGGTTTTTGGTATGACACCGGTGTAAAGCCATTCGCCATACCTTACTACTATTCCCTAAAAGATTTGAATCCTGATCCAACCGATGCATTGCGCCAGCACAATGTTTTACTCTTTGATGCAGAAGTCGAAGAAGTCATTATTGGTTTTGAAGATTTACCCAGATCCTGGGGGGATAACGATTTCAACGACGCGGTGTTTACCGTAAAGTCCACACCTGTGACGGCGATAGACACTGCAAATTTAACGACTATGCCCAGCGTGGATGACAGCGATGCAGATGGTATTGTTGACAGTGAAGACGAATTTCCAGACGATTATGATAGAGCCTATAGTGCCTACTACCCCTCGAACATAGACTACGTCACGCTGGCCTACGAAGATAACTGGCCAAAAACGGGTGACTACGATATGAACGATCTGGTTATTCGCGAACGCTTGCAAACAACCTACAATGCAAATGGTGATATCAGTGGGTTTATTATTCACGGCTATATAGATGCCCGTGGTGCTGCCTACCACAATGGCTTTGCATTACGCTTGCTTAACCTGTCCGCTGCAGACGTTTATTCCGCAACCCTTTCAATTGCAGGAGTCACCTATGATAAAGTGCCTGAAAGCAATCAGACCAATCCGGTACTGGTACTATGGAACGATACCCACGTTTTCACCGAAACCAACGAAGCCGGAAGTTGTCAGCACTTTAACACTCGAAAAGACTGTACGCAGTTTTCGCCCGTTTCATTCACCTTAGACGTTAGCTTTGCAAACAGTCCCGCATCACTTAACCACTCAAGCATTGACTACTTTATTTTTCGAACCAATAATCGCGGGCGCGAAATACACTTTGCTGATTACCCACCTACAGACTTGTTTGATCAGACGCAGTTTGGTCGTTACGACGACACCTCAGATGTCAATACCGGTCGGTACTTTAGAAACGCACAGAACTTACCCTGGGCACTACAAATTAATACTGCCTGGCGCTACCCACAAGAGTATATCGATATTATCTGGGCGTACCCGGATTACGGAGACTGGGCCGAAAGCTCTGGCCAGGACAACCAAAACTGGTATCAAACAAGCGATCTAACTACTCATTACTACTAAGGCGCCATACGCTGATTTTGTTTTAGCTTTAGACAATGAGAGACCCATAACCGAACATGTTACGAGGACACGACGATGACTAAGCAGCCCAATACTGAAGCCAGAATACTATCAATGTTAATTCTAACATTCGTTCTTTCAGCCTGTGGTGGCGGTGGTTCATCCTCACCGGACAGCAGCAATTCAAACCAAAATACTAGCGAAGAAACACCCACTGACAATGAATGGACACAGACCAATACGTCAGCCGCAACGTCACTAGACCTAAAAATTAATAGCACATTCGACTTTAGTCACCACAACTTAATAGAGTTCGCAGTCGATGCTAAAGACCCCAATGGCAACCTTCTTACTAACAGATCAATTTCCATTTACCGAATCCCAGACGATATCGATGAATGGAATGACGAATACCTGGACAGCGCAGAATTGTTATTGCGAGGAAAAATCGATAATGCTGGCGTTTTTTTACATCAACTTGAGCTACCCGGCAGTGTACATCAAGTCCTTATCACTCTCTCATATATAGGTATTGAGAATAAAGTACTTGTACCCATTCAAGGGAATAGAGTCGCCTACTCATTTAGATAATCTATTTCCCATGTCCGATACCCGACCACCTGCTGTAATATTCCCACTACCCTAGCAAACAGGAGAAACTGCCCTTGAGTTTTGCCTTACTTTCAGTCAATAAGCTCTGAGGTAGATCCTTCAGTGATCCATAGGATTAGTTTTACGTTAAGGTCATGCTCAATGTGTTTGATTTTCTCTATGTGAGCAGTCGTTAATTTCGTTTGTTCCGTTAACAGTAGGATGCCATTAGTTGCGATTAAATCCCTATCCAACACCATCCCTGGCTCCAAATGGTTCGTGGTAACTTTATTCAAGCCATGATCTGTTTTGATGCCAGCCTGCTTGTCAGTGGCTGCAAGGAATGCAGCTACCACTTCCGGGTGGTAGTGTTTTCCACTGCCATCGGCAATCATCTGTCTTGCTTCGTAATAGGATAAGGCCTCCTCAAATAAGAGACCAGAGCACGCCTCATCAAAGTCTTCAGCCACGGCCAGTATGGCAGCCTCTAATGGAATTTCATTGCCTCTAAGTTGATCTGGAAATCCCGTGCCGTTATAACGCTCATGGTGGTGGCGTATAAGGTGGCTGATAGGGTGAAAATGATCGAGAGGAATTAATAAGGATCCACCCAATGTGGTGTGTTCGTAATAGGCTTTCTTTTCATCAGGCGTCAAACTATTAAATGGAGCGCCTGTCAGTAGTGAGGAAAGATGTATCTTCCCAATATCATGCAATAACCCCGCATAATAGATATTGTCGATATCTTGCTCTGGCAAATGCATCATGACCGCTATACTTTTTGCCAGCTCGGCAACACGTTTGCAATGCCCTGCGACTTCACTGTTTCGTAGCTCCATCATTCGGCAAAATACTTCAATCGCTGTTTGGTAGTTTCTTTTAAGGTCCTTATAGGCGCTGTCCAGGCGATCGTTTGACTGTTTTAATTCAGAGGTGCGGTCAGCTACTTTGATTTCCAATTCGACATTAAACTCTTGCAGTCGTTTATTTTGCTCTTGTGTCAGTTCCAACAGTCGTTTTTTTTCGCTTTCAAGTCTTTGGGTATGCAGTGCTAAATCAATGACTTTAATAAGGTGGTCTTTTTTCCAGGGCTTGGTGATGTACGAATAAATCTTTCCTTCATTGATGGCGTGTATGGTAGCGTCAAGGTCGGCGTACCCCGTCAATATCATTCTGACCGTTTTTGGGCTTAATCTCGATACATTCTGGAGAAACTCTGCGCCATTAATGCCAGGCATTTGCATGTCAGAGATAACCAGATGAATGTCTTCTCTGTTGACTATACTTAGTCCTTCTTCGGCGTTTTGTGCGGTTAAAATGTTGAAGTTTTCTGAACGCAATGTGCGTTTAAGAGAGCTCAATACATCTTGCTCATCATCAACTAATAATATGTTGGAGCTAACTGTAGCATTCATGCCATATCTCCTGATCTCATTGATGGTTTAGCTGGTCCTTAAGAAAATCAATTTCCACCTTTTGCTCAAAAACTGTCAAGTGTAATTGTTGGCTAATTTTATTTTGTTCATCAATTTTGGCTGTCGACCGGAATACGTTGATAAAGTAGTCACAAACGATTTGTTTTAATTCATCGTTATCCCATGGTTTAGTCAAAAAATGGCAAATACTACCCATGTTGACGGCATTGATAACCGCCTCAATATCAGCGTAACCAGACATAATCATTCTTGCAGTTGCGGGATGTTTTTCGCGCACCTGTTGCAAAAATTCGACACCATTCATGTGGGGCATGCGTTGATCGGAGATCACTAAATCCACTGCCATTTCGTCAAGAATTTTAAGACCTTCTGTGCCACTGATGGCGGTAAAAACATGGTACTTTTCATGCCTGAACAGGCGCTTTAAGGTATTTAATACGCTACTTTCATCGTCTACAAACAGCACGGTTTTTTTGTTGGACATTGTGTTCTCCTTCCAGTCCATGAGTAGCCACCTACTGGCTGTTCCTACATGACTTACCTTGCCTGAAGCGCGCTATTGATATAACTAATGAGTTCGTCATCAAAACACGGCTTGGGAATAAATTGGCAGATATCATTATCGTGTAGAGCATCATTATCTGTCATGGTATCAATGTCCCCGCTAAACATTATCTTCAGAGCCTCCGGCTGCTTGATGTGCGCACGTAGTAAAAAATGTGTACCTTTCATGCCCGGCATCAGTTGGTCAGATACAATAACCGTATATTGCTGGTGGTTCATCATGGCCAGAGCTTGTGCTCCACTATTCGCTATGCTCACTGCAAAGCCCGATTTATGAAATAACCTTTTCAAGGCACCGGTGACACCGGGGTCATCATCAACAAATAAAATACTGGTTTTCATCATTTGACTCTTCTTTACTCCCGATTCTATTTGACAGTTGTGTCTAATATGACATTTGTGACATAAGGAGGGCAAGTAATATCTGGCTATAGAGCAGGGCATTCTTATATTACTAAAAGTAAATTTTAAATAAAAACAAAGGGTTAGGTAAAACCATTGCTTTTCTGGAGCATAGAATAAGATGTTATAACGTGGAAACTGAGGTCCTCAATGAATAGGGGCATCCTTAAAGGATGCGGTTATTGATACAATATCTTGCGGTTGGTTCTCAGCGGGTAAGGTGATGACAAACTCACTACCCTGTGTAGGCGTACTTTCAACGGTCAATGAACCCTGGTGGTTTTTTACAATAGTGACGCAAATCGACAGGCCCAACCCAGTCCCTTCTTTGGCACTCTTGGTGGTAAAAAATGGATTAAAAATTTTCTTGATATCGGGCGCTTGAATACCGCAGCCATTGTCTTTGATACTAATGGAAATACTATCGCTGTGATGCTCAGCTGTCACCCAAATATCGCCTGATCCAGAAATGGAATGGATGGCATTCATTAGCAAATTAAGAAAAGCCTGGTGTATTTCGCTGGGAAATATATAAATCTTTGGCAGTTCATTTAATGTGACATGGGCTTTTATCTGGTGCTTGAATTCGTGTTGAATCAGTTTCAGGATGGTATTGAGTTCCTCGTTCATGTCACAAAGTTTAGGTTTTTCCTCTTCAACACGGATAAATCCATTGAGATGCTTAACCATATCGGCAATGCGATTTGCCCCGGTCATGGAATCCTCAACTAGCTGATTGATATCGGTGTTGATTTGATCGATATCTTCGCTTAACCATATAGATTCGAGCTGATCAATTTGTCGTTTGATAGCGGGTTGGCTTACGTTTTTCAGGGTGGAAAGCAGCTTAGGCAGGAGGAAGAAGATTTTTTGATAAGCCCGTACATACTCCTCCAGAATTTCCAGGTTATTACTGATATAACCGACCGGATTTTTGATTTCATGGGCTATGCCCGCTGCCAGTAGGCCCATAGATGCCAGTTTTTCAGCTTGTACCAGCTGTCTGGCACGCATGTCTGCTAGCGACTGCGCTTCCTGTAGTTGATGAGACAGTGTTTCCAGATCTTGACATGATATAGTCGACTGACTCAATGGAACCTCCTGGGTAGCACCCTAGCCAACACTCAATAACCGATAAAAATTCGAGGTGTATGTTGGGCGCCCGTTCTATTCAGGGCACCGCGAAACGGGACTTACAACCCCTAGGCAGTCATTGTCACCCACACCGGCTACTCAACAAACGGCGCTGTAAAAAAGCTATGATGTCACATAACCGCTGATGAAAGTGGGGAGGTGACAGGAAGGCGAATGGTGAAAGTAGTCCCTTGTCCTAATTGGCTGTTGACCCTAAGGCTGCCTCCGTGTTTTTTCACAATGCCCTGGGAGATGGACAGGCCAAGCCCAGTACCTTTACCAATATCTTTGGTGGTAAAGAATGGGTCAAATAACTTTAGCATGGTTTCTTCGTTTATGCCTGTGCCAGTATCTGATACCTGGATGACTATTTCTGCATCACAGTAATCACTGGTCAGGGTGATCTCCCCCTTCGTTTCTATCGCATCCGATGCATTGATCAAAAGGTTCAAAATAACCTGGCTTAACTCACCGGGATGACAGGCATAGAGGGGTATGGTTGATAGTGATTTATGCAGGGTGCACTTATATTTCAGTTCATTCCATACCAATCGCAGTGCTGTTTCTATCACATCCTCATTGAGGTCTACCTCTTTCATATCGGTATCATCAACGCGTGAAAAGCTTTTTAAATCCTTCACAATTTTTTGAATACGTTCGGCGCCGCGTAAAGAATCACTGATTAATGCCTCCATATCTTCCATTATATAGTCGATTTCCTGCTCTGTTTTCACGGTATTGATCTGCTGTAACGCCTCGTTGATGCTATCGTTACCCGCTGCAGAGGCACTGACTTCTAATTGTTCATAACATTGGATCAGCAATTTTATACTGTCTTTATACTCATTGAGAATTTCCAAGTTTCCCATAACAAAACCGGTGGGGTTGTTGATTTCATGGGCCACGCCAGCGGCTAGCTGGCCTACGGAGGCCATTTTTTCTGAATGCACCAGTTGCTGCTGCTGGTCAATCAGCTGCTGATTGACTGTTTCCAGCGCTTTTTTCGCTTGATAAAGTGAGGCTTCCCTGTGAATAACCTTTGCCGCCATGGTTTTAAAATGTGTCTCCAGCTCACTAATTTCATGAATCTTTTGTGTTGAATCAGGCATTTCAATGGTATTGCCATCGGCAATATCGGTGGCAAACTGGCGTAGCCGAAGCAAGGGTTCGATAAAATAATGCTTCCCCAAGCGGTTGGATATTGACACGATCAAGCCCCAGATAATCACCCCAGAAACCATCAACTGGAAGAGTATAGTATCCCTGCCTTTTTGCAGCGCACTGTCATCCGTGCGATAGCTTAGCGTTATGCCTAATTCATCCAAGTCAATCTGGGTAGTTGGCGTGGTGACCGGTTCACCGAGACTTAGAAAAACCTGTTGGTCTTTTGCCAGTTGCAGTTGATGATGCCGAGCGTGTTCAGTGAGCGCCAGCGCGTCTATCACTTTACTGATCGCAAGCTCAGCAAGAAAAAACCCTTCCGCTTGGCCGAGATAGTTGATGGGGGTAATTATGTGCCAATAGCTCTGTTGATTAGTGGGGCTGGTACAAATCGATAGATTGACTCCTGGCATCAATGGATCGTTCCATGTTTTATCTGGCTTATAGGTGCAGGCGGGAGGCGAGTGGGTAGCATAAATAACGGCTCCGGAGAAATCGTATAATGTTAAAGGAACCTTGTCGCCCAGGAGTAATAAGTCATCCATAAAATCCTGTATATTGCCTTGGTTGGCCTGTGGCTGCATTACCGACTGGGTCATCACCGGGAAGGCGGCATAATCTTTCAATGCGCTGTTTCTAAGCAATACATAATTGCTAAGTTCGCGGCTTAATCCTTGCATTTCTTGCTTGATAAAGGCCTGGCGGCTTTCCCTAAGCAGCGAATCCACCTGATAGGTCACGACAATCGCAATACCCGCTCCGAACAGTACCGTGCTGATAAAGAGGAGAAGACTAAAAGCCCAGGCAATAGGTAGTCTTCTACTTGTCCGGCTTGCCTCTTGGTTGTCAGTGTGGGTCATTTCAGTTTGGGGACAAGGATAATCTGGTTTTTATCGCCATAATAAGCCATCACAAAATCATCAATTGAAAGTGCCTCGTGCGCATCAGTGTGTTGTTTATCAAACACACCATAGGGTTTAGTATAGGTTTTTATCAAGCCTTGTACTGAATGATTCAAATTTTCCATGGTGACTCGTAGCGATTTCCGGTCGCGCTTTATGTCGCCAGTCAACGGTGTTTGCTTAACGGCAGCAATGAGTAAGCGCGTTAAATCATAGGCATGGATAAACCCGGTTGGCGCGTTAATATCAGCCGCTGTTTGGATCTCCGGGAATAATTGTTTTGCTGTGGCTAGTACTTGTCGAGACAGTGGTGTTGCTGGTGAGCTGATGAATGAAAAGCGTGTTTGCAGGAATTTAAGATCCAGCTGTTTTCTAATGCTGGCATCAATAACTTGTGGAAAATCACCCCCAGTGATTCCCCAGTGGCTGCGAATGGGCAGGCGCTCGGCCTGCGATAATTCCAACATCGCTTTGGAAAATGTTTTTCCCTCGGGTGCATTGGCCACTAGTAGAATAGAGTCTGCACCTGCTTTAGCAATGTTGCGCAAAATGATCTTTGCCCCGGTTTTACCCAGGTTCCAGTTAAACCATTGAGTTCCGACAGGGGATAGATTATGACGCTCTAAGGTCTTGGTCATGGTGTTATAATTTGATTTTCCCCATCCAGTTTCCTCAAGCAGTAAATAGGGTTTTTTAAACCCTTCAGCCAAGGAATTTTCCACAATAACAATGCCGGCTTTAGTGTCATCAATCGACAATCGAAAGATCCAGTTATCGCCAGATGGATGGCGGGTAATAGGACCCGCAGCCGCCCATGGGTCTAGAACTAGAACCTGGTTTTCATTGATAAAACTGAGATTATCCAGTAGCGGTGGTGAATGTAATCCACTAAATACTACCAGTGCATTGTTATCGTTTAGGTACTCCTCCAAGTGCTTTTTACTACGTACCGAACTACCGTGATGATCGCGGATAATTAACTTTATCTTCCTACTACCGAGTTTATTGTCCACTTCGTGCAAAGCGACCCGAATGCCTTGCTCTATGGCGATACCAGAGGCACGCGTTCCTGTTCTGTCCGCGTCGATGTAAAGATGAATAACATCCTCAGATTGTGCGGCCATACTCGGCAAGCATAGAGATATATTCAGGATTAAGGCTGTTAAAGTTAGAAAAAATGAACGTCGCATAGTAACCTCCAACATGGTCTACAAACCATGAGAAAACTGATAACTAGAATTTATAGTAAAGACCCAGTGCCGTGCCCTTATGATCTTTGGGGGTCGGCTTAAGAAATTCGTTAATTCGGTATTCCAGTGTTATACCAAGCCGGTCACTTACCCTATAACGCAGTTGTGGCTCGGAAACTATTCGGTTGGTCTGACCTTCTTTGATGTTATAGTCAATAAAGCCTTCAAAGAATAGGTTGTCCAGTCCAATTTTTGTGCGCCAGATCAAACTCACCTGGCCGCCATCGCCATCAGTTTCCACCGGAAAGACACGAAGCATCACAAACCGATTGTCTAACGGGAATTTATACACCACGCCAAATCGTCCCAAGTTGTTACCGGTACCACTGGCATCATTGTATTCAGCTTGAACACCCCAGCCACCGCCAAACATTTTTGTCAGCCTGGCTTCGGTAAAATATCGGGTCATATCACTGCGGCTATCTTCATTGTCCTGATTAGAATCCAGGTCGGTAAATCCCCAAAAGGCCAAACCGTAGGGTAGCGACTTACTGCTGTAAATAAGGCTCAATGTGTTATGGCCGCGATCGTCCAGATAATAGTTTGTTGCAAACGATAGGCTATTATTCGAAGGTTTTTGTTGTGGTTTTACCGGTGCGGATGATAAGGTATTGACCGTTGGATCAGCCAAAACCAGGGGGGTAGGTATAACACAGCAAGATAATACAATGGCAGTGAATACTGCATTGGTACAACGTTTTTTTGTAACCAATCTAGTATTGCTTACTTGTTCAAGTTCGTTCACAGGAATATCCATACTACTGCTCCTAGTCTAACTATTGTGTTGAAGTAGATCAGTAAATTCCTCACTACTGATCGGACGGCTGACAAAATAGCCCTGAATAAGATCGCAGCCTTCGTTGCGCAGAAATTCATACTGCTCAGCAGTTTCTACACCTTCGGCGACGACTGTTAACCCCAGTCCCTTAGCCATGCTTAACAAAGCTTTGATGATGATGGTGGATTTTTTATCGTTAGGTAGTTCTCGGATAAAACTTTGGTCAATTTTCAAGGTATCAATAGGCAGTTGTTGCAGATAACTTAACGAAGAGTAGCCCGTTCCAAAGTCATCTAAGGCAATACGGATGCCGATGTCTCTTAAGTACGACAAAATGTCTATGCTACTAGCCATATCATTGAGTAAAATGCTCTCCGTCACTTCAATTTCCAGCCAGTGAGGCTCGATTCGATAGCGTGATATCTGTTTACAGATATCATTGAGTAAATTTGGATTATTAAACTGACGGGCAGACAGATTGACAGAAAGGTTGCATTCAAGCTTATCCCGATGGCGCCACTGAGAGAGTTGTTCGCAGGCCTGCTGCAGCACACTTTGACCCATTGGGAGTATTAAGCCTGTTTGTTCGGCAACATCAATAAATGATCCAGGCTGAAGAATACCTTTGTCTGGATGCTGCCAGCGTACCAAGGCTTCACAGCTGCATATTTTGCCATTGTTGGGGTTGGCATGGGCCTGATAAAACACTATAAATTCGTGATTGCTAATGCCTTCATGTAGCGCATTCTCAACATGGAATAGTTCTTTGACATGGTGATTGCTGGCTTCGTCAAAAAACTGAAAGTTGTTACCTCCCAATGCTTTGGCTCTATACATTGCGCTGTCGGCGTGTCGTATCAGTAAATCCTGATTATCTCCATCTGTCACGGGTGTGCTGATACCGATGCTAGGTGCAATATGTATTTTTTGCTGGCGGCATACAAAAGGCTCCTTTAAACAGGCGATAATTTTTTCAGCTACAGTTTCGCATTCTTTGATACTTTTTAAAATAGGCAAGACCACGATAAATTCGTCACCGCCAAAACGCGCCAGTGTTTCTCCTTTTCTTATCACGGTTTTCAATCGTTCAGCGACTGCTATCAGTAGTTCATCACCCACTTGATGGCCCAGGGTATCGTTAACCTGTTTGAACCGGTCGAGGTCAATAAACAATACCGCGAGGTTTTGCTGGTTGCGCCGATGATGATGAAGCGCTAACTCTAAATGATCATTAAACAGGCGGCGATTGGGCAAGCCGGTTAGCTCGTCGTGATAAGCCTGGTATTCAATACGTGCTTCTTTACGTTTTTGATCAGTGATATCGATAAACAATGCAGCAAAATGCGTATCATCGTAGGGGCCTTGGATTGCGGTATAACTGAGCCAGACGGGTAGCTTGGCGCCGTTGCGCTGTCGACAGGCAAGTTCTCCATGCCATTCTTTGCCTGGTTTACCAGCCAATAGCATTTCAGGCAGTGATTGATTCAATGGACTAACAAAATATTCATTGACTCCTTTACCAATAACCTCATCAGCAGAAAACTGGCTAAGCTCGCAGAACGCGGGATTAACACTTTCAATGATGCCCTGAGTATTACTCAGCACAATGGCTTCAATGGTACTGTCAAACAAGTGCGATAACTGTTTATTATGTTGGCGTAATTTTTGTAATTGAAAGGCTTCTCTTATATCGGCACGCAACAGCTCGCTATTCCAGGGTTTGGCTAAAAATTTGTATATTTCCCCCTCATTAAGGGCATCACTTAATGCTTGGAAATCTGCATAGCCACTGAGAATGATACGGATAGTTTCTGGGTACTTTTCTTTAACCTGCGCAAGGAATTGCGAGCCAGTCATGTGTGGCATACGTTGGTCAGAAATAACAACCTTGATGGGATGGCACTTTAATACGTTAAGCGCATCTTCTCCGCTCTTGGCTATATGAATCTGGTAGTGATCACGTTTTAGTAAGCGGGAAAGTGACCTGGATACATCTGGCTCATCATCAACCAGTAACAAGGAATTTTCCATATTGACTCCCTAACGGCTCTGTTTAAGCTATAATCATGTTAGTCACTTTTGTCACTAATGTCACTTGTTCTATTAGATCAATTATTTATAGCTTTATAGGCTAATAGATACTAAGTTTGGCGCTTCACAATGCTATTAAGGGAGGACGATCAGCCCTATGGATAATCCACAAATGCCCGGGCGAGTATTAACCACAGGTGAAATCGCAAAATATTGCAAGGTGCATTTTCGTACTGTCATTCGTTGGATTGATCGAGGCAGCCTGAAGGCTTATAAGCTGCCTGGACGAGGAAATAACCGCATTGAAGAAAAGGAATTTATTCGTTTCCTTAAAGAAAACGCGATGCCAATACCCACCGATTTCCAAACAGCGTCTAATCGTATATTGATTGTCGATGATGAACAGGAGATGTCGGCATCTATCCAGCGGATTTTAAAACGTGCAGGTTATGAAACGTTGATAGCACAGGACGGATTTCAGGCGGGTTCCATGCTGCCCACTTTTCAGCCCGACTTAATGACACTTGATTTAAGCATGCCGAATATGGACGGTTTTTCAGTGCTTAAGTACATTAATAACAACGCAGAGTACAAAATGTTAAAAATTCTCGTTGTGTCAGCATTGAGTGATGAGAAACTAAATGAAGCGCTAGCTGCTGGCGCTCACAAAACATTGGCAAAACCTTTCAAGAAAAGCGCCCTGTTAGCGGTTATCAATGAACTAATTGGAGCTGCGGAAAGATAGTGATTGGCACACGGGTTCATCCAGGTTTCTTTTTCTGTTCTTGGGAGATGGGTTTCATGGCTTCAATTTCTACGCGATGTTTTGGTGATACTTTTTCGGCAGCTTATTAAATGCATTTCTTCCAGTCATTTTATCTCCCTTCTATTAATAAATAATGTCTTCATAATACCCAGTGTGCCCTGAACAGGGCAAGCCATCCTTAGTTTTATGGAGATTTAGTGTGGGGTTTTGAGCTTTTCTTTTAAAAGTCTTGTCACACATTGGGCATCGATAAACA
>JAZFYA010000340.1:0-4946 GCA_036443315.1 Pseudomonadales bacterium
CAACAAGAAATTGAGTATGTGCGTATGGGTAGTCATTCGGAGTTATTTGGATAATTGTTTGGCACTTAAAAAGTACTGCAAATTTTGACCATGATTTACAATACAGTGTTGTTTCTGCCTATAAACACCATTATATAGTACCAATCAGTATCAACCAAACTCAGCCCAAGAGAAACAACACTATATTGCATTACCCCTCACGATATTTCCCTTGCAAAATATAATACATACATTATATAATGTATGTATTATTATTATTATTTAATATATGTGGAGCGTTTATTGAGCTGGATCATTAACACACTAGAAATCTTCGACAAATGGTTTGAAGGGCTGACTTTAGCAGAGCAAGAGGATATTTTGGTGGGTATATATTTGTTAGAGGGGCAAGGACCAAATTTATCGCGTCCATATTCCGATACATTGGAAGGCTCAAGGTTTAAGAATATGAAGGAACTTAGGGTGCAGCATAAAGGCAAACCTTACCGTGTTTTGTATGCATTTGACCCCAAACGACGCGGTATATTGATATTGGGCGGCAATAAAGAAGGTGATAAACGTTGGTATAAAAAACATATTCCAATAGCTGACAAACTATATCAACAATATTTAGAGCAATTGAAAGAGGCGGAGGTATAAATCATGGTCAAACCAATACAAGAGCTTATAAATAAAACAATGCCACGTGATGCTCAGGAGAGAGCACGTCACAAGGCAGATATTATTCTTGACGAAATTAATTTTATTAATCAATTGCGCAAGCATCGCCACATTACACAGCAACAATTAGCGGAAAGCTTAGACACTACCCAAGTCAATATATCCTTAACCGAGCGTAGAGAGGGCGGAGTTACACTTGAAACAGTACGTCGCTATGTAGAAGCGATGGGCGGGAGGCTTGAAATAAAAGTTAGATTCCCCGATGAAACGGTGCGTTATGGTTGTGAGCTTTGACAACTGCGTATTCCGCTCCATTCTGATTTACGGGTCTGTACGTAATACGTGTAATTTGTTGTCACATCTTCTAAATAGCCGCTATGTTGCCAGGAGCGGACAATCAACGACTGGAAAAGCGGGCATGCACACCTAGCCATAAGAACAAAACTTACCTGACAAATAATTTAACACAATATAGGTATAGTGTTAACTATGCGTAACTCACTGTTTTTATAGGCGATATATCCATCCTCTACGGAGAATAAGGGCGATACCGCCATAACAGGTGCACGGTTGCTTAACAGACCTATAAATACTGTTAAATGGCAGAGGTGTTTTGATCGCCGACAGCGAGAAAAAAATGAAAAGTACCTAAACTCGCACTATAATAATAAGATAATATCCATTTTTATAAGGATCATAAGATGCCTCAGACAGCAAAGGTTGCGCAGACGGTAGAAACAGCGGCACCACAATCCCGTGTTACTGATACCGTGCAGGAAAATGCGTCATCGTTAGAGCATGCTCAGCTTCAAGCACAGATGAGGGGTATGAATATTCCGCCTAATGGTTCACCCGCTTCCATTAATCACGTGGTTCAGAGGATAGCAGCAGGTGGACAACATCCTCTTCAGAAACATGAAGATTTTATGTATTTGCAACGGACGATTGGCAATCAAGCTGTAGTGCAGCTGCTTGATAGGATGGAAACAGCGGAAACCGAGGGTATTCATAAAGCTGCGGCTACTGGCGTACAAGGCGCGGGAAGTCAGTTACCTCATTTAGATAAAATTCAACAGTCCTTTGGTCAGCATGACATTAGTGGCGTGCAGGCCTTTACGGGGACGAAAGCGGCCACCGCGTCAAAAGCGATTGGCGCAGAAGCTTATACGACGGGCAATAAAATCGCATTTTCCAGCCCCTCACCGGACTTACATACCACCGCGCACGAAACGACCCATGTGCTGCAACAACGCGTGGGGGTACAGTTGAACGGGGGTGTGGGTAAAGTCGGTGATAGCTATGAGCGACATGCGGATGCGGTAGCCGACAAGGTGGTTAAGGGACAGTCGGCGGAGGCGCTGATAAATCAACAGGCAGGCATTAAAAATACAAGCCCTTTGCAACGAAAATGTGACGGGGGCGGAGACGGACAGCTACAACTGTACTCGGCCGCGGAAGATTTCTCTATACAAGACAAAGCCAGTATTGTGAATCCGTGGATGCATGCCCCAATGATGGAAGCCTTTTCAGGAACAACACTTAGCCATGTGCTGGTCAGCGATGGGGACAATATGGATGACTACATTCCTATTGCGCAACTGTGTGCGGTGATATCGGTAGAGTGGCTGAAGAACGACTCTCTGAAATGGAAGAATCTGGGAAGCGAAGCTCAGCTCAGCTTGGCGAAGACCGTAATAAGCCTGGACTCCCTGCCAAAACAGTTGGCTTACGGAGAAAGCTACCTAGGTCACAAAAGTAAAGCCGGGTCGACCCTGGAAGAGGGCGACATAAAGATTGGCACGCGTGTCTTAGTGTATAGTGACTACCATGTAGGTGCGTTTCGCTGGGATCCGGTAAAAGGGCTACTCTTCTACAACTCCAATGACGGAACCGAAGTGAAGCAAAACATTGACTTCTTACTGGACTACACCTCCAGCAGAATCGTAGTAATCAACACCTAACGAGTTTTCATCCACCGTTGCCTAGTTGGCCCAGTGCCCATGAGACTGTGCAAAACGGCAATATTTAACATCAGCTGGTAAACGTTACCGTTTTGGGGTTCTTTGACTAAAAGACCCCCATAACAAAACCTAAAAACCATTAAAACGCTTTTTAGCTTGATTGTTATCGCATTCTATTTAACCCAATGACTAATTCTGTTAAGGAAATTGCACAGCGAGCAGCCATGGCCGCGCCACAACCCGCACAGGACGGTTTACAACCCGCCTTGAAATTTAACACTCATCAATTTATAGTGTTAAGAATGGATAACAAACGCAAAATCAATCCCTTGGCGATGCGGCTCTTTGATACCAAGGGACAGCGGCTTTACTGCAATGCCGAAGAACGCGCCCTTTTCCTCGCTGCGGCCCACAATTTACGGTTTTCCGTATTTCTCTAGCGCCCATTTTCGCACGAATGTGCACAGTACCCGACACTTGATTGTCTGGAACGATCACGCAATGTTATTATTGTCAGCTCGACTAATTAATTAATGGACAATACTCACGAATAATCCCATGAGCCTGGATAAATCCACCTTAAACACCTCACTAGAGCACGTACCGCCCTTGATCCAAGCCGAAATTGAAACGGCGGTGGAGATCGTTCACCAAGTGGGCAAAAAGGATGTGGCGATGATCTGGCTCTTTGGTAGTTACTCCCGAGGGGATTTCATCAATGACCGCCGGGTCGATGACAATGGCTTAGTCTCCGAATACAACTCGGATGTTGATATTCTGGTGATCCTGCGAGGAAAAGACTCGAAGAAAAAACATAAGCTGCTGCACAAGCTCGTTCACGACGTGCAGGAACACCCTGCCCTGACCGCCCCGTTCCATGTGATTTATGAGACCTTGGAGCGCTTTAATCAGTCCTTGAGCGGCAGTGAGTATTTTTATCTGGACGTGATCAAGGAAGGCGTTGTTTTGTTTGACGACGAGGTTACCCTGGCACAACCCCAACCCTTATCCGCTGAGCAGCGGCGCAAGATGAGTATTCGCTATTTTGAACGCTTTTACCGCAAAGCCATCGAGTCTCAGCAATCCTTTCAATTACACTACCCACGCGATATGTCGGCCTTCGCCATTTTCAATTTGCATCAAATGGCCGAACGCTTGTTTTATGCTTACCTGTTAGTACTCACCCACTATAAACCCCGCACCCATAAATTGGTCGAGTTACGGGGCCAGACGAAAAAGCTCAACCAAGAGATCAAGAAGATCTTCCCATTGGAGACCAAGCAACAGAAACAACGCTTTGGGTTTTTTTGTGATGCGTACGTTGATTCACGCTATCAGCCGGATTACACGGTAGAGATTGAGGTATTAGACACCATTGCGGGGTGGGTAGAAGATTTGCAGCGCTGGGTGTTTGCTGAAAGCTTAAAGGCCATTGATGGGTTTGTACCAAAACACAATTATTCGCACCAGTGCTCATTACAGCACCCTTTTCTGGATCTGGCAAAGATCAAAAGCACCCCGTTGGCGGAGGATGTGCTAGTGCAGAAAGAGCAAGCGCTGAAAAAAGCAGAAGCGAGAGAGAAAGAAGCTATAAAAAGAGAAGAAGAGGGCTTGGCGCGGGAAGCGCTGAAAGACAAAGAGCAAGAACGTTTACGGGAATTATTACACAAGGCTGGAATAGATCCAGATTGATACTCATTAATACAAGTGGAGTACGTTGCTCATGAAACATCTCATTAATCCACAAGTCGATTGTGTCTTTAAATCGCTACTTGGTGCTGAAGAGAATAAGGCTCTACTAATTAATTTTTTGAATGCAGTGTTAACGCCTCCTCTGGATAAACAAATTATTGAGGTAACTCTTCTTAATCCTTATAACAAGCGTGAGTTCATTAATGATAAATCAACCATTGTTGATATCAAAGCGAAGGAACAAAATGGCCATCTCTTTCAAATTGAAATTCAGCTACAAGTTGGCCCTGAACTTCCCGCTCGTATGGCCTACACCTGGGCGGATATTTATCACAATCAATTAGGCAAAGGGGACGGGTTTTATCTGTTACAACCGATAGTATCAATATGGCTGTTGGGAGATAACCTAAAAGTAATCCGCCAATCGGACGCTTTTCATCATTGTTTTAAACTCTATGACCCAAGCAATCAGGTTCTCTTAACTGACCATTGCCAGATTCATACTCTGGAATTGAAAAAATGGAGTAAGGGTGATATAAAAGACGATATTGATTACTGGTCATGGTTATTTTCTCAAGGAGACCACCTTGATATAGACCATCTTCCATCCTTCATAACAGACAATTCATTAAT